>JAMFTA010000165.1 GCA_026225565.1 Caulobacter sp. | reverse complement strand
CTCCAAAAATCAGCCTTGAATCACAACTCCCTTCGCCAGGGAATCCCACAGCCCTTAAATCCTGACTACGTCCTAGGTCGTACTCATTGCCACCCCAGGAGAACGGCTTAGCGTAGGCGTGAAAGGCTCCGCCATCCAGGTCACGTTTGGTGACGATATTCACCACCCCGGCCACAGCGTCCGATCCGTAGATTGAGGAGGAGCCGTCTTTCAAAATGTCGATATGATCGATGATGGTCGAGGGGATGGTGTTGAGGTCGACCGCACCCACAGCGCCCTGAACCCCTGCGGGACCCACTCGCTGCCCGTCGATCAACACCAGCGTGCGGTCGGTGCCCAGTCCCCGCAACGACACAGTGTTCACCCCCGGGCCGCCGTTGACCACGAAGCCGGAGAAGAAGTTATTGATCTGGGTGCCGTTGCCCGCAACTGTAGACTGCTGAATGATCTGCGCCGTGTTGGCGAACCCGCGTAGGGTTGAGTCGGTCGAGGTGATCACCTGTATCGGATCAGGCGAGGAAAACTCCGCCGGTTGGCGGATGCGCGATCCGGTAACCACCACATCTTGCGCAGTATTGTCCGATGTAGCTGCGGCCGGCGCAGATTGCGCGTGGGCGTTGAAACTCGACATAAGCGCCGCCGACGTGACAGCACTTAGCAACACAGCCTTCTCGCGCCCCATGACACCTCCTCCGCCGCTTCAGCCGCGCGCTGAAGCAGCCCCAAGATATTAGACAACCATATCGTGTCTCCTCCCTCGCGCGAATCCAACCCAAAAAAGACGCTATTTCGCCATATTCGATTAAAGTGTAACATTTTTGCGCAAGTTTTGGCCAAGCGCCATATGGCGCGCCCAACCCATGTAAATTTATGAATATCTCGCCACATACTAATGTATATTCGTAATAATTTTGCAATAATGACGAATAGTTCTGAATGTCGCGTCGTCAATTCTATCGATTAATGTTGTAATTTAATCTGGTGGATTATATTTTCTTACAAACGCGTCGGCAGTTTTTAACATCTGCGTCCGTGATGCTTCGCGAGATAGCCAATGGTCCTCATGATCCATCACCATCACTTCGACGGGCTTGCCGAACGTGCGCAAGGCCCGGGCCATGGATGTGCTCTGGTCATTGGGCACGACCGTGTCGTCCTTGCCGAAGATGAGCAGCACCGGAGCATCGGCCCGCGCCGCTAAATGTGCCGGTGAAATTTCCCGTAGCGCCGAATCATTTGGGCCGGTCGCCCCCATGGCCACGTTCCAGTAGCGGCTGGCCGCATTCTGTTGAAAACCGGCGCGCGATGACACCCATTCTAGCATGGCGTTGAGGTCGCTGACGCCGGCGACGGAGACCGCGCACCGATAAAAGCCCGTCTGCACCGTCACCCCGGCGAGCGCAGCGTATCCGCCGTAACTGGCTCCGACGATGCAGGCGCGCTTGGGGTCGACGACACCCCTGGCGGCCAGGGCCATCAGGCCGTCGGTGATGTCAGTCTGCATCTTGCGGCCCCATTGACCATAGCCGGCTTTCAACATTTCCGGCCCATAGCCGGTGGAACCTCGGAAATTGGGCTGGAAGACCGCGTAGCCGCGCGACGCAAAGGCCTCCGCCCACCAGTCGAACGCGACTTGGTCATGGGCCCGAGGACCGCCGTGGGGTAGTACGATTACGGGCAGGTCCTTCGCCGTTTTACCCGGCGGAAGGGTCAGCACGCCCTCCAGCGGCGTGCCGTCCGCCGCAAGATAAGGAACCATGCGGCGCGATCCGACGTCGGCGCTACCCACCGGCGGATAGTCATAGCCGAGAGGGTCGGCGCGGCGGCTCTTCATATCGACCAAGTAGTAGGAGCCCGAGTCGATGTCGCCCTCCGTATGGATGATCAAGCGGTCGTAATCGTCCGAGGCGCTGAGCAAGACAGCCCGGGCGTCGCTGAACGGTTTGACCGCCCGTTGCAGCTTGGCGTTCAAAACCGGATCGAACATCACCACATGGGGGTGCTCGCCAAACACTTGGTAGCCGATGACCCTGTGGGTTTGGTTGGATCGCAACAACTCTGACCCATGCAAGGCCGGAGGCAGGAAACCCCCCGCCGCGCCGGTCGCAACATCGACCTCCTGGGGATTGAGCCCCTCCCCATGCAAGCCGCTGACCAACACGGTTCCCGGAGCCCGCCCTAGGCCCTCGAGGCCAAGGCCATCGCTGTCGCTCCTGATGGAGGCCAGGCGCTTGGCGCGATCAGCGCCCGCATAGACTGTCGTCTTTCCCGTCTCACTTTCATATTCCTCTTCGGCGACCACTTCGCCCGTATCGCCGATCACCCACGTGCGGCCCAGCTGGCTGCCTTTTGCTACGCGCAAGGCTTCAAACCCGTCCAACCCCAGGCGATAGAGGTCCGAATACCCCTGGCGGGGCTCGTTGCGAGCAATCCGTTGCAGGCCGAGGAAGGCATACCAGCGCGCGCCAATTTCCCGCGCGCCGTAATAACCCTCGACCCCCGGGAAGAATCCCGCATCGTTCAGCGGAGCGGTCAATTGGCGGGTCTTCAGATTGGCCACCACCAGGGTAGCATATTCACCCTTTTCACTTTGATCGCCGCTAGCTGTCGCCGTCTCAGTCGAGAAGATTAACAGATGGTCGTTTCCAACCCAGGCCAAGCTTCGCACCTTGGCCTCGCCCACTGGCGCCGCCATCAGCATGGGGCCGTCGATCTGGCGGACGAAGATCCTCCGTGCATCGCCGCTGACGCCGATAAAGGCCACGCGATCACCTTCAGGCGAGAGCGCTATACTTTCGATACCCGGCAAATGACCATACGCCTCGACCGGCGGCGGGGCCGCAATCGCTGGCCCCGCTATAAACAGGACAACTACGAACACCCTCGCCCAACAGCGCATAGTAAGGCTCCCGGTCGGTGAGGTGGCGTTCCTGATTAAAGTGATTGTGGACGAAGGCATGGACGGAGCTGAATTTCTGCAAACGATACTGATGAGATTCGAAAAGCCAGTGCGCATTCCACCTTCGCGCATGAGGCGCAATTGGAAAAGCCCCCTCCCCCCTCCAAACGGGCACGACTGGTCGTCGCCAGAAGCGGTCATCCCGTCGCCGCCCCATCAACGGTGAAAATTGGCTCTGAGCTGCCATTCCCAACGTCAGATTATGGAGCCTGGCTCACCGCGCAAGGGAAGTCGTAACTGGGCCACGAGACCGGATCCGAGATCGTAAAGCGTCACGTCGCCCCCATGGGCGCGGGCGATAGATCGGGATACAGCAAGGCCAAGTCCAATGCCGCCGGCGTCCAAAGTGCGGGCTGGTTTCGCGCGATAAAAGGGCAAAAAGACCCTCTCCAGGTCATCCTTCGCCAAGCCTGGGCCGCCGTCGCGAATTTCGGTCACGGCGTCGCCGCCGTCGATGTACAGGCTCACCTGGGCGCGTCCGCCGTATTTGATGGCGTTCTCCACCAGATTGGTCACGGCGCGCTTCACGCCCAAGGAGTCGACCTGGACCGACGCCGTCGCTCCAGGATCGAGCACGGCGTCTTCTCCGACCATAGCCGCGTCATCAACCACGCATTCCAACAGTGACCTCAGATCGACGCGTTCTCGAGACGCCGCCTCCGACGCATCGCGCAGGAAGATGAGCACCGAGCTGATCATCTCCTCCATCTGCCCAATGTCTCTCAGGGTGGCCGCGCCCGCCTCCCCCGGCAGGCGCTGGATTCGAAATCTCATACGCGCCAGAGGTGTTCGCAGATCGTGGGAAATGGCGCCGAACATCGCGGTCCGGTCGTCGACGTAACGCTTAAGCCGCTGCTGCATAAGGTTAAAGGCCAGGGCCGCGCGCCCTATCTCCGCAGGTCCCTTCAGGGGAAGGAGCGCGCCCATCGGGTCACGGCCGAGCTGTTCGGCAGCGGCCGAAAACTCCGCCAACGGAGCGACGAGACGCCGGGCGAACAGATAGCCCAACGGCGCCACCATCGCGAACGACACGGCGAACCAGAGTAGAACGCGGCTTTCCCAGCGATTGGGGAAAGACTCGCGCGCCGGCTGGACCGTCGCCCATTGGCCGGAGGCGAGCCGCATGGCCGCCACGAATTCACCCTCGACGATGCGGGTCGATGCAAGCCCGAACAGGCTCCGCCGCACCGTTGCCGCCAGCGGATAGCCCGCTCTCTCCGCCGGATCCAGCTTGCGAAACGGCGGCGCCGTCCAGAAAGCCTTGAGGGCCTCTAGTGGCGACGGTGGGATCGCCAAGTGCGTGCTAGAGGCCGTGTGTGCTGCTGGATTGGTGCGGGAGACCATCGGTTGTTGAGGAAGCAGCGCTGCCGCATCTCCACCGGACGGTGACGCGAGGCGTAAGGCAGCGGGCGTCGGCGGCTTGAAGTCACCGTTCGGAATCAGCTCCGGATATCCAGACATGAACTCTCCGGCGCCCACGAGCTGCGGTGTCGCATGGGCCCCGATCGGAGATTTGCCGTCGGGAGCGCTGCGGCCCTCGGGCGAAAGCGCCATAGGAGCGGCATTGTTCTGGGCGGGAACGGCGTTGGTCAAGCTTGCCGGCTGCGCGGGCGTAATTTGAGCGGAAGGCGCGCTCGCAATGGGGGGTTGAGGCTGAGCGGGCTGCGGGCTTTGAGTGGGTGGCGAGGGCGATTGCGGGGTCGGTTCAGGAAAGCCGCGTGTGCCTTCTCCGCCCGGTGCACCCCCCGGAAATCCGCCACCGGGAGATCCGCCGCCTGGAAATCCGCCCCCCGGAAACCGTCCGCCAAATCCGCCCCCAGGACCGGCACGCGCCAACACCATGGTGAACAGCGGCATGACGGAGGCTTGGACAGGGCGGATCGGCGCAGAGGCGCCCGCATCAGCCTTTTCGACCGGTTTAACTGGAGTTTTACTGACGAATTCGCCAGCAAACGGCAGGGGCGAGTAAAACAGCAGGCGAACGTCCGAAGGCTGAACGCCCAAACGCTTGGCCAGCTCGATTTGCGCCTGCTCCGACACTAACCAACCCGGACTGTCCAGGCTGGGCGGGCGCGCATGCAACGAGCGAACCAGCGGCATGGCCGAGCGATTTTGTACGGCTTGGCCGGTCAAGGCTGCGGCGATGTCGTCAAGGCGATATTGCTGTGGGGCAGGCGGAGGCAGCAGCAGGGTTAAGGCGAGGGTGGTGATCTGCGCAACCACAAGAGCGACCATCAGAAGCGCGAGGATCTGCAGCGCCAGACGAGCCTGCAGCCAGCGTGACGCCGCCCTCTTCATAGAGGGATGACGGCAGCTTCGAGCGTATATCCCAACCCGCGATGGGTCCTGATGATTTCGCCCTTGGACTTGTCGTTCAGTTTGCGTCTCAGCCGACTGATTTGAATATCCACCGCCCGGTCGACGCTTGCCCCCTCTGGGTTTGACCACCGGGATAGATCTTCGCGCGAGAGGATCTTTTGGGGGCGCTCGATAAAGATGCCGAGCAGCGATAGTTCGCCTGGCGTCAACATCAGAATATCCCCGTCCGGGGCCTTCAGCTGGCGACGCATCAGATCGAATTGGAAGCCGGCGAAGGCATAGACGCTTATTTTTTTAGACGAAGCCGCCACGGAACGGCGTCTCAGCAGGGCCCGCACCCGCGCGAGAAGTTCGCGGGGCTCTAAAGGCTTGACCACATAATCGTCCGCACCGAGCTCAAGCCCCAAAACCCGATCGATCGTCTCCCCCATGGCGCTGAGCATGAGCACGGGAGGGCCGTTTTCGGCAGCCAGCCGCTTGCAAAGGGACAGGCCGGTTTCGCCCGGCAGCATCACGTCGAGCACCACGAGTTGTATGCTCTCAAGATCCAACTTGAGGCGCGCCTCCCTGACGTTGGCGGCTTCGTGCACGCCGTAGCCATGCTGGACGAGATAGGCAGCCATCTCCGACCGCAATTCGTCGTCATCTTCCACCAATAGGATGTCGGGAGCGGCGGTCTGGCTAGAGGTCATGGCGCGCGCTTAACATAGCCAGAAGAGCGCTTGATTTCAGGCGACCTACAGCTTTGCGGTTTAAGTCAGCCTGCAAACAATTGGTCGCTTGTGCGCGTTTGAAGTGCATGGATGATCGCCGTAACAGGGGCCTTCCAGCAGCCAGGCTCTGTTTGTCGATACTGCGCGAGCGTCGGGTACCAGGGGCTGTCGTCGCGCTCGGCCAGCCAGCGCCAGCAGCTGTCGTAGCGGTTCAAGAGCCAGACCGGCTTGCCCAGGGCCCCGGCCAGGTGGGCGACCGCCGTATCGACGCTGATCACCAGGTCCAGGCTCGCCGTCAGGGCGGCGGTGTCGGCGAAGTCGTGCAGTTCGTTGGTGAAGTCGTGCAGCGTCACGCCGCTCTGCAGTCCGGCGATCTCTTCGGCCGGCGCGCCCTTCTGCAGGGAGACGAAGCTGACGCCGGGGACGGCCAGCAAGGGCGCCATCAGTCCAAGCTGGGTGGAGCGGCGGCGGTTCACCGCCGCCAGGCTCGGCTGGTTGGGGCGATGGCCGCCCGCCCACACCAGGCCCACGCGCAGGCCCGGCAGGGGGGCGATGCGCGCCGTCCAGGCCGCCATGCGCACAGGATCGGCCTGCAGGTAAGGCTGGGCGTGGTTGGCGGGATCGGGCCGGGGCTCGATCAGGCCCGGCAGGCTCATCATCGGGCAATGCAGATCAAAGGCGGGCAGGGCGTCGCCGGCGGCGATCACCGCGTGGGCGCCCAGCTGTCCGCGCAGCAGGGGAACCAGGGACGGCTGCACCTCCAGGATCACCCGGCCGGGAATGCGCGCAGCGTAGCGGCAGAACTGCAGGGTGTCGCCAAAGCCCTGCTCGGCGTGGATCAACAGCGTCTGATCGCCCAGCGGCGCGCCATCCCATTGGGGCTGGTCGAACGCCCGCCGGTCGGGGGATAGCTGGCGCGCCTGCCAGCGGTACTCATAGTCCTTCCAGCCCTCCTCGAAGCGGCCGGCACGCAATAGGGTCATGGCGCGGTTGTGGCGGATTTCAGCGCCGGCGGTCGGGCCGGCCAGGGCCAGTTCATACTCGGCCAGGGCTTCGTCGAACCGGCCGAGGTGGGCCAGGATGTTGCCGAGGTTGTTGCGGGTCTGGGTGCGGGTCGGGTCTTGGCTGAGCGCCGCTCGGCACTGCTGGGCGGCCTCTTCAAAGCGGCTGACGTCGGCGAAGGCGATGGCCAGGTTGTTGTGGGCGTCGGCATAGCCCGGGCGCAGGACCAGAGCGGTCTCGCAGGCGGCAATGGCCTCCTCCGCGCGCCCTTGCGCCCGCAGCACGGCGCCAAGGTTGTTGTAGGCGGGCGCGCTCTTGGCATTGGTAACGATGGCAGCGCGGTAGCAGATCTCCGCGTCTGCCAGCCGCATGTCCCGCTGCAGGGCGTTGCCGAGGTTGCTGGCGTAGTCGGACCGACTCCCGTCCAGCGTCAGGGCCTTGGCGATCAGGTCGATGGCCTCGGCGTTGCGACCCTGCTTATAGGCCATGACGCCCAGCAGGTGCAGGCTGTCGGCGTGGTCGGGGCGCACCTTCAGGATGGCGCGATAGACGATCTCCGCCTGATCATAGCGCCCGGCGGTGAAGTGGGCGGCGCCGAGCTGCAGCAGCGCAGCACTGGCCTTGGCCAGGGTCATGGCCCCGGCTTGCGCGCTGGTGACGGGGGCGCTGGTTACGGGATTGCGGGGCGCGCCGCGGGGGGCGGACTTAGCGTGAGCGGCCTTGGCGCGAGCGGCCGGGGCCGCCCGGCTCAATGCATCACCGCGAACACCGGCGCCGGGGCCTGCCAGGCGCTGTCCGAGCGCAGGCCCGCCAGGTGTGAGGCGATGGCCTGCAGCAGCGAGGGGTCCACGTCCTCGGCGGCGCAGCCACACATGCGGGCCGCGGCGTCCGGCACCTCGGCCAGGCGGCGCAGTTCCTGGGACAGGCGGTGGATCACATAGTCGGCGGTTTCATCCTGGAATTCGGTCAGCGAGCCCAGCACCACGGCCAGCGACGCTTCCATCCGCTTCAAGCGCATGCGGGTGTCGTAGATCTGGGTCAGGGCGGCGCGGCTGGTGGCTTCGGCGACCGTGACGCTGTGCAGGATGGTGTCCATGTCCTCGGAAGAGGGGATCGGGTTCATGGTGTTCATCGCGTTCATGGGGAGCGTCTCCGGCCGGTTCTTATGGTTAAACGGCGGTGAACGAGATTT
Organism: Caulobacter sp.; assembly: GCA_026225565.1. Lineage (GTDB taxonomy): Bacteria > Pseudomonadota > Alphaproteobacteria > Caulobacterales > Caulobacteraceae > CAIOYC01. The sequence goes on along the minus strand of JAMFTA010000165.1, from coordinate 16,931 downwards.
GGGGCGGAGGATTTTTCGCTCCGTGTCGGCGCGCGCGCCGGTCGCCCGACGGCGCGCGCTCAGGTCAGGTATTTGCTGAGGTTGTCCGATAACAGCTTGGTTATCATCGAATAACTGGCCTCCAGCTGGGTCGAATAGTTTGTCACCAGCACGGTGGCGGCGGACAGGTCCGCGCCAATCAGGCCGGTGGCCAGGGTGGATAGGGCGGTGACTTTGGCGGCGGCGTCCGACTGATAACTGGTCAGGGCGGCGCTGGCGGTGGAGAGTGTCGCTTGACTGGTGGCCACCGCCGAACTGCCACTCTGGATCAGGTCATAGGCGGCGCTGAGGGTGGCGCCGTCGGTCGGGTCGGCGACGATCATCGACAGGCCCCGCAGCATCTGCTCGAACCCGGAACTATCGGCCTGCACCGAGGTGGCGACGGTGTAGCCGTCCGATCCCACATAGGCCGTGCCACTGGAGGCGCCCCGATAATAGCCGGTGTTGGCGGCGGTCGCGTCATCGGCCGGCGTATAGTCGGCGGCGCTTGTGTCTACCGGCGCGGTGTTCGTGGATGTGCCGGAGAAGAGGTAGGCCCCGGCGTACCGGGTGTTGAGCAGACCGGTCAGTTGGGTCAGCCAGGATTGGGCGCTTGAGGCCAGACTGCTGGTGTCGGTCGTACCCGCGCTCATATAGGAGGTCAGGTCGCTGAGCATCGTGGTCCCAAGGCTGGTGACGCTGCTCATCACCGAATAGGATTCCTGCATGGTGGACAGGGCGGTGGTGGCGTTGTCCCCGTCGCTGGTCAGTTGGGTGATCTGGTTGTCGATGTTCAGCACCCGCGAAACGTCGCCGCCGAGCGCCCCATAGGTCTGCGCCTTCACGCCGGAGGATTCCTGGGTCTGCACAGCCGTCTCCTTGGCCTGGGTGGCCATGTTCAGCGTCATCAGATAGCCGACTTCGCTGAAGGTGGAGACGCGGCCGATCATGATCAGCCGTTCATCATGGTGATTAGGCTGGTGAACATGGCCTTGGCCGCGGTCATCAGCTGGGCGGTGGCCTCATACTGGTTCTGGTACTGGGTCAGGAGCGCGGTCTGCTCATCCACACTGATGCCGGTGGTGTTGGCGAGGGTGTTCTGGGCGGAGGAAAGGGCCGCGTCATTGTCGGTGGCGGCGGTGGCGGCGTTGGAGATGACCGAGGCGGCGGCCGAGACAAAGGTCGAGGCTGCGCCGGCGATGCTGGTGGTCTGGGCGACGGCCGAGCCGTCCGCCGCCAGGGTGCGGGTGGCGCTGAGGGCGGCGGTCAGGGCGGTGATGGCGCTGGCGTCGCTGGTGGATATGGCGGCATCTCCAACCGCCAGGGTGGCGCTGTCGCTGAGCGTGCCGGTGGCCAAGGTGGCGCTGTTGGCGCTGAGCGTCGCGGAGACAGCGATGGTCGAGGCGTCGTCGCCGGTGAAGACGTCGTTGAAGCCGAAATAGTCCGACAGGCTTTGGTCGGACGATCCGACGCTGCTGGTCAGGCCATTGATCGCTACCCCGGCGGCGCTGTCGGTGGTCTGGATCACCAGCTTTCCCGCCGAGGAGATCGACGCGCTGATGCCGCCGATGCTGTTCAGCCCGCTGAGCAGGTCCGACACGCTGGTGTAGGATGATAGATCGAGGTCGGTGGTGGAGACCACCGTCCCGGTGGACGAGGTCACCGCGATCCGCACCGTGCCGGTGGCGGAGAAGCTGTCGCTGGCCGAGACGGTCGAGTCGCTGGTCAGGGCGCCAGGCGGCGGATAGGCCGTGCCGGCGTTGGCGGCCGCGTTGGTGGTGGTGATTAGGCTGGAGGCCAGCTGGTCCAGCTGGTCCTGCTGAGCGGGCAGCGTGTCGTCGCGCAGGGTGACCAGCCCCCCGAGCGTGCCCGAGGTCAGCGCGCTGGTGATGTCCGTGCCGTTGAGGGTGACGCCCGTGATGGCGCCGGGATAGGTGGTGTCGGCGCTCAGCGCGCCATTGCCAGTGTAGGCCAGGGTCGAGGCCGTGCTGCCGTTCACCAGCTGATCGCCGGCCTGGTCGTAGACCATCAGCTGGTTGTTGGTGTTGGTGAAGTAGGTCACCCCAACCATGGACGACAGGTCGGTCAGGGTGCTGTCGCGCTGATCCTCAAGGCCGGTGGCGTCGCTGCCGCTGTTTTGCGCGGCGGCAATTTGGCTGTTGAGGGAGGCGATGCTGGCCAGGTCGGTGTTGACCGCCGCCACCGTGGTGCCGATGTCGGTGCTGGCCTGGGTGCGCAGGGCCTGGATGGTTGAGGAAAGGCCCGAAATATTGTTGGCCAGGGTCGTGGCTGCAGAGACCACCGCCGCCTTGTCCGAAGTGCTAGACGGCGAGGCGGCCAGGGTGCTGAGGGCGGTCTGGAAGCTGGTCAGCGCGCTGGAGACGTCGTTGCCGTCGGCCACCGAGCCCAGGTCGTCGTCATAGCTGGCCAGGTAGGTATTGGCGACCGAGCTGGCCCCGTCGGCGGAGCTGGAGTTGTTGACAGTCTTAGACAGGTAGGCGTCGGTGATCCGCGTCACCTCGCCGGTGCTGAGGGCCGAGGTCAGGGTGACCGACGAGGTGGAGGTATAGGTCTTCTGTGTCGCCCCCGCCGTGGAGGCGTTGGCGATGTTCCCGGAGGTGACGGAGATCTGGTACTGCGTTTGCTGCAGCGCCGCGCTCGCCGTCGAGATCACCGAGGTCAGGGACATGGTGGCCGCCGCCGGGTATCCAGCTTAACCACCACGCCGGCCGGATCAGCGGCCGGAGCGGGTGCGCGACCCCCGTTTTGCATGTAGCTGCGGCAGACCTTGCTGCCAAACCGCGCCTGCTGCAGCTGCAGGCTGGTGATGGCCAGCTCCTGCTGCAGCCGGTCGATGCGGCCGCTGATCGCGGTGGACAGCTCGCCCAGGTCGCTGAGCAAGGCCAGCCGCGCGTCGTCCGGCAACGTCTGGAGGCTGGCGGCGGCTTCGCGCGCCACCCGCAGGGCGTCTTCGGCCGACTCGATCACCGGCAGGGTGAAGCCTGCCTGCTTGGACTGCGCGGCCTTGCGAACGTATTTGTCGATCCCGGCCATGACCTTAGCCGATGGCCTGGATCAGGGTCTGGAACATCTTGTCGACGTAGGTCACCACCTGGGCGGAGGCCGAATAGGCCTGCTGGGCGACGATCATCTTGTCGAATTCGGCCGCCGTATCGGTAGTGGAGGCTTCCAGCGCACTGCCGGAGATGGTGCCCGCGCTTCCGGTTCCGGCGATGGCCAGGGTGGCGGCGCCGCTCGCGCTGCTGGCGCTATAGGTCGAGCCGGAGAGCTGGATCAGGCCCTCTTCGTCGGCGAAGGTGGCCACCGGAACGTCCGCCACGATGATGCTCTGACCATTGGAGTAGGTGGCGGTGACCACGCCGGCCTTGCTGATGGCTGTGGCGGTCAGGGCGCCCGCGCTGGTGCCGTTCTGGGTATCACTGGTGACCGACAGCTCGTTGGTGGAGTCGCTGGAGGCGTATTGGGTCAGCCCATCGGTGGCGCCGGCGGTGCCGAGGTTCCAGGTGAAGCTGCTTGTGGCGTCGGAGTCCAAGGCGAGGGTCACGGCGACAGGGGTGGGATTGGTGGAGCTGAGCACCCCATTGCTGTCGAAGGTCACGGTCACCGCGCTCGACGGGTCGGCAACGGTTCCGGTGACGGTCTTCGTTCCGTCCGCTGCGGTGGTGTAGGGGCTGGAAAGCGCCAGCGACCACGTGTTGGCCGCCGTCTTGGTCCAGGTTTCGTCGATGGTCTGGCTGACCCCCTGGGAGTCCACCACGGTCATGCTGTTGGTCACGCCCGCGCCCACGGCCAGGCCAGCCGGGAGGTTGGCCGCCAGGGCTGCTGTAGTGGTGGGCGAGACGGTAGTGTTTGTGGGCACCACGATTGCGGTCAGACCCGCCAGAGTGCCGGCGCTTGTAGAGGTGGGCGTGCCGGTGGAATCGGTGGCGTACCCCATCAGGTAGTCGCCGCTGTCGTTGACCAGGTTGCCGTTGGCGTCTGCCGAGAAGCTGCCGTCACGGGTATAGAGGTCCGTGCCGGCCGTGGTGTTGGTCGCCGACGCCGAAACGACGAAGTAACCCGAGCCATTGATGGCCATATTGGTGGATGTGGCGGTCGAGCTGACCTCGCCCTGGGTGTCCATCTCCCGGAAGCTGGAGGTGATGACCCCGCCGCCTGCAGACGAGGCGCTGCTGGTGCTGGAGGTGCTGGCGGCGACCAGGGAGTCGAAGTCGGTATCGACGATCTTGTAGCCAGTGGTGGAAGCGTTGGCGATGTTGGTGGAGATCGCCGACAGGGCCGTGCTCTGGGCCTGCAGGCCAGAGACCGCGGAATTGAGGGCTGAATAGAGGCTCATGATCGGCCCCCGCTAGCTGGTCGCGGCGGTGGTGGAAGTGCTCGTCGCGCTGGCCGCCAGGGAGGTCAGAAGGCTGGTGATGCCGGTTAGCTGACTGCCGAGCCCCGTCAGGGTGGAATTTGTGGTGAGTTGCTGCTCAAGTTGCGAGTAGCTGACCAGCTGACTGGTGAAGGTCGATGGATCCATCGCGTTCAATGGATCTTGATTGGTGAGCTCAGTTGTCAGGATAGACAGAAATTCGGTTTCAGTAGAGGCGGCGCTGGTCGCGGCCACAGAAGCTGTTGTGCTTGCAGATGTTGTGGATGCACTGGTGGTGCTGGCGACAGTAGTCATGGATATGCCCCGTTGTATTGGAGTTCGGCGATCAGGCCGTTTCCATGTTCAACGAGGGGGCAGGGCGGTTTGGGGCGAAAAAACTTGAGGAAAAAATTTGGCGGCCCGACGCAGATTCACCGCCCCATCCCTCTGAGTCCCACCGTTCAAGACCTAGAAGACGGGCGTCCCGACGGACCGGCCGCTTCCCGGCGTCAGATGTCTTGCGCCGGCAACCCAATCGATCCAGGGGCGGACCCAATGTCAGTCATCGGCACGAACATCGCGGCCAACACCGCTTTGGCCTACCTCAACAAGAACTCGGCGGCTGAAAGCAGCGCCCTGGCCAAGATCTCCAGCGGCTCCAACATCACTTCGGCCTCCGACGACGCGGCCGGCCTGGCCATCAGCAGCAACATGAAGTCCGATATCGCCGTGCTTCAGGAAGCGGCCACCAACACGACCAACGGCGAATCCGTGCTGAACACCGCCGACGGAGCCCTCTCCAACATCTCCGACGTCCTGACCCGCATGAAGGCGCTGGCCACCGAGGCCCAGTCCGGCTCCAGTGACGCTTCCAGCCTTTCGGACATCCAGACCGAATTCACCGCGCTGGCCACGGAAGTCTCCAACATCGCCACCCAGACCACCTTCAATGGCCAGAGCCTGCTCAGCACCACCAATTCGGACGGCACCACCAGTAGCTTCACCTCCACGTCGGGCGCCACCTTCATGACCGGCACCAGCTCCAGCGACACCATCGCGGTGAAGCTGACTGACCTGACCAGCATGATCTCGGCCCTCTCGAGCCTCGATGTCTCTTCCGCTTCGGGCGCTTCGGCGGCGATGGACACCCTGACCACCGACATCCAGTCGGTCTCCACCCAAAGGGCCTCGGTCGGCGCCTCGCTGGAGCAGTTGCAATATACCGGCGACGTGATCTCCACCTCGATCACCAACCTGCAAGCCGCCAATTCGGCGATCAGCGACGTGGATCTGTCCGCCGAGCAGACCAACTACACCAACGAACAGACCCTCACGAGCGCGGCCGTCACCGCCCTCACCGAGGCCAACCAGATGCAGACCGAACTACTGAAGGTCCTTCAGTAGGCTGACATTCCTGGCGCGGGGCGGCGCTCGGCCGTCCCGTGATCACCCCCGCTCACCACGGTTCTCATGACCACCAGCAGCATCACCAGCACGGGAACGGTCGTGACCACCGGGTCCACGACCTATATCTCCTCGACCGCTTCGGGCCTGGACACCTCGGCCATCATCACCGCCGCGGTGGCGACGAAGACTGCGCCGGCCGACGTGATCGACGCGCAAGTCACCACCAACACCGCAAAGATCGCCGCCTATTCCGACGTGCAGACTCTGGTCAACGCCCTGTCCGCCTCGGTGGATCTGTTGGCTTCGGCGACTAACATTCCGACCGGCTACACTAGCGCCTTCGCCGCCAATGAGACGGTGCTGAGCTCCTCGGACGCCTCGGTTACCGCCAGCAATGTGATGACGGCCACCACCACCAACGCCGCGGTCGATGGCAGCTACACCCTGACCGTCACCCAGCTGGCTGCCAGCATGAAGATCGCCAGCGCCACCATGGATTCCACGGCGCTGGGCGATACGGGGACGTTCACCCTCGCCGCGGCCGACGGCACTGCGGCGACCATCAGCGTCACCAGCGACATGAGTCTGTCCGACATCGCCGGCGCCATCAGCGCTCAGTCGGCGACCACCGGCGTCAATGCCAACTTGGTGCAGGTCTCCACCGGCGAGTACAAGATGGTGCTGACCAGCGCCGACACCGGCGAGGCGATCACCGCCACCGCCGCCTCGGGCGACGACGTGCTGACCGACATAGGCGTCACCGCCAGCGACGGCAGTTTCGCCAACACCATCCAGGCGGCGCAAAGCGCCATCATCACCCTGGACGGTACGACCATCACCCGCGCCAGCAACACCTTGGACGACGTGATCCCGGGGGTGACGCTAAATCTCGATGGAACGACAACCAGTGGAAACTCCATCACTCTGGCCATCGCCCAGGACACCTCGGGGGTGACCACGGCGGTGAACGATTTCATCACCGCCTACAACAATCTGAAGGACTATCTGACCACCCAACAAACGGTCGGTGCGGATGGATCGGTCTCGTCCACCGCCTATCTGTTCGCCGATTCCACCCTGCGCTCGCTCACCACGGGCCTCGACAGCCTGGTTTCCGGCGCCTTGGGATCGGGCGACTCCACCTCATCGACCAACATCAGCTATCTCAGCCAGCTTGGGATTACGCTCGACAGCGACAATGATCTTGAGCTGACCGACTCCACCGCCCTCTCCACCGCGCTCGCCTCCAACAGCAGCGCCCTGCAAAGCTTTTTTCAAAGTTCCTATACCAGCACGCCCTCGGGCTTGGTGCTGGTTCACAACGACAGCACCGCCACCCTCAACTTCACCTTGGACATCACCGCCGACGCCAGCGGCGTCACCGGCGCCATCGTCAACGGGCAAAGCGGCCTGTTCACCGTCTCCGGCAACGAGCTGATCGGGGCGTCGGGCACCGCCTATGCGGGGCTGACCTTCGCCATCACCGCCACCTCCGATGTCAGTATCGACGTAAACCTGAAACAGGGGCTGGCTGACAGCGTGGTGGCCCTGGCCAGCCAATATGCGGACTCCTCGTCTGGCCTGCTCGAGCAGGAAATCTCAAGCCTGACGACGGTCGATACCACGTTGTCGGCACGCTCGGCCAGTATTCGAGCTGATGCCTCGACTTATGAGGCCACCCTCGTCAGCAAATACGCGACCATGGAAACCGAGATATCCTCGGCCAAGATTGTACAGCAAGAAATTGAAGCGGTGTTGAATGCCAGTAGCAGCAGTTGAATACGCGCCTGGAGCTGCATCCGGGCTTCGCGCCTATGCCCAAGCCGCGGAAATCGGCCGGACAGCCATGTCTCCGCCCCAGGCCAGCCTGCTTTTGCACGAGCGTTTGTGTCAGGAGCTGATGGCGGCAAAAAGCGCCTACCGGACCGGTCAACTGGATCGAATGTGCCGTCACCTGAGCAAATGCCGGCGGGTGCTGTTGGTTTTGCACAACGACATCAACCTGGCTTCCGGCGCCCCTGGCCCACTGATCCTCAGCGCCTTCTATCTGCATCTGTTCGAGAAGGTGTGCACCATCCTGCGCAACGCCAGTGTAGAGGCGGCTTTCGATGAGCTCACCGCTACCCTAAGGGTCTTTTGTGATAAAATGCGATCTCAGACCGCATCCTGATTGTATTGGAATCTATAACTTTCCGGTAAGCTCGATATAGAAATAACTATGGCACGCATCCTGCAATTAATCCCTCAAGATGAATTCGTTGAGGGTGTCGAAAATGCCAGAAACCGGCGTGTTTGTATCAGGATTTCAGAACAATTTCATATCAGTGTCGGATCGAAACAAAACTGCACTTGTCGATGTCGATATTATCGCAGCAGCGTTACAGTCTTTCAGCGACGAGGAATTGTGCGAAAAGCTGCGATCAGGCGACCAGGCGGCCCTCAAATCGATGATGGATCGCCATGCGCCGGCGGTCTTGCGACTGGCCATCAACGTCCTTTCCGACCCAGGCGAGGCGGAAGATGTGGTGCAAGAAGTTTTCATTTCAGTCTGGAAGCATCGCGAGGCTTGGGTCGGCGGAGGAGCTAAATTTTCCACTTGGTTGCACCGGGTCACGATCAATAAAGCCATCGATAAGCGTCGCGCTCGCAGGTCAAGACCCGAGCCGAGCGAGTTCATCACCGCTGCCTGCGACGCTTTGGCCGTGCAGGATAACGCCTGCGAGCAGGCCGTGCATATCGATCAACTGGAGACGTCCAAAAAATTAGGCGCGGAAATCAGCCGATTGCCGGAGACTCAAGCCCTCGCTCTGCGTTACTTCTACTTCGAAGGCAAAGACGTGCCCGCCATAGCGGCCCATATGGGCTCCACGGAACAGGCGGTACGATCCTTGCTGAAACGAGGGCGACAGGCGCTGCGAACGCGCCTGATGACGCAAAAGAAGACATCATCCCATGACGCTTTCGCAATTCGAAGCCATGATCCGCACCTACGGGCCCAGCGTCGATGAATGGCCGGTTGGTCTGGCCGAATCGGCGCTGGATCTCTTGCAGGGGTCGCTTGCGGCCCAGGATGTCTTTGCTCGGGCCAGCCTGAACGACGCCCCGAAAAAAGTTGTACGGGACGTGCTTTACAATTCATTACGAGCCGACGCGTATTCTTTTCATTAGCCATGGCGATGCTGGGACGGCGCGACCCGCTTTGCGCCAGGTTTCGGCAGCAGCAAGACACAACGTTCTGGCCACACCAGACTTTGGCGCAACTGAACTCGGCTTTGGGGAATTACGCCGACAATTCGGGTGGTGACGGCTTTACCCGCCGCGTAGGGCCAAAGATCAGCCGCCACTGCAGCGGGGTCACAAGGGCCGCGCGGCTAAAGTAGAGCGCTCGACGATGTCTGCGATGGATCGATTTCTTCTCAAGCGGTAGATGTTAGACAATTGAGAATGTCTCGAAGCTGGAGAGATGTCGATGTCCGCTTTGGGCGCAAAGTCACCGTCCAGCGCGTCAGTTGGCGAGGGCTGGAGGTCGCCAAAAGGAGACATGGCCTACCGCTGGACCGGAAACCTGCGAGCGGTCCAGCTTCTGCTCGGCCATACCAAGCTCGAAAGCACTGTTCGCTATCTGGGTATCGAGGTGGACGACGCGTTGGCAATCGCCGAGCAAATCGAAATTTGATTTTCGCCGCCTTGCGCGTCCCTTCTTCTCGATCAATGGCGGACTGGCAGTCGCGAGAGTTAACTGGGGTGTCTATCGCGAGATCACTTCTCTCCCAAAGCCGCCAAGAATTCCTCCCGGGCAGCGGACAAGCGCGCCTTCAGTCTCGGAGCAGCGAAATCAAGGAACGCCCGCAACTTGAGTGGCAGATAGCCGCCTGACGTACGCACTAAGCTGAGCGGCAGCGTGCGCCGCTCAAAGCTGGCCAGTACGGGAACCAGCGTGCGGTCTTTGAAAGACGAAGTCACATGATGGGAAAAGACCGAGATGATCCCAACGCCCGCTCTGGCCGCGTCACAGGCAGCGTCGGTTGAATTAACGGTAAGTCGATAGCGAACCGGAACGTCGGCCTCGTTGGCTACGCTCCAAAACTTGCGGTCCGTGAAACCCTGTACGCCCACGCAGGCATGACGCGCGAGATCGGTGGGCATCTGGGGCGCGCCATTCAACTCGAGATAACGCGGGCTGGCGGCGAAGACGCGATGGGCTGTGCCGACCCGTGCGGCAACCAAAGCGCTGTCAGGCAGATTCCCGAGGCGAAGGGCGGCGTCTATCTCCTCGTCCTGCAGATCAACCAGCCGGTCGCTAAGTGTCAATCGGACGTCGATATGCGGGTAGAGCGCAAGAAATTCAGCCAGCACCGGCACCAAATGCAGGCGGCCGAGGACGATAGGCGCCGTGACATGAAGTTCACCTTTGGGCGCTGTATATTCGCCTGTGGCGATGCGCTCTGCTTCGACCACGACTTCAAGTATCCGCTTGCACGCGGCAGCGTAGGATTTGCCCGCATCCGTCAAAGCCATTCTGCGGCTCGAACGGGTCAGCAGTTGCACCTGCAAATAGCCCTCCAGGTCCGAAATCTTGCGGCTGATGGTCGTCAGCGGCGCATTCAGGCGCCGAGCGCCAGCTGATAGGCTGCCTGCCTCGGCGACCGCCAAGAGTATCGACATTGAATCCAGGCGATCCATGGTGGTTTCCGGAAAACGGAAGGAAGCCTTCCAACATCACTACATTACGTTTTCCATAAGTTGTGACCATCCTCTACCAGCGACCGCAACGGCGGCCTCTCCCAGAAGATGACTTGGTCTCGGTCTCAATGACGCCCAGCCACCGGGCTGGTCCGGGTCAACCGTGCCGATATTCGCCCGTCCAGGATTGCGCCTACTATGAATATTCATTCGCCCTCAACTTTGTCTCCGTCCCGTCGGTCTGTCGTCACTGCCAGTCTGGCCATGGGAACGACCCTGGCGTTGCACGACGCCGTCTTTGCCCAACCGAAGAGCGCCATGCTTCCAATCAAAGAGACGGACATCGCCACCAATGGCGTCAGCCTGCATGTCACCGAGGTTGGCGAGGGGCCTGCGATTCTCTTCGTACATGGCTTTCCTGATACGGCTTACACGTGGCGCAAGCAGATGCAGGCCGTCGCAGCCGCTGGTTTCCGCGCCATCGCCCCTGACATGCGCGGCTATGGACGCTCCTCGGCGCCCGCAGATCCCGTGCTCTACACGCCGTTTCAGACCGTCGGGGACCTTGTCGGTTTGCTGGACGCCCTCGATGTGCGGCAAGCTATCATCGTGGGTCACGACTGGGGGGCGAACGTGGCTTGGAACGCAGCGATGATGCGGCCGGACCGTTTCAAGGCCGTGTTCTGCCTCGCTGTCCCCTATTCGCCGCGCGGCAAGATCAGCGTGCTGGATGCGATGAAGGCGGCTGGCCACGGGGGTGATTTCTACATGTTCGAGCAGATCAGGCCGGACGCGGATCAGATTTGGGCGGATGCGGCTGTCACCATTCCTGGAGTGCTCTACTGGGCCTCTGGATCAGCCCCCGCCACAGAGGCCTGGAATCCATTCGACCCCGCCCGAAGTCTCCATCGCAAGGCGCCAGATCGCCTGCCCGCCTGGATCGAACGCGATTACCTGGCTCACAATATTGCGGAGTTCCAGCGCACCGGATTTCACGGCGCGCTCAATTATTATCGCGCCGTCCAGCCCTTTTTCGATCTATCGAGCGCCTACGTCGGCGCGAAGATACCGCAACGGTCATACTTCATGTGGGGCAAGTCAGACGGCCTAATCCCCATCTACCATCTGACGGAAGCCGCCATGCGCGACCGCGCCCCAGCTCTGCAGGGCTACGTCGGAATAGAGGGCGTCGGGCATTGGATGCAGCACGAGGCCGCTGCGCAGGTGAACCAGCACCTCATCGCGTTCGCGCGCTCAGTCAGCAGCGTTTAGACGGCCATCTTATGAGCCGTCACGCGCGCAACTGTGTAACGCCGAAGTCCCAAATCTCCCGCCGGATTTTGCTCCTCGGCGGGACCCTCGGCGTAAACCTGCTGGCTGGCCGAATGGTCGAGGCGGCCTCTCCCTCCCCGGGGCCTGATCCGGCCTCCGCCATGACGGCACACACCATCACATCGACTCGTCACACCACGCGCTACTGGCAAGCGGGGCCTGCTGACGGCCCACTGATGATCTTCCTACACGGCTGGCCTGGAATTGGACTGATGTGGCGGGCGCAGGTGGAAGCCTTCGCCGCTGAAGGCTGGCGCTGCGTTGCGCCTGACATGAGGGGGTATGGCGGCTCGTCCGCCCCGGCGGCTCCCGAGGCGTACGCTCTGAAAGACATCGTGGCGGATATGGTCGAGCTTCATGATCACCTCGGTGGGCGGCCCGCTGTCTGGGTCGGTCATGACTTGGGAAGCCCTGTCGCAGGCGCGCTCGCCGCGCACCATCCGATGCGCAGCCGAGGGGTGGTGTTGGTCTCGGTCCCCTATTTCCCCGATGGCTTCGCCCTGGCCAATCTTCTGCCCCTGGTCGATCGAAAGCTCTACCCCGCCGACCAATATCCCGACGGTCAATGGGACTACTGCCGCTTTTACGTCTCTCACTTCGACCAGACGGTTAGCGACTTCAACGCGAACATCCCCGACACGCTCGCGGCCATCTACCGGCCTGGCAATCCTGCCCCCAAGGGGCAGGTCTATCGCTCTGCCTTGGTGACGCGAAACGGGGGATGGTTTGGTCAGGCGCACCGGGCCCCGGCGGTTAGCCCCGACAGTTCACTCTGGCCGCCCGCAGATTTTGAGGCCTTGGTCACAGCCTTCCGCGTCACCGGCTTTCGTCCGGGGAACGCGTGGTACCTGAATGACGCCGCCAACATCGCCTACGCCCATTCGGCGCCCGACGGCGGCCGTCTGCGTCAACCGGTTCTGTTTGTGAATGGCGATTTCGACGGGCTTTGCGATATCAGTGAGGGACATATTGCAGACCCGATGCGCCAAGCCTGCCCCAAGCTTTCCGTGGCTTACCAGCCGGCGGGCCACTGGTTGCCCCTCGAACGCAAGGTCGAACTCACCGAAAGCATCCGCTCATGGGCGAAAGCCAACCAGCTTTCGTAGTCCACCGACCAGACGGATTTGATCTGCTGAGGCATACATGCCCGCACCGCAAACATCACCCGGTCCCAAAACCTCCAGCCCGTTCGCGTCCTGGAAGGTCGATCACGCAGGCATCCGCGTGCCCGACTTCGAAGAGGCCGTGGCTTGGTACACCAACGTACTTGATTTTCGGCTGCTCGAGTCGGTTTCACTTGGCAATCTGACTTTCGGCTTCATTTCGCCCGCAGCGGACGACGTCTTCCGCTTCGAAATTCTGGCCGGCCCTGGCGCCGCCGAGCGCCCGCCATATGACGACTTGCACGAAAGCTATAATCTAAGCGGATGGCACCACTTGGGGATCCGCGTCGATGACGTCGATGCAACGGTCGCTGAGCTCAAGCGCCGCGGTGTCAGAATCGTTAGCGAGCCCCACGATGTCGCAGTTATGGGATTGCGCCTCGCTTTCTTTACAGATCCCTGGGGAAACCTTCTTGAGGTGATTGCGCCGATTATCCAGGACAAGAAGTCAGGCGCGCGCCCTTAAACTTGAGGGCAAAATTAGAAAGACTAAAACTTCGTGCGGCGTGGCTTTATCCGCGAATTTTCGCTGAGGCTAAAGGCTGCTTTTGGCGAAGAGCGGCAGGGCTCACGTCTTGCGGAAGAACAGGCCGAGATTGTTGGCGGGCATGGCAATGCGCTCGGACAGCACAATGCCATGCCGAGCCGCCAGCGCCTTCACGTCGTCAAGGCGGCGGACGCCCCAGGCAAGGTTACGGCTCCTTAGGCTATGGTCGAAGGCTAAATTGCTGGGCGCCGTTTCAACATCAGGCTCAATAAAGGGCCCATAGAGGAAGAGGAGGCCACCAGACGGCAAGATCCGGCCGGCGCCCGTCATCAAGCCCTCGGTGGCAGCCCAGAGGGAAATGTGGATCATGTTGATGTTGACCACCACATCGACCCGATTGACCGGCCAAGCATCAGGCGTCGATGCATCTAGCCGTAGGGGCGCGAGTAGGTTCGGCAAGCCCGCGTGGTTCCGCCAGGCGGCGATGCTGGCCAGAGCGTCGGGATCCGGGTCAGTCGGCCACCACTGAAGGCTCGGTAGAGCCGCGGCGTTATAGACCGCATGCTCGCCGGCGCCGGCGGCGATCTCCAGGACCAGGCCGGAGGCCGGCAGACGCGCCCTGAGCGCCGCGAGGACTGGATCGCGATTACGAGCGGTCGAAGGCGAGACCCTGGCGCCCAGTGGGGGTGCGTTTACCATTGGCCCTTCGATAGCGGACAAAGCTGAATTTCACGAGCCCTGACCTGGTTCGATGTCGCGGCCGCATGTGGGCTACCATCTGGGGCCTGCAATTCGGAGACGGGCGAAGGAGAACTGGTCGATCAGACACGTCGATCGCCAAATCCACCAGCGGCTTTCGGAGCCCTCTCGTTTGACCTTAACGTCGAACCGCCCGAAGGTCGCGGATGGCTGAAGCACCGCGGCGCAAACTCGCTCTGATCACTGGCGCCTCCGCTGGTATCGGCGCGGCATTTGCCCGGGCCTATGCGGCGAGAGGCTTCGACCTTGCGTTAGTGGCCCGCCGCGTGGATCGGCTGGAGGCCCTGGCCGCCGAGCTTTCCGCTGCGCATGACGTCGAAGTCTTCGCCATCCCCGCCGACCTGTCGATCTTCGCGGCGGAAAAGCCGGTTATGGCGGCGCTGGCCGCGCGAGGCCGCTCTGCGGACGTGCTGGTCAACAATGCCGGCTTCGGCATCCCACGCCTGTTCACGGATGTGCCTTGGGACGACCAGCGAGACTTCCTGATGACTATGGCGGTCACCCCCTGCGCCCTCGCATATGCCGTCATCCCTGGCATGGTCGACCGGGCCGAGGGCGCCATCATCAACGTCGCCTCGATCGCGGGTTTCTCGCCCGGCGTCGGCGGGAACACGCTCTACCCAGGGGTCAAAAGTCTGATGATCAAGTTCAGCCAGTCGCTGGACTGCGAATATCGCGCCAAAGGACTGAGAGTGACTGCGCTATGTCCTGGATCCACCACGACCGAGTTCACCGCAAAGGCTGGGATCCAGCACATAATGGGAGCGTCTTCTCGACTGTTCACGCAGAGCGCCCAGCAGGTGATCGATGCCGCGATACACGGCAATGAGCGTGGTCGCGTCGTTGTCATACCCGGCTGGCACAATTGTGTCTCCGTAGCCCTGATGCGCTCCCTGCCAGAATCCTTGGTTCGTGCGGCGATCAACGCCGGCGCCGCCAAGTACCGCCTAAAGGGCTGAGCCATGTCCCAACACTTCGATATCGTCATCGTTGGCTCTGGCGCCGGGGGTGCGACGCTGGCGCAGCGGTTGGCGCCGACTGGAAAGTCGATCCTGATTCTGGAGCGGGGCGAACACCTGCCGCGGGAGGCTGATAACTGGAGCCCCAAGGCGGTTTTCATCGACAACAAATACCGCACCCAGGAGCAGTGGTACGACAGTCGCGACAAGCCCTTCCATCCAAACTGTCACTACTGGGTCGGCGGCAATACCAGCTTCTACGGCGCGGCCCTGATGCGGCTTCGGGAGGGCGACTTCCACGAGACCCTGCACAAAGGCGGCGTGTCCCCCGCCTGGCCGATCGATTACCAGGACCTGAAGCCCTATTACGCCGAGGCCGAGACCCTATGGAAGGTCCACGGCGCGCGTGGGGTCGATCCAGCCGAAGCGCCCGGCGACCCGCCCTACGCCTATCCTGCCATACCCAACGATCCGGGCATCGAGCGGCTGAAAACCCATCTCGAGACCCAGGGCTGGCGGCCGTTTTCACTGCCCCTGGGAGTCGACCGGGATGAAGCCCACCCGCTCACGACAGCCTGCATCAAATGCAAGACCTGCGGCGGCTATCCCTGCCTGTTGAAAGCGAAGTGCGATGCCCGAAGCCGCGCGGTAGAACCCATCCTCGCCTACCCCAACGTGACCCTGCTGACCGGCCGCAAGGCCGTGCGGCTGGACACCGACCCCACGGGAAAGACGATCACCGCCGTGATCACCGAGAGCGCTCAGGGCGAAGAAACCTGGACCGGCGACATCGTTGTGATCGCCGCAGGCGCCGTAAACACCGCGGTCCTCTTGCTAGCGTCCAGGAACGCAGCCCATCCCAACGGCCTGGCCAACGGATCAGACCAGGTGGGGCGCAACTACGTTTTCCATACCCTGACGGCGATGATTTCACTGACCCTGGAGCCCTTGGACGCAAGCTTCCCCAAGACCCTAGCGGTAAATGACTTCTACTGGAAAGACCCACGCGGCGGCTTCGACTTCCCCATGGGGCACATCCAGCTTCTGGAATACATGTCTGGCCAAACTCTAGAGGGGCAGATCGCCCAATACCTGCCGCCGGCGCTTGCGCCCGGGTTTGCTTTCAACGCTATCGCCCAACGGCTGCTGAGTTTCCTGGTGATCTCCGAGGACCTACCCGACCCGAACAATCGCGTCCGGCTTTCCGCCGACGGGCGCATCTGCGTGGATTACGTCCACAACAACCTCGAAGGCCACGAGCGGCTCGTGGGCGTTCTGCAGTCGGCGCTCGATGGTTTCGTCAGTCACAGCCACCCGATCAGCCAGCATCACTTGGAGTTTTCGTCTCTGTTGCCGCTCTATGGCACGGCCCATCAGGCCGGCACCGTGCGCTTTGGCGTCGATCCCCAATCGTCGGTTCTGGACCCTTGGTGCAAGGCCCACGAACTGGACAACCTCTATGTGGTCGACTCAGGATTCTTCGTCACGTCCGCGGCTGTCAATCCCACCTTGACCATCGTCGCCAACGCCATGCGGGTGGGCGATCATCTCAAAGAGCGGTTGATGGGCAGAGGTTAGAAACCCTTCCGTCGGGTCGTTGTCGAAATCAGCGCTGAGATCAGAACGTCGGTCAGAAATGGGCGATGCGACCTTCGGCCGAAATGACGGCGTCGGGTAAATTAGCCCCTCCGAGCGCCACCTAGGGCTAGGACCGCATTTGGCGAACTCCAGCAATCCGCATCAGCTTG
>JAMFTA010000018.1 GCA_026225565.1 Caulobacter sp. | reverse complement strand
GCCCTCGTGACCGCCGAAGAGATGGGCCGCAAGTTGCTTGCCAACATGGTGATTGAGAGCTTTCGGGTGGAGTTGGCCTGATGCGCGCCGCCATCGTCGTCTTCCCCGGCATCAACCGCGAACGCGACATGGCGATCGCCCTCGAAGCCTCCTTCGGCACTAAGCCTAGGATGCTCTGGCACAAGGACACCGACATCGCCGGCGTCGACCTGATCGTCATCCCCGGCGGCTTCAGTTTTGGCGACTACCTGCGCTGCGGCGCCATGGCCGCCCACTCCCCCATCATGCGCGCCGTCAAGGACCACGCCGCGAAAGGCGGCTACGTCCTGGGCGTCTGCAACGGCTTCCAGATCCTGACCGAGGCCGGCATCCTGCCCGGTGCCCTCCTCCGCAACGCCTCCCTCCGCTTCCTCTCCATGAACACCCACCTACGGGTCGAGCGCGCCGACACCGTCTTCACCCGCCGCTACCAGTCCGGCCAGACCTTCCAGGCGATCATGGCGCACGGCGACGGCAACTATTTTGCAGACGACGCCACCCTCGACCGGCTCGAATCCCAGAACCTCGTCGCCCTGCGCTACGCCAACAAATTCGGCGCCGTCACGCCCGAGGCCAACCTGAACGGCAGCGCCCGCTCCATCGCCGGCATCCTCAGCCCGAACCTCCGCGTGCTCGGCCTGATGCCCCACCCCGAGGACCTGGTAGACCCCCTTATGGGCGGCACCGACGGAAAGCCGCTGTTCGACGCCCTCGCCGCGGCGTAAAGCCATACGCATGAACCCAGACGTCAACGAATCCCTTGCCCGCAGCTTCGGCCTCAGTGCCGAAGAATACGGCCGCGTGCTCGCCATCATGGGCCGCACCCCCAGCTTCACCGAACTCGGCGTCTTCAGCGTCATGTGGTCGGAGCATTGCAGCTACAAATCCAGCCGCGTCTGGCTGAAGCAACTGCCCACCAAAGCCCCCTGGGTCATCCACGGCCCGGGCGAGAACGCCGGCGTGGTCGATATCGGCGACGGCCTGGCCGCCATCTTCAAGATGGAGAGCCACAACCACCCCAGCTTCATCGAGCCCTACCAGGGCGCGGCCACCGGCGTCGGCGGCATCATGCGCGACGTCTTCACCATGGGCGCCCGCCCCATCGCCCTGCTAAACGCCCTGCGCTTCGGCGACCCCAGCCATCCCAAGACCAAGCGGCTGGTGGCCGGGGTGGTGGCCGGCATCGGCGGCTATGGCAATTGCGTCGGCGTGCCCACGGTGGCCGGCGAGACCAACTTCCACAAGGGCTATGACGGCAACATCCTGGTCAACGCCATGTGCGTGGGCCTGGCGGATTCGGATAAGATCTTCTATTCCGCCGCGCCGTCGGCCGGCCTGCCGGTGGTCTATTTCGGCTCCAAGACCGGGCGCGACGGCATCCACGGCGCCACGATGGCGAGCGCAGAGTTCGTCGAGGGCGACGAGGACAAGCGCCCGACGGTGCAGGTCGGCGACCCCTTCGCCGAAAAGCTCCTGATCGAAGCCACGTTGGAGCTGATGGCCACCGGCGCGGTCGCCGCGATCCAGGACATGGGCGCCGCGGGCCTGACCAGCTCCTCGGTGGAGATGGCCGGCAAGGGCGGGGTGGGCATCGAGCTCGATCTCGACGCCGTGCCCCAGCGCGAGACCGGCATGACGGCTTACGAGATGATGCTGTCGGAGTCCCAGGAGCGGATGCTGGCGGTGCTGAAGCCCGGCCGCGAGGCCGACGGCTATCGCGTGTTCGAGAAATGGGGCCTGGACGCCGCCGTCATCGGCCACACCACCGATACCGGCCAGCTGGTGCTGAAGCACAAGGGCGAGACCGTCTGCGATATCCCGCTCGCGCCCCTGTTCGACGACGCCCCCTGCTACGACCGCCCCTGGACCCAGCCGGTGCTGCAGCCGCGCTTAAGCCCCGCCGACGTGCCCGCCCCTACGGATTGGCGCCGCGCTATCCTGACCCTCCTCGGCTGCCCGGACGGGGCGTCCAAGCGGTGGCTGTGGGAGCAGTACGACCGCCACGTGATGGCCGACACTCTCCACGACAGCTCCACCGGCGCCGACGCGGGCATCGTGCGGGTGCATGGCGCGAAGAAGGCCCTCGCCGTCACCTCCGACTGCACGCCGCGCTATGTGCAGGCCGACCCCTATGAGGGCGGCAAGCAGGCGGTGGCGGAAGCCTGGAGGAACCTCACCAGCGTGGGCGCCGACCCCATCGCCATCACCGATAACCTGAACTTCGGCAATCCCGAGCGGCCAGAGATCATGGGCCAGATCGTGCGCGCCACCGACGGCATGGCTGAGGCCTGCCGCGCCCTGGACTTCCCCGTGGTGAGCGGCAACGTCAGCCTCTATAACGAGACCAACGGCGCGGCCATTCCCCCCACCCCCACCGTCGGCGCCGTGGGCCTACTGCCCGACTACGCCAAGCGCATGGGTTTCGGCGGCATGAAGCCCGGCGACGTGGTGGTGGTGATCGGCGCCACCGTGGGCGAGCTAGGTTCCAGCCTGTACCTGCGTGACGTCCTTGGCCGCGAAGAGGGTGCACCGCCACCCGTGGACCTCGATACAGAGCGCCGCCACGGCGATCTGGTGCGGGGGCTGATCCGCTCGGGCCTGGTGCACGCGGTGCACGACCTGTCCGACGGCGGTCTGATCGTGGCGGCGACGGAGATGGCTCTGGCCTCGCGTACCGGCGTCTTCATCGACGACCTGCCCGAAGGCCCGGCCCACGCCATCCTCTTTGGCGAAGACCAGGCCCGCTATCTGGTCGCCCTGCCCCAGCACAGCATGGACGTGCTCGACGAACGCGCGGCGGACGCCAATGTCCCCTACCATGTGCTCGGCCGCGCCGGCGGCTGTGAAGTGGCGGTCACCGACCTCTTCGCCATCGACATCGACGACTTGCGCGCCGCGAATGAGGCCTGGATGCCGGGGTATATGGAGGGGCCTTGATCCTGGTTCTTGGAACGATCCGCCTACCACAGGACCGGTTGGATGCGGCGCGGCCGGTCATGGCGCAGATGATCGCGGCCAGCCGGTCGGAAGACGGATGCCTCAGCTACGCCTATGCCGAAGATCTGCTTGAACCCGGCCTGATCCGTGTCTCAGAAGCTTGGCGTGATCGAGGCGCGCTGGACAGTCATTTCAAGACCGATCACATCGCCGTTTGGCGGGCGGCCTGGCCAGCGCTCGGTCTGCATGACCGCGAGCTCTGGCTCTACGAAACGCCAGGTCCCGAAGCCGTCTGAGGGACCGGCGCAGCCTCACCCGGCGGGGCCAGCGGCGTCTCCATCACTTCGCCCGGGGCGGCGGTGGGCGGGGTGGCGGTGGGTGAGTTGGCGTCAGGGGTGGGCGGCGCATCGGGGTCAGCCATCGGCGGAGCGTCTGGCGCGGGCGCAGCGGACGGCGGCCCCTCAGCGGCCGGGGCTTCCGACGAGGCCGGCGGGATCGGCGCGGTCGGCGGCGGCGGGGACGCATCGACCACCGCCTCGCCGGTGACGCGCACCAGCCGATAGGTCTTACTCGGATCGGGAGTGATCGCCGCAGCGGTGCGCAGGCCACGGACGGTCGAGACGCTGCAATGGCCGCCGTCGTTCGTCACCCCCTCTATCGTCACCGTGGCGGGCGGGCAGAGGATCGGCCAGCCGGTGGCGGCGACAAAGCGGCCGCCCTCGTCCAGGGATTCGGGAGCGATGGCGATATAGACGACCGCGCTAGAGAGCAGGATCGGCACATCCACCTGCACGATGGCGGGGCTGTCAGGCGTGCGCCTGGCCACCCAGAACTTGGTGCGGGCGATGGAGTAGTACTGGGTGGCGGTGGCCCGCGTGCCCGGCCCCGGCTTTTCCAGCGCCGCCAGTTCGCCGTCGAGAAAGCCGATGGGCGTGGCGCACTTCTGCCAAGTGGTGAGGTCGAGCGATGTGGGCGCCTGGCAGCCCGCCGGCAGGGCCGCCCACACCCCGTTCACCGGCAAGGGCCCGCCCGCCGTCCCATCGGTGGGAAACAAGGGATCGGAAGAGGAAAGCGCGGCGCGAAACAGGGCCATGGCGGAGGCGAAGATCAAGGGCGTCATAGGGGCCTCACTAGATCGGGCTCGGTTAAGGACGGCTTTCGGCTTATCTAAGGCGAAATCCAAGGATCAATCCCATGCCTATGCCGCAAATCGAACTCGAACGCCGGCTGAACGCCGCCTTCCCGGACTCCGAAGTCATCGTCACCGACCTGGCCGGCGACGGCGACCACTATCGCGCCCGCATCGTCTCCCCAGCCTTCAAGGGCCTGCCCCGGGTGCGCCAACACCAACTGGTCAACAAGGCCCTGGCGGATGTGCTGGGCGGCGCCCTGCACGCCCTGGCCCTGGAAACCGTGCCAGCGGACTGAGCCGGCGCGGCCGGCCCGCCTTGATATAGCGCCCTCGAACCCTTAGCTCTGTGGCTTAGGGCTATTGTCTCTTTGCCGAGAACTTCCATGACCGATACCGCCACTGAAATCGACGCCGCGGCCGATCCCGTCCATGCCTTCATCGCCAAGACGGTGAGCGAGAACCCCGTCGTCCTGTTCATGAAGGGCGTGCCCGAGCAGCCCCGCTGCGGCTTTTCCGCCACCACGGTGCAGATCCTCGACCATCTGGGGGTGGATTTCGTCGGCGTGGACGTCTTGCAGGACGAATCCCTGCGCCACGGCATCAAGGTCTTCTCCGACTGGCCGACCGTTCCCCAGCTCTATGTGAAGGGCGAATTTGTCGGCGGATCGGACATCGTGCGCGAGATGTTCCAGTCGGGCGAGCTGAAGCCCTTCATGATCGAACACGGCGTGATCGCGGCCTAAGCCGCTCCCCCAAGGAAGTTTTCATGTCCAGCCTGTTAGCGCCGATCTCCATCGGCGGCCTTCGCTTGGCCAATCGCATCGTCATCGCCCCCATGTGCCAGTATTCGGCCAAGGAGGGCGTGATCCAGCCCTGGCACTGGCAGCATCTGGGAACCATGGCCATCTCCGGCGCTGGCGTAGCGATCGTCGAGGCCACCGGGGTGGAGGCCATCGGCCGCATCACCCCCGGCGACACGGGCCTGTGGAACGACGAACAGGAAGCCGCCTTCGTGCGCCTGCTCGCCGACATCCGCAGCTATTCCAAGACCCCCATCGGCATCCAGCTGGCCCACGCGGGGCGCAAGGCCTCCACCAACGCCCCCTGGACCGAGCGCGGCGGCCCTCTGGCGCCTGAGGCGGGCGCCTGGACCACCGCCGCCCCCTCCGCCATCCCCTTCACCGAGGGCTGGCATAGACCTGAGGCGCTGGACGATGCGGCCATGGCCCGGATCAAGGCGGCCTTCGTGGAGAGCGCCAAGCGCGCCGACCGGGCGGGGTTTGAATTGGTGGAGTTGCACGGCGCCCATGGCTATCTCCTTTCAGAATTCCTCTCCCCCATCTCCAGCATCCGCACCGACGCCTACGGCGGCTCCTTGGAAAACCGGATGCGCTATCCCTTGGAGGTGGCTGAGGCCGTGCGCGCCGTCTGGCCGCGGGACAAGGCCCTGGGGATGCGGCTGAACGGCTCGGACTGGGTGGAGGGCGGCTTGACGCCCGATGAGACGGCGCAAATGGCCCATCGGCTGCAGGCCCTGGGCTTTGACTATGTGCATATCTCCAGCGGCGGCAATGTCGCCACAGCCAAGATCCCCGGCGGCGAGCCCGGCTATCAGGTGGCGTTCGCCGAAGTGGTCAAGAAGGCCGCGCCCGACATGACGGTGATCGCCGTCGGCATGATCAACACCCCGGAGCAGGCCGAGGCCATCGTCGCCTCCGGCAAGGCCGACATGATCGCCCTCGCTCGCCCGGTGCTGGACGATCCCCGCTGGCCGCTGCGGGCCATCGCCAAGCTCGGCGGCGCCCCGCCCTATCCGGTGCAGTACGCGCGGGCGGCCGAGCCCCTGTGGCCGGGGTATGCGTTCGCCCATGGGGGCTAGGCTTCGGATATTGGCAATGTAAAGGCTAAGGGTGACCCAGCGTGGCGCGCCCAACTTCTCTTGTCATCGCGCGTCTCTCCCCTAGACTGATGGGAATAATGAGGGGGGACGGGATGGCGCTATCCATCCGCAACGGCCACATCGGCGAGGTGCTGCGCTGGTCGGATAGCGAGCCCATCAAGCTGCGCACCCTCGCCATCGCCGCCCTGGGCATGGCCGGGCCAGTGCTCCTGGGCTTCGCCATGGGCCGCCCGGCCGTGGGCTTCACCATCGGTCTCGGCGCCATGCTGCTCACCGACGCGCCGACGGCGGGACCAGCGGCGCAGGACCGCCCCTCCCCCGGCTCCGCCCTCCTTCCCGCCGCCCTGGCCGTCACCCTGGCCACGCTGATCGCCGGCCAGCCCTGGACAGACGCGGCCATGATCGTGCTGGCCGGCGTCGCCGCGGCGATCAGCGGCTACAGTCGCCCGGTCGGCGTCGCGGCCATCCGCTTCATCGTCTATTTGGTGCTTAGCGAAAGCCTCTTGGACAGCGTTGGCGATCACCGCACGGGGGCGGCCTTGATCTTTGGGCTCGGCGCCCTTTGGAACGTCGCAATTCGGATCATGCTGGCCGGCCGGCCCGTAAAGACCGCTGCTGCGCCGGCCGCCCGAACGCCCACCCCCGCTCAGCGACGCGCCCACTGGCGGCGGACCTTGCGCGATCTGGCGGGCTGGCAGTTTGCGATCCGTCTGGTGGTCGGCCTCGGCGTCGCCAGCCTGCTGCGCCACCTGTGGCCGAGCCACCATTTCGGCTGGATCGTCTTGACGGTCGCCTTGCTGACCCAGCGCCCGCTGGAGCATCTGCCGGTGAAGATCACCCAGCGCGCCCTCGGCACGGCCTTGGGGGTGGCGGCGACCTGGGCGATTCTGATCGGCGTGCCGCCCAACGGCTGGCGGGGCCTTTCGATCTGCCTTTTGGCGACGGCCGCGGCGCTGGCCCGATCCCGCAACTACCTGGCCTATGCGGTGGTCTCGACGCCCGTGATCCTCCTGGTGATGGACATCGGCAAGCCGGTGGAGACGTCCCTGCTCACCGATCGGCTGATCGCCACGCTCGCGGGCGCGACGATCGTGCTGATCGCCAACCTGGCGCTGGATAGGGCGATCCAGGCGACGACGCCAGACGCCAAGAGGCGCGCCAAGCCCGAGGCGGACAAGGAAAAGGCCCCGGATCGCTCCGGGGCCTTCTGATTTCAAACCGAAACGGGTGTGATCAGGACGAGTAGAATTCGACCACCAGGTTCGGCTCCATCTTCACCGGATAGGGCACTTCGGCCAGTTCCGGGGCGCGGATGAACTTGGAGGAGAGCGCCTTGGCGTCGATTTCCAGGTAATCTGGGGTGTCGCGCTCGCCCGATTGCATGGCTTCGAGCACCAGGGCCATGTTGCGCGAACGCTCCTTCACCTGCACCACGTCGCCGGCCTTCACGCGGTAGGAGGCGATGTTCACCTTCTTGCCGTTGACGGTCACGTGGCCGTGGTTGACGAACTGGCGGGCGGCGAACACGGTGGGCACGAACTTGGAGCGGTAGACCACCGCGTCCAGGCGCGCTTCCAGGAGCGAGATGAGGTTTTCCGAGGTGTTGCCCTTGCGGCGCGCGGCCTCTTCATAGGTCTTGTGGAACTGCTTTTCGGTCAGGTTGCCGTAGTAGCCCTTGAGCTTCTGCTTGGCCTTCAGCTGGATGCCAAAGTCGGAGACCTTGGACTTGCGGCGTTGGCCGTGCTGGCCGGGACCGTAGGAACGGCTGTTCACCGGGGACTTGGGACGGCCCCAGATGTTTTCACCCATCCGGCGGTCGATCTTGTACTTAGCGCTGTGGCGCTTGGACATGCGTATTCCGTTTCATCTTCGATGCGGCCCGGCCCTCCCGATAGTGGGAAGGCGATCTCAACGGCGCGCCGGCATCACCCGTCATGCAATCCAACGCCGCCTGGCAAGCCGGGCGGCGGGAAGGGAGCGTGTATGGCGAGGGGCGGGGCGGATGTCAACAAATGACCGTCCTCCCAGGGGTGCTCGTCCATGAACCGTTAGGCTCAGCCAGCCTGATGATAGTGGTGAGGGTGGTGGAAGACGTGGTGGACCCCATGGCCGATGTCGCGGCCGGTCTGGGCGACGCCGTGGCCGACGTCCTTGGTGGCGTCGACAGGATCGGCGAGGGCGGCGCCGGCGATGGCGAGGGAGAGGACGAGGGAGGCGGCAAGAATTTTCATCGGAGAGTCCTGACACTGCAAGGTGAACATCTCTTTGAACGCGCGAACGGGCGGTTCAGCCTCCGCTCCCCGACAAACAATTGAGCTTGGCGTGGAAGACGATTCCCATTCACAACAAGGCTAGATGAGGATGTCAAAGTCCCCAGCCGCCTCGAAGGCCGGCGCGACCTGCGGCTTGGGGCGGATCAGACGCGCCACCCGCGCCAAGAGCTGGGCCCCCTCGAACGGCTTGGTCAGAAAATCCTTGGCCCCCAAATCCAAGGCCCGCCGCACGTCATCGCCGGCGTGCAGCCCGGTCAACACCATTATCGGCGCGGTGAAGGTCTGGGTCTGATCGCGAAGCTGCTCCAGCACCCCAAAGCCATCCAGATTGGGCATGTTGATATCCAGGAGCACGGCGGCGGGTCGGAAGGCGGCGATGCCTCTCAACGCCTCACGTCCGTCGCGCCCATAGGCGGTGTCGTAGCCGGCCAAGGCCAGGCGCGTGACGATCAGTTCCAGGACGTTTCGATCGTCCTCAGCCACGAAGACACGCGGGTTGCGGATCTCAGGGGCTCGCATTGGGCGCCCCGTCCTCCTGCCAGGCGATGGCCTTCGTAATGCCGTCGATCAGGCTGGTCGCCGTCAAAGGTTTGCCGATGGCGCCATTGAACAGGCCCGCGGGACGCTCCTCGGTCACGTCGGCCGAGAAGGCGATGATCGGGACGGCGCAATTGACGCCGTCCTCCGAGCGGATGCGCAAGGCCGCGCCGACCCCGTCCAGGCCCGGCATCCGCAGATCCATCAAAATGACGTCGAACGGGGCCTTGCTTGCGGTGTGAACCGCCTCCAGCCCGTTCTCCGCCTCGGTGATCTCCAGATCGAACGGCGAGAGCATGGCGCGCACGAGGATGCGATTGGTGGCGTTGTCATCCACCAACAGCACCCGGCACCCAGCCTGCAGGGCCGCTTGCCCCTGCTCATCGCCATCCGCGCCTTCAGCGGCCACTACCGGCGCCGGAATGCTGAACCAGAAGCACGACCCCTTGCCTTCCCAGCTCCGCACGCCGATTTCTCCGCCCATGGCCTCGGCCAACCCCTTGCAGATGGCCAGGCCAAGGCCGGTTCCGCCATGCTTGCGGGTGGACGACCCGTCGATCTGAGAGAAGCGCTGAAACAGCTTGGCGGCCCGGTCTGCGGGAATGCCCAGGCCGCTGTCGGTGATCGAAAAGGTCAGCCGACCGTCGACGAGGTTAAATGCGGCGTCCAAGGCGACCGTCCCAGCATCGGTGAACTTCACCGCATTGCCGATGAGGTTCAAAAGGATCTGGCGCACCCGATCCGGATCGACCCGCACCCAGGCCGGCAGGGCGTCCAGGCCGGTGGATTTCAAGAGCAGGTCCTTTTCTCCCGCCTGGACGGTGAACAGCTCCAGCGTGTCCCGGGCGAGGTCGGCGGGGGATATGGACTGGGGCTCAATGTCCACCTGTCCGGCCTCGAGCTTGGAGAAGTCCAGGATGTCGTTGACCGTCGACAGCAGCGCCTGACCGGCGTTGGAAACGCGGTTGAGGTAGGTCCGGGTGGTGGCGGTGAGTTCCGGCTGCTCTTCGACCAGTTTGGCGAACCCGAGGACGGCGGTGAGAGGGGTGCGCAGCTCGTGGCTCATATTGGCCAGGAAGTCGGCCTTCACCGCCGCCGCCGCTTCCGCGGCCGCGCGGGCGCCGCGCAGTTCGTCCTCCAGCGCCTTTCGATCGCTGAAGTCGCGAATGACGGCGACGATCTCCGCCGGCCGGCCATGGTCGTCGCGCACCAGTTGAAAGCCGGTCTCCACCCAGACCGGGTGACCGTCCTTGTGAGCGGCGCGATGCTGGATCGACAGGCGCTCCTCGCCGGCGGCCATTTTGGCGAAAGCCTCCAGGATCAGCGGTTGGTCAGGCTCAAAAACGAAAGCCTGGGCGGGCTTGCCGGTCATGTCGCCCGGCTGATAGCCGAGCAGATGTTCGATGCCGGGCGAAATGTAATCGCTGCCCCCGTCCAGCCTTATCCGCGTGACCACATCGCTCATATTATCGGCCAAGAGCCGATAGCGCCGTTCGCTCTGCTGTACCGACTTCAGCGTGTGGACATGGTCGGTGATGTCTTGAAAGACGCCGAATATGGACACCACAACGCCCCGGTCATCCAGCTCACAGACCGCCTTGCAGGCCACATGGCGCCGTTTCCCGTCGGGACGGATGAGCCGCCGCTGAAACTCAAAGCCTTCCTTGGCTTCGATGCCCTGCGCCAAGAGAGCGGCCAATGTCTCCTGGTCATCCGGATGGTAGAAGCCGATGGCGTCAGTATGGGTTGGATTGAAGGTCTGGGGATCGACCCCATAGATTCGATACACCTCGTCGGACCAGGTGAGACGCTTCCCTGCGATCTGATAGCGCCAGTGGCCGACCCCCGACATGCCTTCGGCCAGCTCCAGCAGCCTTTGCTTTTCCCGTATCGCTCGGGTGGCGTATGACAATTCCAGCTCGTCCACGACGATGCGCGCCAACATCTGCAGTCGCGCCAATTCCGCGTCGGAGGGACGGGGCCGCGGCTCCACATCGAGCACACACAGGGTGCCGAGGTTCTCGCCGCTTCGGGTGCTCAGCACGGCGCCGATATAGAAGCGGATTGCGGGATAGCCGGTGACTAAGGGATTATCGCAAAAGCGGGGATCTTTGAGGGCGTCCTCCACCACCATCACCGCGTGGGGCTCAAGGGAGATGGCGTGGTTGCAAAAGGCCACCTGTCGCGGTGTCGAGATCGCCTCCACCCCGTGGCGCGACTTGAACCACTGACGTTCCCCATCGATCAGGGACACCAGGGCCATCGGGGTGTTGAAGAGTTGGGCGGCGAGCGCCGTCAGCCGATCGAAGGGCTCCTCGGCCGCGGTGTCCAACACGCCAAAGTCATAAAGCGCCGCCAGCCGTCTGGCTTCCGAACCCTGCATAAGGCTCTCCCTTTTGCGGGAATTTCACATGGCGCGTTGTTAGCGACCGTTAAGCTGAGGTGCGGCATGACGGCGCAAGCGCGATGGCGCTAGCCTTTGCCGAGCAGGAAGTCGGCCAGTTTTCCGTTCTCAGGCACCAAAAGGGCGTCGTCCACCACCCATCGGCCGCCCTCGCGGATGAGGAGGAACCGCCGAAACCGCCGTTCGCCGCGATTGTAGAAGCTGGCCTCGACCACGGCGGCGTCGCCCTTGATGCGCGTCAGATGCAGGCGAAAGCCGGTGATGTCGGGGCTGTCCTGGCCGCCCGAGCGCCACTCGAAATCCAGGTTGCGCTCGCGCCGGGCGTCGTCTCGCGCCACAAGCCCACGCAGGCGCCGCGACAAAAGCTCCGGCGGCGTCGGGCGAGGAAGGCTGGCGTAGATCCCCTGCACCGTGAGCATGGGGGCGGACTTGGGCCCCGGCGCCGCCACGGCGGCGCCGGCCCACAAGCTCAGCAAGGCGAGGACGAGGATCCCACGCATCAGCCTTCGCCCTTCGTCGCCAGCCTGGCCAGGGTGCGGCCGCGCCCCCGCACCAGGGCGGTGATCACCCCGCGCAAGGTCCGCGTCTCCTGCTCGGTGAAACGCGCCCGGCCGAGCGCCACCCGAAGGTTTCGCACCATCGAGGGCCTGTTCTCCGGCGGGAAGAAGAAGCCGGAGGTCTCAAGCTCGCTCTCCAGATGCTCATAAAGGCCGATCAGGGCGGACTGGGCGGCGGGCGGCTCGATGTCGCGGAACTTGGGCGAAACCGCGTCCATCACCGTCAGCCGCCACTCATAGGCGGTGATCGACACCGCCTGGACCAGGTTCAGGGAGTGGAAGCGCGGGTCCACCGGAATGGTGACGATTGCGCCTGCGAGGGCCAGATCGGCGGTCTCCAGCCCGGCCCGCTCGGCCCCGAACAACAGGCCGACGGCCAGGCCCTGCCCTGCCGCCGCGTTCATATTGGCCGCCGCCTCCCGCGCCGTCAGCACCGGCATCTGGGTCTCGCGGGGCCGGGCGGTGGTGGCGTAGAGCAGGCGCAGATCGCCCACCGCCTCGGCCACGGACGAGAACACCCGAGCGTTGTCGAGCGGCCAGTTGGCGCCCGAGGCGCTGGACCAGGCGCGATCTTGCGGCCAGCCGTCGCGGGGCGAGACCAGGCGCAGATCCTCCAGCCCGAAATTGGCCATCACCCGCGCCACGGCGCCGATGTTTTCCGCCAGCTGCGGCTTATCCAGGATCACGCAAGGGGGCATCATGGGGGCGCTATAGCAGAGGCCGGGCGGCGGCTCACCCTTCCGTTCACGGGTGGTGCGGCGGGGACAAGGTGGCTAACCGATCGCCCTGACGAACACCTCAGGATCGACATTGCCGCCCGAGGCGATGACCAGGGCGGTGCGGCCATCCAGCTTGAGCTTGCCCGACAACAGCGCCGCCAAACCCACCGCCCCGCCCGGCTCCACCACGATCTTCAGCCAGCGAAAGGCGAAGGCCACGGCGGCCAGGGCCTCCTCGTCGGTCACCGCAAAAGCGCCCGCGAGGCGCGGCTGGTTGATGGCGAAGGTCATTTCTCCGGGCTCGGGGCTCTGCAAGGCGTCGCAGAGGCTGCCCGAGGACGTGGCGTTCCTCATCCGACGGCCGGCGGCGAGGCTGCGGCCGTAGTCGTCGAAGCCCGCAGGCTCCACGGCGTAAAGCGCGGTGGTGGGCGACAGCGCCCCCATGGCCAGCGCCGCACCCGCCATCAGCCCGCCGCCCGAGGCCGGGCAGAGCAGGACGTCGGCGACGCCGCCCACCCCCTGCATCTGCGCCGCGGCCTCCAGCGCCGCCGTCCCCTGACCGGCGATGATGAAGGGATCCTCGAAGGGCGGGACGAGAATGGCGCCGCGTTCAGCCTGGACGCGTGCGGCTATGGCTTCGCGAGACTCCGTCGCCCGGTCGTAGAGGATCACCTCGGCGCCCAGGGCGCGGGTGTTGTCGATCTTCAGCGCCGGGGCGTCGGTGGGCATGACGATCACCGCCCGCGCACCCACCAAAGCGGCGGCGGCGGCCACCCCTTGCGCGTGATTGCCGGAAGAGAAGGCCACCACCCCCGCCCGCCGCTCGTCGCCGTTCAGCCGGCTGATGCGGTTATAGGCGCCGCGAAACTTGAACGAGCCGGTGCGCTGCAGCACCTCGGCCTTGACGAACACCCGGCCGCCGCAGGCCGCATCCAGGGCGTCGCTGCGGATCAGGGGGGTCAGCACCGCCGCGCCGGCGATCTGGCGGGCGGCGTCCTCGATATCGGCGAAGGTGGGCAGGATCATTGGCTCGCCTTTATCAGTCCGTTGAACAGGGCGTCGAGCATCAAGGGCGCCAGGGTCTCGCGATCCGCCCACTGGAAGTTGGGACGGGTGAGCAGCAAGGTCGCCAGGCCGTGGGTTCCCGCCCAGGAGATTTGGGCCGCCGCGTCGACGTCTTTGGACTTCAGCATCCCCGCGTCGCCGATGCCTTGCACCGCGCCAAGGAAGAGGGCGTAGCAGCGCCGGCCGAGCTCTTCCAAGCTCGCCTCCCGCTCGGGGGTCAGGGCGGCGCCGGTGAAACAGAAGACCAGCTGATAGGCGTTGGGATGGGTGAAGGCGAAGTCCAGATAGGCCTCCAGCATCCGCCGCACCCGCGCCACGGGCTCCATGTCCAGGGCGGCGAGCTCGCTGTTCACCGCAATAAGCCGTGCAAAGGCGGTCTGGCAGATCTCCACCAGGATCTCGCTCTTGTCGGAAAAGTGCATGTAGAGGGCGGTGGAGGACACGCCCACGGCATCGGCGATCTTGCGGATGGTGGCGCCCTCATAGCCGCACTCCAGGAAGATGCGGCTGGCGGCCTCGATGATCTCGGCGCGGCGCAGATGCCCCGAGCCCTTGGCCTTGCGTTGCGAGCGCCCGGCCTTCTCCAAAACCCCGCCTTCCGCCAGGACGCCGGCCTCTTCCAATCGGTCTGTCACAAGGGTTCTTTCGCTTTTCTGGCGGTTCGAATATCTATCGACAAACCGACCAAAAGGAAAAGGACGCAGTGTTCAGCGGACGGCGCGCGGCGCGTTAATACATCTTAAGATTGCTTTTAAATTAACTTCGCGCAGCTCACTTTGAGCGCGGAGGGGCGATGGCGAGAGGCGACGACGAGGTTGTCGAACGATCGCCCCTGGTCGCCCTGCGCCGAGGCGACTTCAGGCCATCGATCTGCGCTGCGACGCCGCCGACCTCAATGCAGACGGCGCTCGCGGCCGCGCTGGCTCTGGCGCTCGGGGCGGCGTTTTGGCGTGACGCCAGCGCGACCCTGGTCGTCCTGCATGGATTGGCGCTGATCGTCTTCGCCCTCAGCGTCATCTGGCGCGGCGCAGCCACCGCCATCGCCCGCCCCCCTCGCCCCACGGCGCGCCTGCGGGATGACGAGTTGCCGCCCTATACGGTGATCGTCCCCCTTTATCGGGAGGCGAGGATGGTCCCAAGCCTGCTCGCCGCCCTGGCCGGGATCGACTATCCCAGGGACCGACTGCAGACCCTCATTGCGGTCGAGGCGGGCGATCATGAGACTCTAGCCGCTCTCAGCGCCCATTTGCCGTCGCCAATGGCCAGCGTGCTGATCGCGCCGCCGGGCGCGCCCAAGACCAAGCCGCGCGCCTGCAACATCGCCCTGGCCAAGGCCAGCGGCCGGCACGTGGTGGTCTATGACGCCGAGGATCGCCCCCACCCATTGCAGTTGCGCGAAGCCGCCGCCCGCTTCGCCCACGGCGGGGCGCGGCTCGCCTGTCTGCAGGCGCCCTTGCGCATCGCCGGGGAGGCGGGATTTTTCACCCGCCAGTTCGCCCTGGAATACGCCGCTCAGTTCGAGATCATGCTGCCGGCCCTGGCGCGGCTCGGCGCGCCCTTCCCCCTGGGCGGCACCAGCAATCACTTCACCACCGAGATCCTGAAGGCCGTCGGCGGCTGGGACGCCTGGAATGTGACCGAGGACGCCGACCTCGGCTTCCGGCTGGCGGCGCGGGGTTTTTCCAGCGCCATGCTGCGCTCGCCCACCTGGGAGAGCGCGCCCGCGACGTATCGAGACTGGCGGCCCCAGCGGGCGCGTTGGGTGAAGGGCTATATGCAGACCTGGGGGGTGCATATGCGAAGGCCCTTTCAGGGGGGGATGGGTCGCTTCCTGGCGCTTCAGGCCACCCTGGGCCTGGCCATCGCCAGCGCCCTGCTGCACGGACCGCTGTTGCTGCTGATGGCGGCGAATGCGGGTTTGGCGCTGATCGTCCATCGCTCGCCGCTCCTCTCCGCCGCCAATCTCGCTCTGCTGACCAGCGGCTGGGGCGGGGCGATCCTGGCCATGTCGTCAGGCTCAAGGCGCATCGGCCTCTCCATGCGGCTGACCGATGGGCTGAAGGCGCCCCTCTATTGGGCGCTGCAGTCGGTCGCCGCCACAGGGGCGGTCTGGCAGCTTTGCACCCGGCCCCATCATTGGGACAAGACCCGCCACCACCCTCCGGTCGATCCCAGCATCGGGGCGGGGCTCGCGCGCGGCAAACTGGACGAAGAGGGGGAAGCCAGCGTAAGGCGGGTGGCGTGACCGATCCCCTCATCCGCCCCGCCCTCGCCCCCGCCCCATCCGTCGCCCGCAGCCTGGGCTGGGCCGACTACGCCCTCTTGGATTCCGGCGACGGCAAGAAGCTGGAGCGCTACGGCAAATACACCGTGGTGCGGCCAGAGCCCCAGTGCTGGTGGTCGCCGCGCCTCGATCCCGAGGCCTGGGCCGGCGCCGACGCGGCGTTCGACCCCACCGACGAGGACGATTCCGGCCGCTGGCGGGAATCCCGGCCGGTGCCCGACACCTGGCCGCTGGCCTGGGGCGAGGCGCGCCTCAAAGCCCGCCTGACCCCCTTTCGCCACCTCGCCTTCTTTCCCGAACAGGCCGCCAACTGGGCCTTCATCGACCGACGAGTGCGGGCGCGGGCCGCGCCGCCGCGCATCCTGAACCTCTTCGGCTACACGGGCGTCGCCAGCCTGGTCGCCTCCGCCGCCGGGGCCGTCGTCACCCACGTGGACGCCTCCAAGAAGTCGGTGGGCTGGGCGCGGGAGAACGCCAATCTGTCGGGCCTGGACGAGCGCCCCACCCGCTGGATCTGTGAGGACGCCCGCCGCTATGTGCAGCGCGAGGTGAAGCGCGGGGTGAAGTACGACGGGATCATCCTGGATCCCCCCAAATACGGGCGCGGCCCCACCGGCGAGGTCTGGCGGCTGTTCGAGGACCTGCCGGGACTTTTGAAGGACTGCGCCGCGCTCCTGTCCGACGACGCCGACTTTTTGATCCTCAACGCCTACGCCGCCCGCATCTCCGGCCTGTCCCTGGCCCACCTGATGGAGGATCTGCTGGCCGGGCGCGGCGGGTCCATCGATTGGGGCGAACTGGCCCTGGTGGAAGAGTCCGTCGCTGAGCGTCCGACCCGCGAAATCGGTCTCTCCTTCTTCGCCCGCTGGACCGGCGCGGCCGGGACCGGCGGACCCACCCCGGCATGAGCGACGCGCGCCTGATCACCTCCCTCTCCAACCCCCTGGTGAAGGCCGCGCGGGGGCTGCATCTGAGGAAGGACCGCGAAGAGTCCGGCCTGTTCCTGGCCGAAGGGCTGAAGATCGCCGCTGAGGCGGTGGAGCTCGGCCACGCGCCCAAGATCCTGATGTATGGCCCGGACGCCAAGGACCACCCGGTGCTGCGCCGCATCGTCGCCGCCACCATGAAGGCCGGGGGCGACGTGGTGGAGGTTCATCGCGATATTCTGGAAAAGGTCTCCCGCCGCGACAATCCCCAGACGGTGGTGGCGGTGTTCGAACAGGTGTTCGCGCCGCTGTCCTCCCTGACGCCGCAGGCTGCGCCCTCTTGGGTAGCGCTGCAGGCGGTGCGCGATCCGGGCAACCTTGGAACCATCATCCGCACGGCGGACGCCGCCGGCTGCGGCGGGGTGATCCTGGTCGGCGAGTGCTGCGATCCCTATTCGGTGGAGGGGGTGCGGGCGACCATGGGCTCGATCTTCGCCGTGCCGCTCTATAAGGCGACGGTAGCCGAGTTCCTGGCCTGGCGGGAAAGCTGGCCCGGCTCGGTGGTGGGCACATTGCTGACCGCCACGGTGGATCACAAGAGCGCCGACTACGTCAAACCGACCCTGATCCTGATGGGCAACGAGCAACAGGGCCTGCCGCCGGAACTGGCCGCCGCCTGCGACGTCAACGTGAAGATCCCCATGCGCGGCCGGGCCGACAGCCTGAACCTCTCGGTCGCCACGGGGATCATGATCTACGCCGCGACGGGGTGACTGCCGATAAAACCCCTCTCCCCCGAGGGGAGAGGATTTTTCCCTCACGACCCCCGCGGTTTCGCCCTTGTCGTCGGCGCGGCCTCCAGCGGGTTTTCCGGCCAGGGGTGGCGGGGGTAGCGGCCGCGCATGTCCTTCCTCACATCGGCCCACGACCCTCGCCAGAAGCCCGGCAGGTCCTTGGTCACCTGGATCGGCCGCCGCGCCGGGGAGGTCAGGGCCAGAGTCAGCGGCACGCGGCCGTCGGCCAGCATGGGGTGGGCGCAAAGGCCGAACAGTTCCTGCACCCTCAGCTCCGCCTTCGGCCCACCCTCGGCGGCGTAGTCGATGGCAAAGCCCGAGCCGGTGGGGGCGGTGAAGCGCGGCGGGGCCAGGCGGTCGAGCCGCGCCTGGGCGTCCCAAGGGATCAGGGCGCGCAGGGCCTCGTGCAGGGCGCCGGCGTCGATGGCGGCGATGGCGCGGCGGCCCGCCAGGAGCGGGCTCAGCCAACCCTCCAGGTTTAGCGTCAGGGCGTCATCCGACAAGTCCGGCCAGTCCTCGCCGTAGAGGCCGCGCAGGAAGGCGACGCGGGCGCGCAAGGCCAGGGCCCCTTCGCTCCACGGCAGGGCGGAGACGCCTTCGCGGCGCACCTGCTCCAGCAGAGCCCCTGCGATCATAGCTCCGTCCACCGGCAGGTCGCGCTCGTCCAACACCAAGGCGCCCAGGCGGCGGATGCGCTTGGCCTTGAGGCGGCCGGCGGCGTCGGCCTCGACGATGTCTTGCGTTTCGATGCGCCCGGCGCAGGCGGCGAGCAGTTCGGCCTCGTCGATAGCGGCGGCCAGGCGGATGCGGTCGCGCCCGGCGCCCCCGCCGCCGAGATCTGCGACCACCAGCCAGTCGGCGCCGGCCAACCCATCGCCGCCGTCGAGAAACACGCCCCGCCCACTCAACAGGCGAAACTCCCCTGCCCCGCCCCGCCGCTTGGCCACGCGCTCGGGATAGGCGGCGAGGAGCAGGCGCCCGTCGGACATCGCGCCGGCATCCGCCACCGGAGCACCGGCCTGGCGGGCCCAGCGGGCGGCGAGGGCCTGGGCGTCGCGGGCGCGAGGGCCGCGATCCCGGTCGAGGCCGCGCACCCGGTCGTGCAGGTCTACGCCCGCGCCGCCGAGGTTATGCTCGGAGAGGATGGCGGCGATCAAGGCGGCCCGCTGGCCGGCGCCTTCCGCCGCGCCCGCGACCACCATCTGCGCCAGACGCGGCGGCAGGGCGAGCTTCGCCAGGCGGCGGCCGTGGGCGGTGATGCGGCCGTGGGCGTCCAACGCGCCCAGCGTCGTCAGCAGGCTCTTGGCCTCAGCGAAGGCGCCGCGCGGGGGCGGGTCGAGGAAGGCCAGCCCCTGCGCCCCGTCCGCGCCCCAGAGGGCGAGGTCTAGCGCCAAACCGCTAAGGTCGCTCTCCAGCATTTCCGGTTGGGCGAAGGGGATCAGGGCGCGGGTCTCCGCCTCGTCCCACAGGCGATAGCAGACGCCGGGCTCTGTTCGCCCCGCCCGCCCCCGCCGCTGATCCGCCGCCGCCCGGCTGACCCTGACGGTGAGGAGGCGCGTCAGGCCGCTGGAGGGATCGTAGCGGGGCACGCGGGCGAAGCCGGCGTCCAGCACCACCCGCACCCCCTCGATGGTCAGGCTGGTCTCGGCGATGGAGGTGGCCAAGACCACCTTGCGACGACCAGGGGGCGCTGGGGCGATGGCCCGGTCCTGCTCGGCGGGGGTCAGGGCGCCGTAGAGGGGGGCTATGATCACATCCTCGGCCACGTGATCGCGCAAGAGGTTGGCGGTGCGCAGGATCTCGCCCTGGCCCGGCAGGAAGACCAGGACGCTCCCCGTCTCCTCCGCCAGCACCCGGCGGACGGCGCGAGCGACGCCCTCCTCCAGCCACGCCGCCGAGTCGCGGCCGAGGTAGCGGGTGTCCACCGGAAAGGCGCGGCCCTGGCTCTCGATCACCGGGGCGTCGCCCAAAAGCGCCGCCACCCGCGCGCCGTCCAGCGTCGCCGACATCACCAGGAGGCGCAGGTCCTCGCGCAGCAGCCCCTGGGCGTCGCGGGCCAGGGCCAGGCCCAGATCGGCGTCCAGGCTCCGCTCGTGGAACTCGTCGAAGAGAACGGCGGCCACGCCCTCCAGCCCCGGATCGTCCAGGATCATGCGGGTGAAGACGCCTTCGGTCACCACCTCGATCCGCGTGCGGGCGGAGACTTTCGACTGCATCCGCACCCGAAACCCCACCCGCTCGCCCACCGGCTCGCCCAGGGTCTGCGCCATGCGGGCGGCGGCGGCGCGGGCGGCCAGGCGCCGAGGCTCCAGGACGATCAGCTTGCCGCCCGCCGTCCACGGCTCGTCCATCAGGGCGAGCGGCACAACTGTGGTCTTGCCGTCGCCGGGGGGCGCCACCAGGACGGCGGCGTTCGTAGCCGACAACGCCTGTTTCAGCGGCGAAAGCACCTCGTGAATAGGCAGCATGGGCGACACCTAGCGGCTGAGCCTTCGCCCGTCACCACCCCCGTTGCCAGCCGCCCAAAGCCTCTCTAACGTCAGGGTCAAGACTGCCGCCCATCGCGCGGCCTTGGGGAAGATTATTTCATGACGGACGCAACGGCCGCACGCGGTCCCCGCCTGTTGATCAAGAAATCGGTCGAACAGGTTCAATATGAGTCCGGCCATCAGAATCTGAAGCGCACCCTGGGGCCGGTCAATCTGGTGCTCCTGGGCATCGGCTGCATCATCGGCGCGGGCATCTATGTGATGACCGGCAATGCGGCGGCCAACTATGCCGGCCCGGCGGTGGTCCTGTCCTTCGTGGTGGCGGGCCTGGCCTGCGCCTTCGCCGGCCTCTGCTATGCCGAGCTGGCTTCGTCCATGCCGGTGGCGGGATCGGCCTACACCTATTCCTACACCTCGCTCGGCGAAGTGTTCGCCTGGATCATGGGCTGGCTTTTGGTCTTGGAATACGGGGTCGCCGCCGCCACCGTGGCCGCCGGGTGGACGGGCAATGTGGTCAGCTTGCTGGCCAATTTCGGCCTGCAGATCCCGCCTGAATTCACCACCTCCTTCATCCAGGCCGGCGCCGGGCCGGGCGGATCGACCATCTTCAGCGGCGGGCATGGCTTCAACCTGCTCGGCGCCGGCGGCATCTTGGGCGTCACGGCGCTGCTGGTGCTGGGTATTTCCGAATCCGCCAGCGTCAATAATGTGATCGTCATGGTGAAGGTCGGCGTGCTTTTGCTGTTCTGCGCCATGGGCCTGGCCTTCATCCATCCCGCCAACTGGCATCCCTTCATTCCTCACAACGAGGGCGGGATGAAGTACGGCACGATCGGCATCTTCCGCGCCGCCTCCACCATATTCTTCGCCTATGTGGGCTTCGAAGCCGTCTCGACGGCCGCCGCCGAGGCCAAGAACCCCGCCCGCGACATGCCCATCGGCATCCTCGGCTCGCTGGCCGTCTGCACCATCCTCTATATCGTGGTGGCGGGGATCCTGACCGGCATGGTGCCCTATCGGGAGCTGGGCGGCCCCGCCCCCATCGCCCTGGCGGTGGACCGCATGGGTCCGGCCTTCGCCTGGTTCGCCATCCTGATCAAGGTCGGCGCGGTGGCCGGTCTCACCTCGGTGATGCTGATCCTCACCTATGGCCAGACGCGGGTCTTCTTCGCCATGGCGCGGGATGGCCTCCTGCCGTCCATGTTCTCCACCCTGCACAAGAAATTCCGCACCCCGTGGATCGGCACCATGGTCCTAGGCGTGGTGATCGCCGTCGCTGCGGCGCTTCTGCCCATCGACATCCTGGGCAATCTGGTCAGCCTCGGCACCGCCGTCGCCTTCGCCATCGTCTGCATCAGCGTGCTTTGGCTGCGCAAGGCCCGCCCGGACCTGGAGCGGCCGTTTACGGCGCCCTTCGGCATCTGGTCGCCGATCCTGGGCATCATCGGCGCCCTGGTCATGGCTGTGCCGCTTCTGGCCGACATGGCCTTGTCGGTGATCAAGGGCGACCCGATCCCGGCGATCATCCTGGTCAGCTATATCGTGCTGGGCGCCCTGATCTACCTGGGTTACGGCCTCAGCCACTCGCGGCTGGCCAAGGGCCTGGGCCAAAGGAGCGACGATCAGGACGCCGGCCCCGGCCCCATGCAGGCCGAGCTGCACGGCATCGGCAAGGATAGGGCCGATTAGGCTTTTCATCCTTCTCCGCCTTCCCATATCCGGCTCATGACTGAAGCCTCCCCCATCCGGGCGATGATCGCCCCCGTGACGCCCCTGCAGCAGAACTGCACCATCGTCTGGTGTGTGAAGACGCTGAAGGCGGCGATCATCGATCCGGGCGGGGAGGTTCCGCGCCTGCTGAAGGGTCTTTCCGACAACGGCCTGACCCTGGAGAAGATCTGGATCACCCACGGCCACATAGACCACGCCGGCGGTACGGCGGAGCTGCAGGCCGCCACCGGCGTCCCCATCGAGGGGCCGCATCCGGACGACCTGTTCTGGATCGAGCGCATCCCGGAAGCGGGCCAGCAATATGGAATGCCGGGGG
>JAMFTA010000164.1 GCA_026225565.1 Caulobacter sp. | reverse complement strand
CTGCGGCCTGCCCTGGGCGGCGACCTCGGAGAGGATGTCCGCGCCGAGCGGTCTGTCGAACTTGACGCATTCAGCCGGCCCGGTGATCGGCCTGCTGTTGGTGGGCGCCGGACTCTTGCTTGCGGCGAGGCCAGCGCCGGGGACAGATGCGCGGGCTCGACTGGAACGGTTTTGCGGCAGCCTGATCCTGTTCTCCCTCGCGGCGGCGGCCATGGCGGCGCTCGGCCGGTTGAACGCCGCCGGGATGGAGGTGCCGGTGCGCTATTCGGTACTGCTCGCGCCGCTTCACGTCGGGGTGCTGGTGCTGCTGGCGATCCACAGTCGCTGGGTGGGGCGGTTGCGTCCGCGGAGCCTGGTGATCGTGCTGTCGGGGGCGCTGGTGCTCGGCGTCGGCCACCAGATCGCCGGTCGCTACGTCATCCTGCGCTATTGCGGGCACGTCAGGCAGGTTCTCGCGGCCTACAACGCCGGACAGCGCACGCCGGAAATGTCTCAGTATGTCTATCCCGACCTACGTCACGCCGATCAGATGTCCGCAGAGATGAGGCGCCGTGGCGTCTACCAGTAGGGGCGTGGACACTTAGGGCTCTCCCATGAATTAACGCTTCAAGTGAGTCGTCCTGGTCGGATGGTGTAGTTCCATTCGCCGTGGAAATCATGTCGCTGAAGGTTGAGACGGCTCATCTGCTCGTCGGTGATTTTGATTCCGGCGGGATAGGAGTTGGTGTCGAGCTCGGAACGTACCTTCAGTCCGGTGGTGGTGGTGGTCGCGGCGATGAGCTGGACGATGGTCTGGTAGCTGACGAGCGGTCGCCCTCGCCAGTTTTGGGTGATGAACGAGAAGAGCCGATGCTCGATCTTGTTCCACTTGCTGGTTCCGGGCGGCAGATGGCAGACGGTGATGGTCAGGTCGAGTTCGTCGGCGAGGTTCTGCAGTTCGTACTTCCAGAGCCGGAGCCGAGCCCCATTGCTGCCGCCGCCGTCGGCGTTGATCAGCAACGCCTTGGTGGTCGGATAGCGGTCTCGCCCCATGGTCTGCCACCAACGGCGAATGGCGTTGACCGCAAAGCTCCCTGTGTCGTGGTCCATGCCGACGCTGACCCAGCCCTTGTTGTCGCCGATGTCGTAGACCCCGTAGGGCGAGGCGCGTCCGAGCTCGGGGATTTTGAAGTCGTGCACGCGGACCTTTTCCGGCTGGCCCTTGGGTTCGTATTCCTTCCCGCCGTTCTTGAAGTCGCCGACCAGCTCCTTCTTCTTGGTGTCGACAGAGATTGCCGGCTCATCAGCGGCAAGAGCCGACTGGGTCAGGGTGTTGATGTACTCGAACTGCGCGTCTCGATCGGGATGATCGGCGCCTTCCAGGGTCTTTCGGTTCGCCTGAAGCCGGTAACCCAACTGCTTCAGGAGAATGGCCACGAGGCTGGCGCTGACATTATGGCCAAGCGCCTTAAGCTCGGCCGCCAGCTTGTGCGCGCTCTTGGACGTCCAACGCAGCGGAGACATCGGATCGCCGCGGGTCGCCGGATCCACGAGCCGCTGCAGATCCGGCATCAGCGTCGGATCAATCTCGGTCGTCGGCTTGCGACCGCCCCCGGGGCGGCGCACCCGATCCTTCGGTGGCGGCGGGGTTTCGCCGCGGAGCTCCTTCAACGCGCGCCCGATGGTGCTGCGGGCAATGCCGGTGATCCGGGAGACCACCTTCACGCCGCCGAAGCCCGCGCTCCGCGCCTCCGCCGCCGCAAATCGACGGCGGCCGCGCTCGTCCAGCAGCGGCGCCAGCGCTTCAAACCGCTGCCTGATCCCAGCTTCGTCAATCACCCAGCGAGTCTAGGCGCCTCGATTCCTTCAGGGAATCCCCGCGACCAAAAAAATCCCGCCATCTATGAATCAGTTAATCCTGGGAGGACCCTTGGTCGAGAATCCACCGCGCGAGCGGCCAAGACATTCGTCCTGAGCGACTGCCGCCTTTTTTTGGTCGCCGGCGGCGTGCTGGTGGGCGCGCACGATGGTCGAGTCGATCATCTGGACGCTGTCCTGGCCCTCGCCGCTCTCGTTTAGGGCTGCCAGCAGCACGTCCCGGACGCCCGCAAGCGTCCAGCGCCGGAGCTGCCGGTAGACCGAACTCCATTTGCCGAAATGGTCGCGCAGATCGCGTCAGGGTGAACCTGTCCGCGCGATCCAGAACACCGCGTCCAGCACCAGGCGATGATGCTTCGGCCGCCGGCCTCGTCGCGGACCCGTCTCGATCACGAATGGTGCGAAGAACGCCCACTCCTCGTCCGACGTCAAGCCACGAACCACGGCCGCTCTCCCAAGACTTGCCGGCTCCCGCCGGGCCAGGGAAACCGCGACGGCCCGCCGCTCGACCAACGTCGTGCGCAACGACGATGGGTCGGTCGGCTACGACGTCTCTCACACCGGCCGCAACGGACAGACCAACAGCGTCTCCGGAACCATCACCCACGACTAGAGCGGGTTGAGATTAGGTCGAATAGCCTGAGTTCCTGAGGTAGTTGGCGCATTCGTCTGGGGGGAAGGCGTCGAGGAGCGTTGCTGTGGCTCCGAGCAGGGCGTCGTAGGAGCGGGCCTGGCCTTGCGAAGCTCGTGCTTGAGCTTTGCGAAGACCTGCTCGATCGGGTTCAGGTCGGGGGAGCGACCACCCGCTCCCGTAGATCCATCGAACAGGGACTGCCCATCCATGCTGGCCTCCTCCCCAGCCAGCATGTTGAATCAGAACCACGCTGATTGGGGAATCCAACGATTCAGCTGAACCTCAACCCGCTCTAGGCCTCCCCATTAAGAGACTAGGCGATTCACACATCTCGGAGGGTCCAGCCGCGGACGATGGATGTGAAGTACTCGAGGCCGTGTCGGAAGGTGATTGGGCCTGGGGGCGCGCTCTTGGGATAGCCGTCCCATCCGCCGAGTTTGGCGATGACCCAGGCGGCCCAGGCCATGGAGGCGGGCGGGTGGGGGTTCTTCTGCAGCGCGGTCTTGCCCTCGAGCTTGGGGACGAGGGCGGCCATGGCTTCGATCTCGACGGGGGAGAAGGCGACGGCGGCGTCCTGAGCGGTTGAACCGTCGCGGGCCTGGACCAGCTGCATGATGACGGCGGCGGCCTTGGCGGCGACGGCGGTCAGCTTCATCAGCCGCTCGGCGCTCTCCATCTGGCTGTCCTCCAGTTGCAGGCCCTGCTGTTTCAAGGTGCGGAAGAACTGCTCAATGATCCAGCGTCGGCGGTACCAGTCGACCACGCGCCAAGCCAGGGTCGCGTCGGTCACCTCATGGGTGGTGAGCAGCCGCCATTCGATCGGCTCGACCCCCGGCGGGACGTCGCGCTCAAGCACCTCCACCAGGCTCACCCGCACCGTCTTGGCCAAGCCCTTCTCGCGGGTTTTCTTCGGCCGCTGAAGCTCCACCTGGCCGTAGCGGACCAGCAGATGGGCTTGGCG
>JAMFTA010000163.1 GCA_026225565.1 Caulobacter sp. | reverse complement strand
TTGGCCAGGTCGAGGCCGACGGTGGTAATCTCCATGGTGGGTGGCTCCCAAGGCTCGTGGTTTGCGTGACACCAACCACCATGGCGCTTCTACGCCGGGAGCGGGAGCCATCCACCCCATCTGCTTCTGGGGCGGGTGGACCCCGCTTTCGTGATGGCCGAGCCACGCTTAAGGTTCTACAGCACCGCGGAGGACCAAGGTTTGACTCTCTTCAACGTCATCACAGTTGAATGCGCTCCGGGCGCTAGGCGGGGCGTCCGCTATCGGTCGTGGAGAGCGATCGCGCGAGCCGATGCCTCGATCGGTGCCGACGCGACCTGATGGCGGCCAGCTATCCCACGCGGATCATTCTCGCTTTCCGCAGCGGCGGGGTGTGCGCCTTCCCGACGTGCGGCAAGCATCTAACCTACGACGCCAAGGTGGGCGATGACACCTACGTCGGGGAAGCGGCGCACATCCGAGGAGAGAAGCCGATCGCGGCCCGCTACGACGCGGCGATGACGGATGCGGAGCGCGATAACGTCCGCAACCTCGTCTACATGTGCACCGACCACCATACGGTGATCGACAAGGTCGAAGCGGACTGGCCGGTCGCAGACCTCCAGGCGCTGAAGGAAAAGCACGAGGCGCAGGTGAAGCAAGCCATGGAGGAGGCGTTCGCGGACGTCGCCTTTCCCGAGCTGCAAACCGCGGTGTCCTGGGTGTTGACCCAGCCGCCCGCCAGCGACGGGACCTTCGACCTTCTGGCGCCCGACGAGAAGATCAAGAAGAACGCGCTGTCCAACAGCGCCCGCCACATCATCGCGGCGGGCCTGTCGTCGCGGGCGACCGTGGCGGCCTACGTCGAGGCCGAGACCCAGCTCGATCCGGACTTCCCCGAGCGACTCAAGGCCGGATTTCTGGAAGAATATTTCGGACAACGAAAGCTCGGGCACAGGGGCGACGAGCTGTTCGAGTTGATGTGCGCTTTCGCCCAGCGAGGGCTAAGAAAGCAGGGCGATCGGACCGCCGGGATCGCGGTGCTCGTGTACCTGTTCGAGATCTGCGACGTGTTTGAGAAATGATCCTGCCCACCAAACATATCCCGCAGAACGAGGCGTTACTCGGCGTCGGCGCGACCGTTCTCGCCAACCTGACCGGGCCGAAAACGGTGTCGAGCCTTTGGGAGGATCTTCGGTCCGAACCGAACGTCGGGACCTTCGAGCGGTTCGTTTTGGCATCCAACCTGCTTTACCTGATCGGCGCGATCGACATGAAAGACGGCTTGCTGTTCAGAGCCGCCCCATGATCCGAGCGGTCCGCGCCAATCGGAGGGGGTTCCACGAGG
Source organism: Caulobacter sp. (assembly GCA_026225565.1). Lineage (GTDB taxonomy): Bacteria > Pseudomonadota > Alphaproteobacteria > Caulobacterales > Caulobacteraceae > CAIOYC01. Next base: position 11,060 of record JAMFTA010000163.1, on the reverse strand, counting down.
TCTCCTTCACGCCCGGCCTGAACCTGGTGCTGGCAGACCGCTCGACCGCGGCCGGCGACCGGGACACCACCAATGCGCTCGGCAAATCGACCCTGATCGAGATCATCGACTTCTGCCTTGGCAGCAACACCGCTCCGGGCAAGGGCCTGCGGATTGAGGCGCTCCAGGGTTGGGCGTTCACCGTGGAGCTGACCCTCGGCGGGCAGGACGTCGCCGTCACCCGAGCGACCGACGTTCCGGGGTTCTTCGCGATCGAGGGGCGGACTCTTGGCTGGCCGATCCAGCCGACCCCCAACAGGGACGGCACGCCAGGCTTCGACTCGAAGAAGTGGCGCGGCCTCTTGGGGTGGGCGTTGTTCGGCCTGGGCGAGTTCGCCGCGGAGGGCGGCTACAAGCCCTCCCCGCGGTCGCTGCTCTCTTACTTCGCGCGAAACCAGATGTCTGCCTACAACACGCCCTTCAAATATTTCGACAATCAAAAGACCTGGGATATCCAGGTCCACAACGCCTTTTTACTGGGTCTGGACTGGCAGAAGGCGGCGGTCTGGCAGCAGCTGAAGGACCAGAAGAACGCGCTCGACGCGCTCAAACAGGCGATCAAGACCGGCGCGGTCGACGGCGAACTGGCGTCGCTCGGGGAGCTGGAAGCCGAACGTCTGCGCCTGGCCAAGCAGCTCGAACGGGACCGCGACGCGCTGTCGACGTTTCAGGTCCTGCCGCAGTATCGGGAGATCGAGGCCCAGGCGAACCTCCTGACCACGGAAATCCACGCCCTAGTCAACGCCAACATCACCGACAACCGGCGTCTGGAGCGCTATCGGGACTCGCTCGTCTCGGAGGACGCGCCGCGGTCCGACCGCCTGGAGGCGCTCTACACGGAGGCCGGCGTCGTGCTGCCCGGGGCGGTCAAGAAGACCCTGTCCGACGCGCGCGCCTTCAACGAGAAGATCGTCGCCAATCGCCGGGATTTCATCGCCGGCGAGATCTCGGCGCTCGAAGCCGGCGTCGAGCAACGCACCGTCCGCGTCGCCGCCTTGACCGACCGGCGCGCCGGCTTCCTGACCGTCCTCGCCGGCCAAGGTGCCCTGGAGGAACTCACCGAGCTTCAGGAAATGCACGCGGCGACCCGTCTCAAGGTCGACGAACTCGCCAACCGCATCGCCCAGCTGCGCCAGATGACGTCCAAAGCCGACACGATCAAGGTCGAGACTGTCGAGCTCAAGCGCGCCACGGCGCTCGACTACGAGGAACGCCGAGCGCTCTGGTCCCAGGCGCTGAGCTTTTTCTCCGATTTTTCGGAGCAGCTCTACAAATCGCCAGGGCGGCTGGTGATCGACATCGACGACACCGGCTATCGCTTCGATGTCGAGATCGCCGGCAGCCCCAGTGAGGGCATCAGCAAGATGAAGATCTTCTGCTACGATCTCATGCTGATCGCCTTCGCGCGCCAGCGGGGTCTCGGCATCGACTTCCTGATCCACGACAGCACCATCTTCGACGGGGTCGATCCTCGACAGCGGGCGCACGCCCTAGAGCTCGCCGCGGCGATGGCGCAGAATTATGGCTTTCAGTACATTTGCGCGCTCAATACGGACATGGTCCCCGTCGACGATTTCTCGGCCGCCTTCGACCATACGGCGTCGATCCGGCTCCGGGTCACGGACACCGATCCCAGCGGCAGTCTGCTCGGCTTCCGCTACTGAGGCCGGTTGGGGTGGCCTGGTGACGCCGTTCAGCAGGAAGATTCATCTGGGGGAGCCATGGCTACGACATTATCGTGGATTGAACCGATCCAGCTCGACTATTCAGCAGCGCTGCAAGAAGCCGCCATTCTTAAGGCGTTACGGAAGCAGCTCCGCGATGGAATCTTAAGTCAAAAGACTTTTTCGGAGCGCGATCTGGACCGATGCGTCTATGTCGTCAGAATGACGGGTTCGGTCGTCATCGCTTACCCGTGGGGTGACTCGCCTGTTCTGTATGTGGGCCGGGGACAGGCACCTAAACGTTTGGCGACGCATCTCAAGAATTGGCTGCACGACGCTCATCGCTTCGGTAGCAAAATAGGTATCGAGCTCCGAATTTGTGTTCCACGACGTACAAATAGGGCTGATTTTTTCAAGAATGTGGAAGCCGATCTCATCGACTGGTTTGAACAAAAGAACGGCGCGATACCTTTCTTCAACAGTCGACGTGAGACAAGCTACGCGGGACACGTCGAAAATTACTTGCCCACCCAAAGGACCGCTCTCAATCGAGCCTTGGGAGTTGGTAGCGGAAATCGTCCCGAATGGGCTGTGAGACCTCTTCGTTCGAACACTAACGTCGACGTTTATTACAAGGGACATCATCCCGATACGTGAGGCGACTGAGGCAGCACCCGCGGATCTCGTAGACTCCATCGAGCGTCTGATTTCTGGGCCGAGTCCAAGGTCCGCTCTCGGCGCATCATTGCCGCGCCAAGCGAATATTTTAAGGGAAAAATAACACGCGAGAAGGCCTCTTATCGCGTGTAATGTGCCTCCTGGAGCCCTCGTGGACACCCCCAAATCGAAGCCGCCCACCGCCCGCGCCGCCATGGCGATGGCCAAGGCCAAAACCTACCAGGACGCGGCCGACGCGCCGGCGACCCTGCGCGCCTACGCCTCCGACTTGAAGAACTACGAGGCCTGGTGCGCCCGCCACAGCCTGGTCGCGCTGCCGGCGACGCCCGAGGTGGTCGGCGCCTATCTGGCGGCCGCGGGCGAAGGCTACGCCATGCAGACCCTGCGCCGGCGCGTTGCGGCCATCGCCAGGGCCTCCGGCGTCGCCGGCCATCCGCTCGACACCAAGCATCCGGCCATCCGCGAGACGCTGCGAGGCATCGGCCGGACCCACGGCAGCCGCGGCCGGCGATCGGCGGCGCTGACGACGGCGGAACTCAAGAAACTGAGCCGCGTCTGCGAGCCAGGCCTGGCCGGTGACCGCGACCGGGCCTTGCTGCTGATCGGCTTCGCCGGCGCGCTCAGGCGGTCCGAGCTGGTGGCGCTGGATGTGGAGCGTCTCACCTGGTCGAGCGAAGGCGTGAAGCTGCTGCTGGAGAAATCCAAGACCGACAAGGCCGGCGAAGGCGCCGAGATCATGATCGTGTTCGGCCGCCACGAGGATACCTGCCCTGTCCGGGCGCTCCGTCGCTGGCTCGATGCGGCCGCGATCACGGCTGGGCCCGTGTTCAGGAAGGTCAACAAGGCGGGCCGCGTCGAGGCGCGCCGCCTCAGCGAGGATGCCGTGCGTCAGATCCTCCTACGGCGAGCCGCGCAGGCTGGAGTGAAGGGCTCCCTTGCCGAACCGATCAGTCCCCACGGTTTGCGGGCTGGCTTCGTCACGACGGCCTATCGAAACGGCGTGCCCGACGAGGAGATCATGGGCCACACGCGCCATCGAAGCCTGACTACTATGCGCAGCTATGTGCGGCGGGCCAAACTCAGCCAAACGAGCCCGGCTGGGAAGCTTGGCCTCTGATTATATCTTATCGGAAATTATTGGCATTTTCTCCAATGATTCTAGCAATTTTGTCGTCCGCTGTGCGCGCCAACGGCAGACATTCAGCCTGGCGCGTAAACTGGACGTTCCGGGCCAGGCAGCCATCGTCCGCTAACGTACCTTCACGAGCCTCCAGCGAGGACGTTCATGAGTCCGTCCAGAACTTGATGACCGCAGCGAGATAGGTCTCGAAAAGCTCGACGCGCCACGTGACTGGCGAGTTGGGACGAAGCAGATAGTAGCGCTCGTTGGCGCACAGCAGGTTGTCCCGGTTGCACTTGGCGAGCCAGTTGATGACGTTGACGCAGGTAGTCTCGTAAGAACTGCCGAACAGGTTGTCGGGCACGTTGTAGAGCATGCCCTCCAGAAAGTACGAAGGCGCGACGCCAGCAGTGAGATAGCCCTTGGCGATCATCGCGTTGCGCATGTTCTTGAAGATGCGAACGGTCGGCTTGAACCAGCTATTGGTTTTCTGGTGCTTGGTCGTCGCGTTAGCCGAGTGGTGCTTCGGATAGTTGATGATCTGGACACCATCGGTGGTCCAGAACGTGATGCCCTCGTAGTAGTCGCTGTCCGCGTAGGTGCGAAACCGCGTGTACCGGCGGTACTCGACGGCGGGCAGAACGTCCGCATCACGGCGACCGCCGTCGCCCTGAACGAAGATCGCCTTCTTGCCGGGCTTAACCGAGCTCCCGAACTTTTTGGTGAGCTGGGCTACGACCTGAGCCTTGAACTGATCGTAGGTGTAGCCCCCGCCACCTGTCAGGGTGGCCTTAAAGGCCGTTTGCTCGTCGGGCTTCAGCTCATTGATGCCGTAGTAGTAGACCGAGTCAGTTGCGATCACGACGTCAACGTCGCTGTCTGCATAGATGTTGGTGTCGTTGCCGTAAGAGCCTTGCAGGAAGATCGACTTCGATCGCCCAGCATACGGTGCATCGTTCGCTTCAAGGCATGAGCGCACGGTTGCGTAAGTTGCCTGAGACTGAGTGACCGAGCCCTGCTTGGCCCACGTGTCGAGCTGTGCTTCGGGGATCGCCATCTTCAGCTCGTCAGCAACTGTTTGAGTTCGTTTTCGCGCGAGGCGAACGACTCGACGCCGCGCTGGCGCAGGATGTTGAGCTTCGCGCCGTCGTGTTCGAATAGATCCGTCGCCATCTCAGGCTTCTCGAACGTGTCGCTGATCCTGACGGTCGGCACGTGCTTGTAGAGAATGGTCCTGAGCTGATCCATGGATTGCGTGTTGATCTCCAGCGTCTTCTGCAGGAGCTGCACGCTCAAAAGATACTTGGCCCATCGCATCTGGCTGAGCAGGCTCTGTTTCGGCTCGGGATAGTTGCCGACACCGACGCTGACGACACGCAACGCCTCGGGCGGGAAACCCAGCGCTTGGGTCGCGTCTGCGATTGCGTAAAGCGTCGGGTTGTTGGCGCAGTACCCGCCATCGACGAGCTCGACGTGATCGCCTGCCGCCGTGACGACGGTCTTCCGGTCAAAGAACGGATATGCCGAACAGGACGCCTCGACCGCCTGCCCTATGGGCACACCGAATCCGGGGACGAATGTGCCGACGCGGCCATGCGCCTGAGCGACGCTGCCCTTGAAAATCATCGGCCGCTCTATCACCCACTTCGTGGTGACGATCCCGACGCCGGTTTTGACGGAATCGAACATGGCGTCGCCGAACACGTCGTCGGCGAGTTCGCTAAGGGCCTTTGATTTCTCATGCGGCTTCTTCCGCTGCATGATGCGCGGAACGTGTTCCTTGTAGAGGCCGTGGATCTCATCTACCGACCGCCCCTGCGCCAGCAGGGCGGCGATGATTGCACCCGTGCTCGTGCCGAAGATGAGATCGAAGCCCTCGGCAAGCGGCTTGCCAATCAGCCCCTCGATCTCGCGAAGAACGCCAAGCGAGTAGAAGCCTTTCGCCCCCCCGCCGTCCAGGCTGAGGATGCGATAGGGCCTTTCGGGGGGCGGTTGCGAGTTGTCGGTCATACAGCACGGCTAGCACAGATCGTGAACAACACCAAAGCGCGCGGCGGTCGCCCTCTCTGTCCATTGGTCTTGACATGCTGTCCGATGACAGCGGAAATCCCCGTGTCAACGGCGGCGCCTTCGACGATTTCAGCGGCGCGCTCGAGGTGGTTGGGGCGGACGATGCCTTGATCTACTTCCTGTTTCGCTTGCTCGGAAAGTTGCAGTCGTTGGCACGGTGACGGCCATCGATTGGTCCGCCCACGCCACTATCGTGACGCCTCGGGCCGATGCTCAAGCGCGGATTGATCCGTCACAAAGGGGGCTTGACGGATCATATGGAAGAGTCCGCACTTTTTGCGGATATTCTTTTACAAGACTCTGGAAAGGTCGACTCAATATGAATATATCCGCATTTTTCGCGGATTTAGGCATATGATCCTCAAGCGCGCGACCACTCTTTCGTCCTACACTCAGGACCAACTGGCGCGGGGGAACCTGACCTTTACCCGGGACCAGGCTGTCGCCGAACTCGGCCTGACCCCCGGCGCCTTCTTGGACGCCGCCGAACGACTGCAGAAGCAAGGCTACCTGCTGCGGCCGCGCAATGGCTTTTATGTGGTCGTGCCACCCCAGTTCCTGACCTGGGGCGCGCCGCCGCCCGCCTGGTACATCGACGACCTGATGCGGTTCCTGGGTGAACCCTACTACGTGGGCCTGCTGAAGGCCGCCGAACTGCATGGCGCCGCCCATCAAGCGGTCATGGAATTTCAGGTGGTCACCAACCGGCAGCTGAAGCCGATCGAGGCCGGACGCTCGCGGATTGTCTTCTATTACCGCAAGGAGCTCGACGCGGTCGCGTCGGACATCAAACCGCACAAGACCGACAGTGGGCGCATGCAGCTGGCCAGCCCTGAGCTCACCGCCTGGGATTTGATCCGCTACGCCCAAGCCAGTGGCGGCATCAACCAGATCGCCACCGTGCTCACCGAGCTTGGGCCCAAGCTGCAGCCCAATCGGCTGGCGGCGTTGGCGCCGGCGTTCGAACGGGCGGCCCTACAGCGACTGGGATTTCTCCTCGACCGCGTTGGCCAACATGCCCCAGCCTATGCGCTGGCTCCCATCATGGCGGTCTCAAAGGCGACCTGGGTGGAACTCGATCCGACCGACGCCAGCCTGCCGGACTTCGCCCCGCCGGTGCTCGAACGCGATCCGAGATGGAAGGTGGTGGTTCGCCGCGCGCCGGAGCCTGACGAATGATCCCGCAGCTGAACCTCACGGCGTGGAGCGCTCAGGCGCCCTGGCCCGAACTGCGCCAGGTTGAGCAGGATCTCATCATCGCCCGGGCCATAGTGGCCATCTTCTCCGACCCCGTCTTGGCGACCGAACTCAGGTTCCGCGGCGGGACGGCGCTCAACAAGCTCCACTTCCCGGCCCCGCTGCGCTATTCCGAGGACCTCGATCTGGTGCGCACCACGCACGGACCGATCGGCCCTATCCTCGATCGTCTGCGCGTGGTCCTCGAGCCCTGGCTCGGACTTGGCGCCTTCGACCAGAGTCGGATCGCCCCGAAGCTCCGCTTCCGCGCACCGTCCGAGGAGGATCCAGCCGTCGAGATCCGCCTGAAAATCGAGATCAATACCTCGGAGATCGACGCCTACGATCCGCCGCTGTCGATCGTCTACGCCGTCGACAATCCGTGGTTCGCCGGCCAGGCGCAGGTCGTCACCTTCTCGCGCGAGGAGATGATGGCCACCAAGCTGCGCGCCCTGCTGCAGCGGGACAAGGGCCGCGACCTGTTCGACCTGGCTCATGCGCTGGAGGTGTTTCAGGACCTCAATATCGGCCGGGTGATCGAACTCTTCGGCGCCTATCTGGCGCGCACCAACCTGCGGATTACCCGCGCCGAAGCCGAACAGCGCATGTTCGCCAAACTCGCCCGCCCCGCCTTCATGCAGGACATGCGTCCGTTGTTGCCGCCCGCCGCCGCGAGCGCGCTGACGGACGACAACGCCAAGGCGGCGTTCACGGCCGTTTTCCGCGCCTTCATCTGGGCTCTGCCCGGCGCGAGTTGGGAAAAGAGCGTGGCCATGGCCGAGACTTTGAAGGCCCCCCACGTCGTTCAAGGCGCCGTCGGCGACGGTGACGCTCCGGGGCCCGTTGAAACCAGATGATCGACCCATCCACCGCCTTGGCCTTCTCGGTCTTCGAAAATCGTGGCGTCTTCGCTCTGCTGATCGGCAGCGGCGTGTCCCGCGCGGCGCAGATCCCGACGGGCTGGGAAGTCGTGCTCGACCTCACGCGTCGGAAGGGCCAGAGCCCAGGAGCTGGCCGGGTTCGACCAAGCCCTGAAAGGTCCGCCCAAGATGGATCCGTTCTGACCAGCAAGGCTACGGGTGGCGCTGCTGGCGGGCGGTGATTTGATCATTTTGAATCGAAGGGTTGGGAGGGGGAAGCCTCCCCCTGCGGCCGAGCCCTGTCTCGTCCGACCCCCTCTGCGGGAGGGCCCGCAACGCCCCGGAGGGGGAAGGAAGGGACTGGAGGAGCGGCTTGTTGATGGAGGTGTCCGGCCATGTCGCTGCTTCAGATCGTCCGCGCCCTTGGGGGTGAACTTTACGAGGGTGGCCGGCGCGCCAATGTCCCGGCGCCGGGGCACAGCCCGCACGACCGCTCCGTCTCACTGCTGTTCGAGAACGACCGCGTTGTCGTTCATTGCTTCGGCGACAGTGGCTGGAAGCAGGTACTGGACGACCTGCGCGATCGCGGCCTGATCGACGGCGAGCATCGGCCGACCAGCCTGGTGGCGGCCGCTGCGCTGTGCGTCTCGGCCCCGCCCGCGTCGCGCACGCTGCGCATCGCGACAGCCCAGCGGATCTGGGGCCTGGGCCAGCCGCTCGGGCGATCCGCCGCGGCGCATTACCTGCGCCGGCGGGGCATCACACGCGCCCTGCCCGGCCCCGACGCGGCCCGCTACATCGCCGAGGCGCCGACTGCGGCCTACGCCGCCCAGAGCCGGACCCGGCCGGCGCTAGCCTTGGGCCTCGTGAGCCCCGACGGGGTGCTGACGGCCATCGAGCTCACCTATCTGACACCGGCCGGCCAACGGGCGAGCGACCTGAAGCTGTCGCGCAAGACCGTCGGTGTCGTCCCGCCGGCCAGCGCCGTGCGGATCGATCCGCCAAGCCCCAAACTCCTGGTGGCCGAGGGCTTCCTGACCACGCTGTCGGCCAGCGAATGGTTCGGGCTGCCGGCCTGGGCCCTGCTCTCAACCTCCAACCTGCGGGGTTGGTCGCCGCCGGCCGGCGTCGAGGCGGTGCTGATCGCCGGCGATCGCGGCCCCGACGGCGAAGCGTCGGCCCTGCGACTGGCGGTGCGGTTGGAGGATCAGGGCGTGGCGGCCGAGGCGGTGTTCCCCTCCGAGCCGCACGGGGACTGGAACGAGGCGGCGGTGGCGCGCCAGGTGGCCAGCCGTCTTCCCCTCTGCTCTTAAAGGAAGGAGGGAGGGCGGGAGTTGGGTGCGCCAAGGGGCAGGATGACCCTCGCCCAGGCGCTGGAGCCCGACCCCGATGACCGATACTCAGACCGTCTCCCCGACCCCGATGGACGAGATCACCGTCCGCCTCGGCGACCTTGGCCTCGCGCCCGAGAACCTTCGCTTCCAGGAGCCCGCGGACGACGGCGTGCCCCAGCTCGCCGAGACCGTGCTGGCCGCCGGCGTCCTGATCCCGCCGATCGTGCGGGCGGGCCGCAAGGGCGAGCAGGCCTTCATGGCGCTGGACGGCCGTCGCCGCCGGTTCAGCCTCCTGGTCCTGCGCGACCGCGGCGACATCGATGACGACTATCCGGTTGTCTGCAAGCTGGCGGTGACCAAGGCCCAGCAGGCCGCCGCGATCATCCTGCCCAACGCCGAGGTCGCCCCGGTCCACATCGCCGACATCATCGGCGCCATCGGCAAGCTACGCAAAGCCAAGATGGACACCGGCGGCATCGCCCGCGCCCTTGGCTACGCCGAGCTGGAGATCAAGCGGCTGGAGGCGCTGTCGGCCGTCCACCCGAGCGTGCTGAAGGCCTTGCGCCTTGGGAGGCTGACCCTGAAGCAGGTGCGCCTGTTCGCCCGCTTACCCGACAAGAAGCAGCAGGCCGAGGTGGCCCAGACCGCGCTCGATGGCCACTTCCACGACTATCAGCTGCGCAACATGGTCGAGGGTGACCGCGCCACGATCAACGATGACCGCTTCACCCTGGTGGGCATGGACCGCTACGTCGCCGCCGGCGGCCGGGTCTCGAGCGACCTGTTCGGCGAGTTGCCCGATTGCCTGCTCGATCCCCAGGTCCTGCAGGCCGCCTGGCGCGAGCGCGTCCAGCCGATCGCCGATCAACTGACGGTGGGCGGCCTGACCGTCTACGTCGGGCGCGACGCCGGTTTCGGGGTCCCGGATGGCTTCTTCCGCCTGCAGCATGTGTGGGAGCGCGACCTCAGCGACGACCAGGCCAAGGCGCTGGCGGACGCCCGCTACGAGGTGACCCGCCTGTCCAGCGAGTTGCAGGACCTCGACCCCTGGTCGGACGAAGCGCCGGCAGCCATGGCGCCGGTGTTCACCGCCTTGATGGCCGTGGCCGGGGTTCCCCTGACCCGCAGCCGCGTTGGGGCGGTCTTGCTGACGCCCTCGGACGGCTTCGGCGTGGGGGCGACCTTCTACTCGGTCCCGCTGCCGATCGACGAGCTGCCCGACGAGGCCGAGGAGGATGGCGACGACGAGGAGGCGCCCCTGGCCACGGGCGGGCGCTATGGCCGCGGCCACACCGACGTGGAAATTCCCCGCGCCGATGTCGACGTCGCCGGATCCAGCCATGTGCTGCACGAGACGCGCACCGACGTGGCTACCCGCGGCCTAATCCGCGACCTGGCCGACGATCCCGGCGCGGCGCTGACCGTGCTGGTGGCGCAGCTCTTCAAGCAGCTGGCGCTGCACAGCTCGAGCAGCATCGAGGAGTCGGCCTCGGCGATCACCGCCACGGCCTATCGCCGGGGGACGATGCCGCCGATCGCCGCCCTGGACGGCGAGGTCCGTGCCCGATTGAACGCGCGCCGGGACGACTACAAGGCCTCCGGCCTGCGGCCGATCCCCTGGGTCGAGACCCTGCCCCACGGAGAGAAGATGGCCCTGATGGCCGAGCTGACCGCCCTGTCGCTGAACGTGCGGGAGGCGCGCACCTCCAATCTGCGTCACGCGGCGCGGGCCGAGGCCGCTGAGGTCGCCGCCCTCTGCGGCGCGGACATCGCCGCGCACTGGACCCCGGACGATGCGTTCCTCGCGGTCCATTCCAAGAAGCAGCTGCTGGAGTTGCTGGAGGAGATGTCAGTCGACGACGACCGGGCCAAGACCCTGAAGAAGGGCGATCTGGTCGCCTTTGTCGGCGAGGCGGCGGCCGAGCGGCAATGGAGGGCAGCGCGACATTTGTTAGCTGAACAACGCTAAGGTCGAACGTAACCAGAACTTGGGCATCAGGCGGCGCCTCGCACCCAGCGACGGAGAGTCAGCTCCCGCCGCCCCGCCGGAATAGCCGCG
>JAMFTA010000004.1 GCA_026225565.1 Caulobacter sp. | reverse complement strand
GGTCAGGACCGTCTTGCGATGGCCCTCCCCGTTCGCCTCGTGGGCGCCGCGGATGGCCAGGAGGCCGCAGAGCTCCCCATGGGCGCCCGCCTTGGGCGAGAGGGCCACCGCCGGCATCCCGGTCAGGGTCTTCAGCCAATGGGCCAACCGGTCCATCAGGGTAAGCGCGCCCTGGACGCTGGATTGCGGCTGCAGGGGATGGATGTCGGCGAACCCCGGCAAGCGGGCCAGCTTCTCGTTCAGGCGGGGGTTGTGCTTCATGGTGCACGAGCCGAGGGGATAGAGGGCCAGGTCGATGGCGTGGTTCTTCTGACTGAGGCGCACGTAGTGGCGCACCGCTTCTGGCTCCGACAGGCCCGGCAGGCCGATGGGGGCGGCGCGGACCAGATCGCCAAGGTCCGACGCGTCAAGCTCGGGTTCGGGCAGATCGACGCCGGTCTTGTCCCAGCCGCCAAGCTCGAAGATCAGTGCTTCGTCTTGCAGCAGGCCCCGCGCGCCGGTGAGGGTGGGGTGCAGGTAGTCGTTGGCTTGCGCGCCTTCGGGACGGGTGGGACGGCCGACGGTGTTCATGGTCATTGGTTCAGCACCTTGGTCATGGCGCGGGCGAGGATGTCGATATCCACGTCGCGGGTGGTTTCGGTGGCGGCCAGCAAGAGGACGTCGTCCATGCCGGCCTTGGGGTCCAGGCGCGAGATCGGCACGCCGGCGAGTATTCCGTCATCGGACAAGGTCTGCACCAGACTGGCTGCGGAGCCCGGCACGCGCACGGCGATCTCGTTGAAGAAGCGGGGGGTCAGCACCCGCACCCCCGGCACGGCGGCCATGGCGGTCGCGAGCTTGCGGGCCGCCGCGTGGTTCAGCCTGGCCAGCTTGCGCAGGCCGACTTCGCCGAGCAAGCTCATGTGGATGGAGAAGGCGAGCGCGCAAAGCCCTGAATTGGTGCAGATATTCGAGGTGGCCTTGTCACGCCGGATATGCTGCTCGCGGGTGGAGAGGGTGAGCACGAAACCCCGCCGCCCATCCGCATCCACCGTCTCGCCGCAGAGCCGCCCAGGAGCTTGGCGAAGGTACTTCTCGCGGGTGGCGAAGAGGCCGACGTAAGGTCCGCCGAAGTTCAGGCCGTTGCCGATCGACTGGCCCTCGGCCGCCACGATGTCCGCCCCCATCTCGCCGGGGGATTTCAAGAGGCCGAAGGTTATGGCTTCGGTGGTGACCACGATCAGCAAGGCGCCGGCGGCGTGGGCGGCCTCGGCGATCTTGCTGACGTCGGTGGCCGTGCCGAAGACATTGGGGGTCTGCACCACCACGCAGGCGACGTCCGGCCCGATGTGGGAGATGACATCCGCTTCAGCGTCGATGGAGAGCGGCATCCGCTCGATATCCATGCCGACGGCGTGGGCCAGGGTCTGGATGGTCTCTGAGTAGTGGGGATGCAGGCCGGGCGACAGCACCGCCTTGTTCCGCCGGGTGACCCGCGCCGCCATCATCACCCCTTCGGCGGCCGAGGTGGAGCCGTCGTACATGGAGGCGTTGGCCACCTCCATGCCGGTCAGCGCCGCCACCTGGGTCTGGAACTCGAACAAGACCTGCAGGGTGCCCTGGGCGATTTCCGGCTGATAGGGGGTGTAGGAGGTGAGAAATTCCGAGCGCTGGATCAGGTGATCGACACTGGCCGGCACGTGATGCCTATAGGCCCCCGCGCCGCAGAAGAAGGGCCCCGCGCCAGCCGAACGGTTGAGCGCAGCCAGGGCCGAAAGCTCGCGCTCCACCTCCAGCTCCCCTTGGGCCAGCGGCAGGTCGATCAAGCCGCTGAGGCGGGCTGAGGCGGGCACATCGGTGAAGAGATCGTCGATGGAGCCAGAGCTAATCACGCCCAGCATGTCGGCGCGGTCGGCGGGGGTCAGGGGGAGGTAGCGCATGGCGGTCACTTCCTGTCATCCCGGCGGGAGCGGAGCGGAGAGCCGGGACCCAGAAACGGTTCGCTTGATCCGCTGGGTCCCGGACAAGCGCTACGCGCTTTCCGGGATGACAATGTTGGGTGGGGTTAGGAACGCGGTGAAATCAAAGGGTGGCGAGGAAGGCTTCGTAGGCCGGACGGTCCATCAGGGCTTCCACCTGCGTCTGATCCGCCACCTTCAGCTTGGCGAACCAGCCCAACTGTTCGGGCGATTCGTTCACCGTTTCCGGGTTGGCGGTGAGGGTTTCATTGACCTGTGTCACCTCGCCGGCGATGGGGGCGTAGACGTCGGAGGCCGCCTTGACGCTCTCCACCACCGCCATGTTGTCGCCGGGCTTCATGGTCTTGCCCACCTCGGGCAGTTCGACGAACACCACGTCGCCTAACTGCTCCGCGGCGTAAGCGGTGACGCCGACTGTGGCGACATCGCCGTCCAGGGCGACCCATTCGTGATCCTTGGTGAAACGCATGAGGAGCTCCAGGCTATTTGCGGACGTAGCGGTGGGGGACAAACGGCATGGCCACGACCTCGGCCCCGTGGGCCTTGCCGCGGACGATGACGTTCAGGCGGGTTCCGACGGCCTTCAGGGCCGGCGGTACGAAGCCCATGGCGATGGGGCGACCGAGGCTCGGGGAGAAGCCGCCGGAGGTGACGCGGCCGACGATGGAGCCGTTCAGATCGGCGATCTCCGCTCCCTCGCGCGCCGGGGCGCCCTCCAGGATGCGCAGGCCGACGCGGACGCGGGTCAGCCCACCGGCAAGCTCCTTGGCGATACGGGCGGCGCCGCGCAGGTCTCCAGCCTCGCGACGCTTCTTGGCGACGGCGAAGTTCAGCCCAGCTTCGATGGGGGAGACCGATCCGTCGGCGTCGTGGCCGTAGAGGGGCAGGCCGGCCTCCAGGCGCAGGGAATCCCGCGCGCCGAGGCCGATGGGTTTCACGCGGGGATCGGAGAGCAGACGGTCGTAGAAGGCGTCCACATGCTCGTTGCGAATGAGTAATTCATAACCGTCCTCGCCCGTATAGCCGGAGCGGGAAACGATCGCTTCGACGCCCTCGGCGGAGAACAACCCCAGGGTCATGAAGGACATCGCCTCGACGCCGGGGAAGATGGCGGAAATCACGGCTTCGGCGTCCGGCCCCTGCACGGCGATCAGCGCCCGGTCGTTATCCACGCGCAGGAACCCAGCGCGCGGAGCCGCCGCCTTGTCGATCAGCTGGAAGTCGTCCTCCTTCGTCGCGCCGTTGACGACGATGTAGGCGCCATTGTGATGGGGCTCGGGGAAGCGGGCGATCATCAGGTCGTCCAACATACCGCCGTCTTCGTTGAGGAGCACCGTGTAGCGGATCTGGCCGGGCTTGAGACTGGCGATGTCGCCAGAGATCAAGGGCTCCAGAATCGCGGCGATCACCTCGAAATCGGCATTGAGATCGCCGCTCGATGACGCTGGCCGCAGGAAGCACGGTCCCATGTGGGAGACATCGAATGCGCCCGCGTGCTCGCGCGTCCAGCGGTGCTCGGTCAGGACGCCGTCCTTGAACTGCACCGGCATCTCATAGCCGGCGAAGGGGACCATGCGACCGCCCGCCGCGACATGGGCGGCGTAAAGCGGGGTGCGCTTCAACGGTGGGGCGGGTTGATCCATGGGCGACTCCGGGACGACGATGCGCAGGCGAAGCAAAGCCCCACCCTCGCCCCCGCTGTCTCCAAGACCCTCGATTGGGGGTCTCGCCTGAGAGATTCCGGGCGGCGTTCGCCTGCCCTTGCTCCTTCGGCGAGCGACGCCCCAAGGAGCGCCGCTGCTTTCCAGCGTTTCAGTCGTCCTCTGCGGTCCGTTTGCCTGAGCGTTTCCGGGGCGGTTGCGCCTTCGGCGCCGGCGGGTGGGAACACCAGCCGGTCTCTCCCGCAGGGAGTGGCGCCAAACTGAAGACAGCCGCCGCCCGTGTCAACCGGAGCCGTCGCAAAGTCGTCATTCTCGGACGGCTGAAGAACGTTAGGGCGAGTTTATGGAGCGGCGGCCAGCGGCGATTCGGTGGTGGTGACCAGGGTGTCCTCATCCCCCAGCGGCGCATCGTCCCCCGGCGACAGGGGGGTGAGGAATCGGCCGAACCTGGGCGCGATCCAATTTTCGAACTGGTCGACAAACTCATAGACCACCGGCACCAGCACCAGGGACAGGGCGGTGGAGCTGATCAGGCCGCCGATCACGGCGATGGCCATGGGTTGGCGAAACTCCGATCCCTGGCCCAGCCCCAGCGCCGTCGGCGCCATGCCCGCCGCCATGGCCATGGTGGTCATGACGATGGGTCGCGCCCGCTCGCGGCAGGCGTTCATCAGGGCCTCCATCCGGCTCTGACCCGCCCGCTCGTCCTCGATGGCGAACTCCACCAGAAGGATGGAATTCTTGGCGGCCAGGCCCATCAGCATGAGGAAGCCGATCATGGCCGGCATATCGAGCTCCATGTGGCCGATCAGAAGGCCCGCCACCGCACCGACCAGGCACAGAGGCAGAGCGGCCAGGATGATGATCGGCTTGAAGAAGCTTTTGAATAGCAGGATCAGCACCCCAAAGATCAGGCCAATGCCGGAAAGCAGAGCCCCGATCATGCCGCCGAACAGCTCGGCCATAGCCTCCGAGTCTCCGATATCGGCGGGACGCACCCCGGCGGGGAGGTGGCGCATGATCGGCAAGTCGTGGACCGCCTTCAACGCCTGGCCAAGGGTGGCGCCATTCAGGTCGCCCTCGACGATCACCTCTCGACGGCGCTGATAGCGGATGATTCGCGCCGGGCCGGCCTGAAACTCCAGGTCCGCCACGCTGGACAAGGCGGTGGTGTGACCGCCGAGCGTCGGCACTTGCAACCGCTTCAGCGCCCCCAAATCCCCTCGCGCCTGCTCGGAGAGCCGCACGCGAATCGGAATGCGCCGCTCTCCGTCGGAGAACTTGGCTACGTTGGCGTCGATATCGCCGATGGTGGCGATACGCAGAATTTGCGACAGGGCCAGGGCGTTCACGTTCAGCCGCGCCGCCTCGGAGGGCCTGGGGCGAATCTCCAACTCGGGTCCCGCTGGCGGCGGCGAGGGTCTGATATCGGAAATCTGGTGCAAGCCGCGCATCTCGCGTTCAAGCTCAAGCTCGGTCTTGTCCAACACCGTGGGATCGTCGCTGCCGAGCACGATATTGATGTCCGCCGCGCCGAAATTGCCTTGGGTGGTGATGCGCACGTCGGGGACGGTGCGCAGCATCGGCCGGATCAGGTGTTTGAAACTGTCGGTGGTGTGGGTCCTCTGCTCCTTCAGGCTGACGGTGATGGTGCCGTTGCGAAGGTCGGCGCCGCCGCCGCTCGCCCCGCCACCGCTGCTGGAGCCGATCTGGGCGAAGACATTGGCCACATCCGGCTGCTTCAACAGCAGGGCGGTCGCCTGATTCACCGCCCTCTCCATCCCCTGCCGCGTCACGCCGGGCGGCCCCTGCATCTGCAGATAGAAGTAGCCGGAATCGGAGGCTGGCTGGAATCCGGTCGGCAGGAAGCTGGCCAGGAAAATGGAGAAAAAGAAGATCACCATGCCGAACAGGGCGGACAGCCACTTGTGGGTCAGGGCCCAGTCCAGACAGGTGCGATACAGGCCGCTCAGAGGCCTATGGGGCTTGGGCTGCCTGGAGGGCTTCAGGAAATAGGCCGCCAGGGGCGGGGTGGCGAAGCGGGCGGCCAGGAGGGAGAACAGCACCGCCACCGAGACGGTCAGTCCGAACTCCTTGAAGAACTGCCCGGCGATCCCCGGCATGAAGGACACGGGCAGGAACACCGCCACGATGGTGCAAGTGGTGGCCACCACCGCCAGGCCGATGGCGTCCGCGCCCACCAGGGCGGCGCGATAGGGGGTGGCGCCAGCCTCGATGCGCTTTTGAATGTTCTCGATCTCGACAATAGCGTCATCGACCAGGATGCCGATCACCAGGGTGAGGGCCAAAAGGGTGATGACGTTCAGGCTGAAGCCCAAGATCTGCATCACCAGAAAGGTCGGCACCAGGGAGAGCGGCATGGCGATGGCGGTGATCGCCGTCGCCCGCCAGTCGCGCAGGAAGAGCAGCACCACCAGGGCGGCCAAGGCCATGCCCTCCAGAAGCACGTGAACCGTAGCGGTGAAGCTATGGCGGGTCTGCTCCACCGTGGAGACGATCTTGGTGAACTTCACCCCCGGATAGGCGGCGGAAAGCTTGTCGATCGCCTTTAGCACGCGGTCTTCCACAGCCACGTCGCTGGAGTTGGTGGTCTTGTTGATCTGAAAGGCGACCACGGGCTGGCCGTTGAAGCGAGCGAAGCCGCGCTGCTCGGCCTCCCCGTCGCCCACCTGGGCCACATCCGACAACCGCACGAAATGGCCGGCGGCGGGAATCACTGTGCCGCGAAGGGCGTCGATGGTGGCGGCCGAGCCGAGCACGCGCACGATCTGCTCGCGTCCGCCCACGTCGGCGCGCCCGCCGGCCTCATCGGTGTTGAATTGGCGAAGGGCGTCATTGACCTGCGGGGCGGTGACGCCGAAGGCGGCCATCTTGTCGGGATCGAGCACCACGTTGATCTCGCGGTCGACGCCGCCGACGCGCGCCACCTGGGCCACCCCGTTCTCAGCCTGAAGGGTTCGGGCCACCGTATCGTCCACGAACCAGGACAGCTCGGTGTCGGACATATTGGGCGCCGCGACGGCGATGGTCAGGATCGGCGCCGAATCGATATCCAGCCGCTGCACCAGGGGCGGGTCGATGCCGGGGGGCAGATTGACCCGCACCCGATCGATGGCGGTGCGCACATCGTCGGTGGCCTTCTGCATGTCAGTGCCGAGCTCGAACTCGATCATGGTCGAGGAGCTGCCGAGGTCCACAGTAGAGCTGATGTGCTTGACGTAGGAGATGCCGGAAAGCGCGTTCTCCACCGGCCGGGTGACTTGGTTTTCCATCTCAGCCGGGGCCGCCCCGCTCTGGGTGACGCTGACGCTGACCGCCGGAAACTGGATGTTGGGGAAGTGTTTGATCGGCAAGTGGCCGTAGGCGATCAAGCCCGCCAGGGCGAGAGCGATGAACAGGATGGCGACGGGAACCGGGTTCCTGATGGCCCAGGCTGAAATGCGCACCTTCATGACGCGGCCCTACCCGCCCGTACCGCTGGTTTGGGCCACCTGCACCTTGTCTCCGTCGAGCACGAAGGCGCCGCCGCCCAGCGCCACGCGGGCGCCGACGGCGGGACCTTGCAGAAGTTGCACATAGCCTTGCGCTCTTTGGCCGGTTTGAATAGGCGCCCGATGCACCCGGTTCTCAGCATCGATGACCATGACCGACGCGCCATTGGCGTCGAAGTGAACGGCCGTTTCAGGCACCACGGGCGTGGGCCGGTTCGTCGAGCCGAACACGCCCCGCGCAAAGCCGCCCGGCCTCAGATCGTCGCGCACCGGCAGCGCGACCCGCACGTGACCGAGCCCGGTCTGAATATCCACCCGGGGGCTGATGAAGCGCACACGGCCGGTGACCTTGGCGCCTGACGGCAGGTCCACCTCCACCGACTCGCCGATGCGGATGCTGCTGAGGTCGGCTTGAGACACCTCGCCGTCGAACTCCACCAGCCCGTCGCGGGCGATGCGATAGAGGGTGGTTCCGGGGGCGGAGGTGTCGCCCGGTCGCGCGGTCCGCTCCAGCACCCGGCCCGACACCGGCGCCTGGATGACCATGCGGCTGTCGCGGGTCTTCAGATCGTCGAGCTGGGCCTTGGCGACGGCGACCGACGCCTCGGCCGATTTAGCCGCCAGGCGCCGTTCTGAGATCTGCTCCATGGAGAGCACCCCGGCGTTGTCCAGCCCCTTGACCCGATCAGCCTCGGCCTCCGCCCGCTGGCCGGCGACGGTCTGCTGGTCGAGGTTCGCCTGCTGCTGGGCGATCTGGGACCGCAAAAGGGTGTCGTCCAGGCGCGCCAGGGATTGGCCCCGCTTCACCCAGTCGCCTTCATCGACATAGACCTCAGCCACGCGATAGCCGGAAAGCTCCGACGCCACGCCAGCTTCTTCTCTCGACACCAAGGCGCCCGAAGCGGTCAAGCCGCCCGACAGAGAACGCAAGGCCACGTTCGCCACTGTCAGGGTCAGGGGCGCATCGATGACCTTGGCCGGTTTCGGCTTGGAGCAGGCGCAAAGGCCGGCGCCGGTGAAGATCGCCAAACTCAGGGCGAGAGCGGGTCGGATGGCGCGCGTCATTCGTTGGTTCCTTGCCCCGATGCACGGGTCGCTTGCGCGTTCCACCCGCCCCCCAGCGCCTTGAAGGTGGCCACCGTATCCACCAGGGCGGCAATTTCCGCGGACGTATAGGTGGCGCGGGTCTGCCGCCAGGTCTGCTCCGCCTGGATCAGGCTGGTCAGGTCTGTGAGGCCGAGTTGATAGCCCTTGTTGGCGGCGTCGAAGGCGAAGCGGGAGCGTTTGGTGGCGCTGTCCAAGAGCGTCACGCGTCGCCCGTCGGCCTCTATGGCGGTCAGGGCCCGCTCGGCGTCGCCATAGGCGCTCTGCACCGACTTTTCATAGGCGACCACCGCCTGGTTTCCGCGCGCGCCCTGGGCCCGCACCTCGGCCAGCAGCTTGGGCAGGCTGAGGATCGGCACCGTCAGCCCAAGACCCAGGCCGGCGTTTTCGGTCTGGGTGGTGTAGGCGGAATCCACCTGCTTGGAAAATTGCAGGCCGGGCTGCAGGGAGAGGGTCGGAAACAGGGCCAGCTTGTCGAGCCTGAGCTGTCCGGCGGCGACGATCAGGTTGAACTGAGCCTCGCGCACGTCGGGACGGCGCTGCAGCAAGGAGCCCGGCGTGACGGCGGGCGCCGGCGGCGGCGGGGCGATGTCAGAGGTAACCGGCAGGCTGGCCGAAGGCGCGGCGCCCTGGCCGATCAGCACGAGGAGAGACCGCTGGGCCCCGCGCAGCTGGGCGGCGAGGCCCGCCGCCTGGGCCGCGGCGCTCTCCGCATCGCTTTCGGTTCGCGCGGCGTCGGCGGTGGTGGAGAGCCCCGCGTCGGCCTTGCGCTTGGCCACATCCGCCAGGTTCTGCGCAAGCCTCTGGTTTTCCAGCGCGTCGTCGAGCTGCACCGCCAGGCCGCGCGCCTGGAAGAGGTCGGTGGCCACCTCCGCCGCAAGGCTCATGCGCGTGGCTTCATAGTCGAACCGCTGGGCCGCCAGATTGGCGTTGGCGGTCTTGATGGCGGTGAAATCCTTGCCGTAGAGATCCAGCTCCCAGCTGACGTTGAACGAGGCCGCGTACTGGGTGCTGTTGCCGGCGGTCGGGCTCAGAAAGGGCAGGAACTCGGCCGGGATCCCGTTCAGGTTGCTGTAGGTCTGGGTGCTGTGCTGCTTGAGGGCGGAGGCCTTCCCGTCGCCTGTGGGCAGGAGGCTGGTCAGGTTCTCGTTGCGGTTGGCGCGGGCCTCAGCCAGGCGATAGAACGCGCTGCGCGCGTCGGGGCTGGCCGCCAAGGCCTGCTCGACGAGCCCGGTAAGCTGGGCGTCGTGGAACAGCAGCCACCAACGATCGAGATCCGCCGCTGAGCCGGCGCCGGACGCCTGAGGCGCTTCGAAGGCCGCGGGCAAGGCCAGGCTCGGCTTGGAAATTCGCTCATCCAGCGCGCAACCGGCGAGCAGAAGCGCCGCGCCGATAGACGCCGCACTCGAAATAAAGCGCATTGGATGCATATCAGCAGAGTCGCCCGTTCCCCTGCAGGGGGAATTGAGCCCTCCTCCGCGGTTTGGCAAGCCCGTCGTGGCCCCATTGCGAAGAAGTAACGAAGACTGGCGCCCACGCCACATTGACGCGCCCGCAAGGATTTACGGCCTTGGGCTGCGGGCCCTTGAAGGCGGGGGGATCGGCGGTGCGCCGGACGGCGGCGGTGCAGCGGGATCGCGGATGAAACTGACCACGTCCGCCAACACGACGTCGGCGTCCAGGTCCCGGTTCAACAGGTGCCAACCGTTTGGGTAATAGGCGCTGCGGCCGCTGGGCCCCAGATGGGCGGCGGCGAAGAAGGCCGCGACCTTGGGGATCAGGGTGTCGTGGGCGCCATAGGCGTAGAGGACAGGCAGCTTGACATCGCCGATGTCCTCGCGCGCCTGCTGCATCAGATTCATCAGACCGTAGGCGGCGTCGATCCGCGTGCTGAAGATCAAATTCTTGTCACGGCCCATCTGGCGCAGCACGGCGATATTGTCCGACGCCGGGTGGCTGCGAAACACCCAGGCGGGCGGGTTCAGCAAGGCGTCCGGCGCGGTATGGGCGGCGATCCACAGGGCCAGGCTGCTGGGCCACGGCTGGGCGCCCCAGCCCCAGACGGCGGGAGACAACAGCACCACCCGGTCGGCGTCGGGCGGACGAGGCGAGGCGAAGGCGGTGATGGCCACCGCCCCGCCCATGCTCTCCCCCACCACCGCCAGGATCGCCTTGGGGTGACGCGCGCGAATGAGGGCGCAGGCGGTGCGGACGTCCTCGTCCAGCAGGGCCTGGCCTGGCCAGAGGCCCCGGTGGGCGCCGCGCCCGAATCCCCGCTGATCGTAGGCGTAGGTCGTCATCCCTCGCGCCGCCCAATAGGGCCCTGAGATGACGTTGGCGTTTGCGTAGTCGTCCATGCCGTGCAGGGCGAGGATGACGGCGGTGGGCTCGACCGCCCGCCCCGCCGCATCGACGGCGGGCCAGACGCTCATCGGCAGCCGCGTCCCGTCGGCGGCGATCAGGGCGTCGGGGTCCAGGCGTGGACCGGCGAAATCGACGGGGATCAGATTCGCGCCCTGAATCACCGGCGCGCAGGCGGACAGGGCGGCCAGCCCCAACAGGCCGAAGGCGCGGCGATTAAGGCTCATCCCATGGGCCGATTGGGCATCGGCCGGCTGAGGAAACGGGAGCCCGCCAAACCGAAGCGCCAGGGAACCTCCGCCGCCTTGGTGATGCCGATACGCGGACCGACGGCCAGGGCCGGCGCCCCCTCTGCCGCTTCAAGCTCGAACGGCGGCTGGTCCAGCGGCAGGCCGTCGTGGGCGCGGGTGATCCCCAGCGCCTGACACAACCGCCCCGGACCGGAGCACAGCAGGCGCGGATCGGAGCGCCCGCGCCGCTCCGCCATCACATCCAAACCATAGAGGGGTTCGATGGCCCGGATCAGCACCGCGCTCGCCTCGCTGCAGACAAAGTTCAGGCACCAGTGAACGCCATAGCTGCGATAGACATAGGCGCGCCCCGGCGGCCCAAACATGGCGGCGTTGCGCGGAGTCGGACCGTTGAAGCTATGGGACGCCGGATCGTCGAGGGCGTAGGCCTCCACTTCCACGATCGCCCCTCCGACGCCGTCCACCAGAAGGCCGACGCCGATCAGATCGCGGGCGACGATGGGGGACGCGCGGGCGAAGAAGGCGGCGCTCAACATGCTCAGAGGGCTGACGCATCCTCAGGCGCGTCGTCCACCTCGGGCGCTTTAGGCTCAACCGGCTCGGCGACGAACACGGCGTCGCCCTCCATGGGCAGGCGCAGGCGATAGACGCCCTTGAACTTGCCGGGGTCGACCGGCTTGCCGTGGCGGGTGATCGCCAGCTGGCCCTGGCGGGCCAGGCCCACCGCCACCGCCCGCACCCGCGGCAGCATCCGCCGCCAGCCCTCGGGATCGACGGCGCGCGCCACCTCTTCGGGGCCAACGCTCTTGCCGGGGGCCAGGGGGGCAAGCATGGCGAATAGGGCGGTCTCGATGGGGGAGGTCATGGGCGCAGGTTTGCGGCGATCCGGTCCAGCACGCAAGGCCGCAAGACGCGGCGGCGTGGTAGGCCCGGAGGGACTCGAACCCCCAACCAGACCGTTATGAGCGGTCGGCTCTAACCATTGAGCTACGGGCCCGTCCGCGAGGCGGAAGGTTCGGGTAGCGCGGTTTGAGATCGAGATCAAATCGCGCGGGGTCGCCGCCGGTGCAGGCCATGCTGCCGCCGCGATTGCAGGCTTAGCTTTCCGCGACTGAGATTTGGAACCGCCCCATGCTTCGCTCCGCCGCCCTCGCCTTCCTTTCGCTCGCCTGCCCCCCCGTCCTGGCGCGGGCGGAGGATGCGGCTCACACCGAGTTCGAGGCGACCACCCTGCAACTGTCCGCCGCCGGCGAGGCGCACGCCGCCCCCGATATCGCCAGCATCAACGTCGGCGTCGAGACCCTGGCGCCCACGGCCGCGCAGGCCCTGCATGAAAACAGCGCCCAGATGAGCGCCACCATCGCCGCCCTGAAGGCGCAAGGGGTCGCCGCGCGCGACATCCAGACCTCGGGCCTCAATCTCAACGCTCAATATGTCTTTCACGACGGCGAGGCCCGCAAGCTGACCGGCTATCAGGCCGCCAACACCGTCACCATCACCGTGCGCGATCTGGCGCGTCTGGGCGCGACGGTGGACGCGGTGGTGGGCGCCGGCGCCAATCAGATCAACGGGGTCAGCTTCAGCCTCTCCGATCCCCAGCACGCCGAAGACGAGGCGCGCCGGGCCGCGGTGAAGGCGCTTGAGGCCAAGGCCGCCCTCTACGCCGACGCCACCGGCTATCGCCTGGCGCGGCTGGTCAGCCTGTCGGATGGCGGCGGGCAAGGTTCGCCGGTTCGTCCGATGATGTTGAGCGCCAGCCGCAAGCTCAGCGCCACCCCCACCGAGCCCGGCGAGATGGACGTGGTGGTCACCGTCAACGCCGTCTACGAGTTGAAGAAGTAGCCGAGCCGGGGCGACGATGACGTAAAGGGCTGCTAAAGCTCGGCCCAAAGCTTCCTGGAGCGCCCAGCCTTGCCGTTTCCGAACTTCGATCCGGTTCTCGTTCACATCGGGCCGATCGCCATCCGCTGGTACGCCCTGGCCTACATTGCCGGCATCATCCTGGGATGGCGCTATGGGGTGGCCCTTTGCCGAAACCTGACACTGTGGCGCGGGACCAGGCCCATCGCCAACGATCGCCAGATCGACGACCTGGTTTTGTGGCTCACCCTGGCCATCCTGATCGGCGGGCGCCTGGGGAGCGTGCTCTTCTACAGCACCGACCTGATCTGGACCGATCCCATAGAGATCCTCAAGCCCTGGCACGGGGGCATGTCGTTCCACGGGGCGATGATCGCCGTGGTGATCGCGCTCTTCTGGTTCTCCAAGGTGCACAAGATCGATGTGGTGCGGCTAGGCGACCTGACCGCGCCCTGCGTGCCGTTCGGCCTCTTCTTCGGCCGCATCGCCAATTTCATCAACGGCGAGCTTTGGGGTCGTCCGACCACCGCGCCCTGGGGGATCATCTTTCCCCGGGCGGGGCCCGAGCCGCGCCATCCGAGCGAGCTTTACGAGGCGGGACTGGAGGGGATCGTGCTCTTCCTGATCCTGCGATGGGCCACCCATGGGGCCAAGCTCCTGCCCCGGCGGGGCGCTCTGACCGGCCTGTTTTTGCTCTTCTATGGCCTCTTCCGCATCTGTCTGGAGAATGTGCGCGAGCCCGACCGGGGGATGCCCAACTTCCCCTTCGGCTTGACCATGGGCATGATGCTGTCGATTCCCATGGTCTTGGCGGGCCTGGCCTTCCTCTACTATTCCACCCGGCCGGGCGCCCTGGCGGCCCCGGATCTGACCCCGCCGGACACCGATCTGGACGCGGGCGAGCCGGACACCACAGTGAAGGATGTGCCCGAGATCGGCGCCGACACCTTCGCCGCCCCGATGGCCGAGCCCTTGGCTGCAGAACCTCCCTCCCCCCGTGATCCGGACTAAACTCGCCGAGCGACTGGCCGCGCATATCGCCGAGGCCGGGCCGATCACGGTGGCGGAGTTCATGACCGCCTGCCTGCACGACCCGCAGCACGGCTATTACGCCACCCGCCCCGCCCTTGGCGCTGAAGGCGATTTCATCACCGCCCCCCTGGTCAGTCAGATGTTCGGCGAGCTGATCGGCCTCTGGCTGGCGGACGCCTGGGCTCAGATGGGCCGCCCGCCCCTGTTTCGGCTGATCGAAATGGGGCCGGGGGACGGGACGCTGATGAGCGACCTGCTCCGCGCCGCCGGCCGCGCCGCGCCGGGTTTTCTGGCCGCCGCCGAGCTTTGGCTGGTTGAGACCAGCGCCCCCCTGCGCGCCCGGCAAGCCGAGACCCTGGCGGCGTTCGCGCCGACTTGGACCGAAGCGCTGGAGGAGGTCCCTGGCGGCTTCCCCCTGCTGCTGGTCGCCAACGAATTGCTCGACTGCCTGTCGGCCCGGCAATTCATACGCACGGACCGGGGCTGGGCGGAGCGTCGGGTGGGGCTGGACGCCGAGGGATCGTTGATCTTTGGCCTGAGCACCGCCCTACCGGAAGCGATCCCAGAGGCCCTGCGGGGCGCCGCGCCGGGCGCGGTGGTCGAGATATCCGCCGCTCAGCAAAACCTCGGGCGCGCCGCCGGGGAGCGGATCGCCGGCGATGGAGGCGCGGCTCTCTTCATCGACTATGGCCGCTCTGAGCCCGAGACGGGGGACACGCTGCAGGCGCTCTTGAACCACAAGAAGGTCGATCCCCTGGCCACGGCGGGCGAGGCCGATCTGACCGTCCACGCCGATTTCCCCGCCTTCGCCGCCGCGGCGCGCCTAGCCGGGGCGCAGACCTCGCCCATCGTCACCCAGGCCGCGTTTTTGACGGCCCTGGGGATCGAGGCGCGGGCGCAGGCGCTGACGGCGGCGCGACCGGACCTTTCGGGCGCCATCGCCCGCCAGCTCGAACGCCTCGTCAGCGCCGATCAGATGGGACAATTATTCAAGGTGGTGGCGATCCATTCGCCCGGCTTGGCGCTCGCGGGCCTTTAGCGGCTCTGGGCGTGGCCTTGGGAGCGCAGCATGTCGATGGCGGTGTCCAGCTTGGCGAAGGCGAGCTCCATCGCCGCAATCGCCGTAGACTTGTCGTCGGCGCGGATGGCGGCTTGGCACTTTTCCAAATCCTGACGCACCACGTCTTGCAACAAAGCGATCACTTGATCCATTTTACATTTCCAAAAGCCCGAACGTCGCCGTCTTATGGGGCTTTCGCGACAAGGCCGCAAAGGTTTCGCGTTTGGGCCGGGCGCATTAAGAAGATTGTATGAGAAACGCCAATTTGGTCGGCCCCACGCCTATCTCGTCGCCCAAGCTTTCCGCGTTGCGCGGGGTCAAACATGGCTTCTTCACCCGCCAGGGCGGCGTCTCCACCGGCATCTACGATAGTTTGAACGCCGGGCTGGGATCGAAGGACGACCCTGAACACGTGGTCGACAACCGTCACCGCATCTCAGATTGGTTCGGCGTCGATCACCACGCCCTGTTCACCTGCTACCAGGTGCATTCGGCGACCACCGTGGTCGCCGAGGCGCCCTGGACCGGCGCTCGGCCGCAAGCGGACGGGGTGCTGGCCTACCTGCCCCGGATGGTGTGCAGCGTCTTGTCGGCCGATTGCGCGCCGGTCCTCCTGGCCGATCCGAAGGCCCGGGTGGTCGCCGCCGTCCACGCCGGATGGAAGGGCGCCCTGACCGGGGTGATCGATTTCGCCCTCAAGGGCATGTGCGAGGATTTCGATGCAAAGGCCGAGCGGATCGTCGCCGTGGTCGGCCCCTGCATCGGCCCCCGCTCCTATGAGGTGGGGCTGGAGTTTCTGGATCGGTTCGAGACCCACGATCCGGGCGCCAGCCGCTTCTTCGCCGCCGCCGAAAACGCCGACAAGCGCCTCTTCGACCTGCCCGCCTATTGCCTCAGCCGCCTGTCACGGGCTGGGGTGGTCGATGCGGAGTGGACCGGCCACGACACCTGCGCCGAGGCGGCGCTGTTCTTCTCCAATCGCCGGGCCTTCAAGGCTGGCGAGGGCGATTACGGCCGGTTGATCTCGGCGATCTCGCTGGTCTGAAGCACTTTCGGCGGCTTCATCCACACAACCGCCGCCAGCACGACCACAGCGATGGCGGCGAACAGCATGAACGCCCCCTCGAACCCGCCGAAATGGTCTCGCACCCAGCCGGCCAGCCAAGGCCCGCCCGCCGCCACGGTGGAGACCAGACACATGATGGAGAAGAGCTCCAAATTCTTCTCCCGCCCGAAATAGTTCAGCAGCAAGAGGATGGTGGCCAGATAGCTCACCCCATAGCCGACCCCGACGCCGACCACATAGGTAAGCATCAAGGGATAGCCCCGCGCGCCGGCCAGGGCGGCGATGCCGATGGCGGTAAGCAAGAGGGCGCCGATGATCAGCCGGCGGGGCTCGATGCGTTCGCCCAAGGCGCCCCCCGCCGCCCGCGCCCCGGCGTTGACCAGGGCCTGCAGGCTGAGCATCCCCCCCGCCACCGCCGGCGCGATTCCCCTCTGGGTCAGATGGGCCACCGAGAGGCCGTTCACCGAGGTCTCGCAGACCAGATAGGTGGTGTAGGCGGCGGTGATGATCCAATATTGCGGGGTGGCCAGGGCTTCTCGCACCGTGAACGGCCGCCGGGCGTGATGCACGGGGCTGTCGTCCTCGGGCGCAGCCGCGCTGTCCCTGCCCGCGTCGATCACCAGCGCCGTCAGCGCCCCCACCGCCATCGCGGCGATGGCGAAGAGGATCCAGTAGGCGCGCCAGTCGGGGGTGAACGCTTTCATCGCCCGATAAAGCAGGGGTCCAGCCGCGCCCCCCAAAGCCCCTAGAGTAAAGTAGGCCCCAAACGCCAGGCTGGCGTGCTTGAAGGTGCGGCCCAACACATAGGTCGCCGGAATGACGCTGGCCAAGGCGAAGCCGACGCCGACCAGGCCAGCCCCCAGCCAATAGGGCCAGAGCGAGCGGGCCATCGCCAAGGCAAGGAAACCCGCCGCCAAGACCCCTGAGCCCAAAAGGATGGTCGCCCGCACCCCCGTCCGGCGGATCAATACCGCAGGCGCATAGCTGGCCAGGCCGCAGGTCACGCCTAGGATGCTGTAGCCGAGCCCCGCCGAGGTCCAACTCCAGTGCAGGCTCGACACCATGTCCGGCAACACCACGCCCAGGGCGGTGAAACTACCGGCGGTGACGATGAAGAACAAAAGGCTCAACGCCAAAAGCCCCGCCCATGCCCTGATCCGCGGAGCGAAAGAGGCGGCGTCCCGTCTCGCCGGCGGCCTCACGCAGCCGGGACCGCGTGGCAGACGGCTTCGATATTGTGCCCGTCGGGATCCAGCACAAAGGCCCCGTAGTAGTCAGGATGGTAGTGGGCTCTCGGTCCCGGCGCCCCGTTGTCCGCCCCCCCGGCGGCTATGGCGGCGGCATAGAAGGCGTCCACCGCCCCACGCGTCCCAGATTGGAAGGCGATGTGCAGCTTGCCCCGCGTCGCGTCCTGCTCGGCGATCCAGAAAAACGGGCGCACATCGCCGTATCCGGTGCAGGCGACGCCGCCCGAGTGCTCGGGCGGCACATCGAACAATCGTTTCAGCCCCAAGGGCGCCAGGGCGGCGTCATAGAAGGCTGTCGATTTACCGAAATCCGACACGCCGAAGGTGAGATGGTCGATCATATCGCTTCTTCCGACACATTTGGTTCACTTGACTTGCCCTGGAGCGGCCCCTATTTCCCCCTTAGCACTCAAGGGCAGCGGCTGCTAACGGCCGCCGTCTTGAAGGCGATCCTATCCGGAACTCACCAAAAGGGAGAGCAAAAATGGCGTTTCGTCCGCTCGGCGACCGCGTTTTGATTAAGCGCGTCGAAGAAGAATCCAAGACCAAGGGCGGGATCATCATCCCCGACACCGCCAAGGAAAAGCCCCAGGAAGGCGAAGTCATCTCCGTCGGCCCCGGCGCCCGCGACGATAGCGGCAAGCGCATCGAGCCCGACGTGAAGGCCGGCGACCGCATCCTGTTCGGCAAGTGGTCGGGCACCGAAGTGAAGATCGACGGCGAAGACCTCATCACCATGAAGGAAAGCGACGTCCTGGGCGTCCTCTAAGGACATCCAGTCGAGTCGCACCTTTTCAATCCTCTGATCGAAAGACCGGAATATCATGGCTGCCAAAGACGTCTATTTCGCCTCAGATGCGCGCGATCGTATGCTGCAAGGCGTCAACATCCTCGCCAACGCGGTGAAGGTGACCCTCGGCCCCAAGGGCCGCAACGTCGTGATCGAAAAGTCCTTCGGCGCCCCGCGCTCGACCAAGGACGGCGTCTCGGTCGCCAAGGAAATCGAACTGGCTGACCGCTTCGAGAACCTCGGCGCGCAGATGATCCGCGAAGTCGCC
>JAMFTA010000162.1 GCA_026225565.1 Caulobacter sp. | reverse complement strand
GCGGCTTCATCTATCAACCCTCGCCCCTTTGGGGAGAGGGAGGGGTCCGGCCCGCGCATCGAGTTGGGAGGGTGAGGGGAACCGGTGCGCCGCCCTCAGTTTACCCGATCCCCTCACCTCCCACGTCCCTGGCGGGACGCGGGCCCCTCCTCTCCCCGTGGGGGAGAGGGTTTGGCTTATCGGAAACCGGAGTTCCAATAGCCCTTAAGACCCATGGTGGAACGATACGGCGAGGGCGTTTGCGGGTGTCAAGGACGGCCCCGCAGGGGCCGCCGCTCCGCGGCGCGCTTTGCGCGTCCTTGACAGCCCAAACCGTCCTCGCCGTATTATTCCACCATGGGTCTTAAGGGCTGCTGGAACTACGGTTTGCAGATGATCCGCGCTCCCTCCTTGTCATCCCGGACGGCGAAGCCGATCCGGGACCCAGCCCTGTGGGGCGCTTCTGGGTCCCGGATAAGCGCTGCGCGCTTTCCGGGATGACAGGCGATGTGAGAAAGGCGTTCGCGATCAAGGCCGAGGTCGCCGATCCGGCGGCGGAGACGCAGCGAATGCGCGCCGCAGGGATCGCCACCGTCCTCCTAGCCCTCTCCGCCGGCGCCCTGTCGGCCTGCGCGGGAGAATACGATCCCGGCGACAACACCCCCTTCGAGCGACCCTTCCCTAGCGTTGGTCCGGGCGATGCGAACGTGCCGGCGCAGAATCACATGCCGCCGCCGCCTCGGCAGTGAGCCCCATCGCCCCGACCACCGCCGCCACGAACGCCGCACCGCCGTCGGGGGCGAGATCGAGGTAGAGGTCGGGCTCGATGGCTTCCAGCTCCATCAACACCAGCCGCCCGTCCGCGCCCCGGATCAGGTCGATGCGGCCGTAGACGATCCCCGCCGGCGCGGCGGCCAGCACGGCCTGCGCGGCCGCCACCGTCTCCGCATCGGGCTCGAACAGGGTGAACCGCCCGCCAAATTGCGGCTGCACGCGAAAATCCCCGCCGGTGGCCACCTTGCGCACCGCGTGACTGAAGCGGCCGGCGAAGTAGAAGAGGGAAAGCTCCCCCTCGCCGGTGACGCTGTCGAGGTAGGGCTGGATCAGCATGGGCTCCCGCGCGATCTCGGGCCGCTCGCCGCGCGCCAGCTTCAGCGTCAGGTGCGAGCCCGCCGACACCTGGGGCTTGATCACCAGGGTCTCGGCGCCCAGGCGGTCGAACAGGGCGTCGAGATCCTCGGCCTCCACCCGGTCCATGGCCACGGTCGGGATCACCGGCGCGCCCTTGGCCGCCAGTTCCAGCAAATAGGTCTTGCGGGTGTTCCAGGCGAGCAGCGGCGCGGGATTGATCATCGGAACGGGCGCCGTTTCGATCAGCGCCGCCCAGCGCGCGGGCTGGCGATGATAGCCCCAGGCCAGCTGCGCCAGGGCGGCGTCGCTCCCCGGCGGCAGGGCGCCGGTCCAGGGCGCGGCCACGGCCTCGATCCCGGCGTCGGCGAAGAGCCGCTGCAACGCCTCGAACGCCCCCGGCCAGCGCCCGTCATAGCGCCGCTCGGCCGGATCGGGGGTGAGGATGGCCAGGCGGCGGCTCACGGGACGGCCTGGGACTGTTCCAGCTCGACCAGGCAGGTGTCGAGGTCGGGCGCCGCCACCCCGCGCTTGCGCGGTCCCACCGCCGCGCCGGAAACCTTCAGGCCGCCGTCCTCGCGAAAGAAGATATAGAGGGCGCAGCGGGGCGCCCGATAGGTCCAAATCGCCCCCTTGCCTTCGGCCCTGGCGATGGACGGCTCGCCCAGGCGCGCGCGAACCCGATCGGGCGAAGCGTGCAACAGGCCGGTAAGGCCGTGGGTGATGGGCTGCGCCGGCGCCGGCTTTTTAGCCTCCGCCCGGTGTTTGACCGCCTTCGCCGACGCCGTCGGGCCGGCGAGGGCGACACTTACGAAAATCGCAGATATAAGCGGCAACCTCATGTCCGGAGGGCTAGCCAAGCTTTCCGGCGCTATCAAGGCTTGATCGCAAGAAGACGCATAGCTTCGTCTTGCGATCGGGCCGCACCATGGATTTGACATGCCCCAAGCCTACGACGTCGCCGCCATCGGCAACGCCATCGTCGATGTGATCGCCCCGGCCACCGACGACTTCCTGGCGCTGGAGGGGCTGGCCAAGGGCGCCATGGGGCTGATCGACGAGGGTCGGGCCGAGGCGCTCTACGCCGCCATGGGCGCGGGCATCGAGGCTTCGGGCGGATCGGCCGCCAATACCGTGGCCGGCGTCGCCTCCTTTGGCGGCAAGGCGGCCTATATGGGCAAGGTGGCCGAGGACCTGCTCGGCGAGGTCTTCATCCACGACATCCGCGCGGGCGGCGTGACTTTCGAGACCGCCCCGTTGCAGGAAGGCGCGGCCACCGCCCGCTGCCTGATCAATGTCACCCCCGACGGCCAGCGCACCATGTCGACGTTTTTGGGGGCCTCGGTCTTCCTCACTCCCGCCGACGTGGACGCCAGCATCATCAAGGCCGCACAGGCCATCTATATGGAAGGCTATCTGTTCGATGCACCCGGCGCCCGCGCCGCCTTCGTCAAGGCCGCCGGCATTGCGCGCGACGCCGGGCGGCTGATCGCCATCACCCTTTCGGACGCCTTTGTGGTGGAGCGTCACCGGGCGGGGCTTTTGGCCTTCATCGAAGCGGAGGTGGATCTGGTGTTCGCCAATGAGGTGGAGACCATGGCCCTATTCGAGACCGCCGACTTCGCCGCCGCCGCCACCGCCCTCGGCCAGTTGACCAAGACCGCGGCCATCACCCGCGGCGAGCATGGCTCGGTCATCATGAGCGACGGCCAATATGAGGCCATTGCCACCAAGCCCGTGCCGGCTGTGATCGACACCACCGGCGCCGGCGACCAGTACGCGGCGGGGTTCCTGTTCGGTCTGGCGCGCGGGCGCCCCCTGGCGGAATGCGCCCGTCTGGGTCATATCGCGGCCAGCGAAGTGATCGGCCATTACGGTCCCCGCCCGCAGACCTCCCTCAAAGACCTGGCTTTCGCCGCCTAACCGAGCAGGAATTCACCGATGAGCCGCAAGGGCGAAATCGTTCGCGACACCAAGGAGACCAAGATCCGCGTCGCCGTCGATCTGGACGGGACGGGGGTCTGCCGCATCGACACCGGCATCGGCTTTTTCGATCATATGCTGGAGGCCTTGGGCCGCCACGCTGGGTTCGACCTGGATATCGAGGCCAAGGGCGATCTGCACATCGATATGCACCACACGGTGGAGGATACCGGCATCGTCTTGGGCCTCGCCGTCAAGCAGGCGCTGGACGGTTTCAAGGGCGTGCGCCGCTTCGGCCATGCCTACATTCCCATGGACGAGACCCTGACCCGCTGCGCCATCGATCTCTGCAACCGGCCCTATCTGATCTGGAAGGTGGCCTTCAACCGCCCCAAGATCGGCGAGTTCGACACCGAGCTGTTCAAGGAGTTCCACCAGGCCTTCGCCATGAATGTGGGCGCCTGTATGCATCTTGAGACCCTTTACGGCGATAACAGCCACCACATCGCCGAAAGCGGCTTTAAGGCCCTGGCCCGGGCCCTACGCACCGCTGTGGAGATCGACCCTAAGGCTGGGGGCGTCGCCCCTTCCACCAAGGGCGTGCTCTAAGCCTCATGCAGACCACAGCACTGATCGACTATGGCTCGGGCAATCTGCGCTCGGCGGAGAAGGCTTTGCGCAAGGCCGCCGAGGCCCTGGGCGGCGCCCATGAGATCATCGTCACCGCCGATCCCGAGACCGTGGCGGCCGCCGACCGGGTGGTGCTGCCCGGCGTCGGCGCCTTCGCCGCCTGCATGACGGCGCTCGGCGAGCGGGCCGGGTTGGTGGCGGCGATGGAGGAGGCGGTGAGAACCCGCGGCGCGCCCTTCCTGGGCATCTGCGTCGGTATGCAGCTCCTCGCCACCCGCGGGCTGGAGTTCGGCGAGACCCCTGGCCTGGGTTGGATATCCGGCGATGTGAAGCGGTTGCAGCCCACCCAAAGCGCAGCGAAGGTCCCTCATATGGGCTGGAACGATATTCGACCTGAGACAATTAGCGATCTTTTCCAACACATGCCCTCGCCGCAGTTCTATTTCACCCACTCCTTCGCCTTCTATCCCGAGGACCCCGCCGTCATGACCGCCAGCGTCGAGCATGGGGGGCGGTTCGCGGCGGCGGTGGAGCGGGGCAATATCGCCGGCGTTCAGTTCCACCCGGAGAAGAGCCAGGCCTCGGGTCTCGCTTTGATTGGACGATTTTTGGAGTGGAAGCCGTGATCCTCTATCCCGCCATCGACCTGAAGGGCGGCCGTTGCGTGCGGCTATCCCAGGGCGATTTCGCGCAATCCACCGTCTATAACGAAGACCCGGCCGACCAAGCCCGCCAGTTCGTCGCCCAGGGCTTCAGCTGGATTCATGTGGTCGATCTCGACGGCTCGGTGGAGGGGCGCGCGGTGAACGGCGAAGCGGTGGCCGCCTTTCTGAAGACCGTGCCGGTGCCGGTGCAGCTAGGCGGCGGCATCCGCAACATGGCGGCGGTGGAGCGCTGGCTGGAGGCGGGGGTCAGCCGGGTGATCCTGGGCACCGCCGCCGTGCGCGAACCGGACTTCGTCAAGCAAGCCGCCCTGGCCTATCCCGAACAGGTGGCCGTGGGCCTGGATGTGCGGGACGGCAAGGTGGCGGTGCAGGGCTGGCTGGAGGATTCCGGCCTCTCGGCCCTGGACGTCGCCAAACGATTTGAAGACGCCGGGGTCGCCGCCCTCGTCGTCACCGACATCGGCCGCGACGGCATGTTGCAAGGGGTGAATCCCAAGGTCTTCGGCGCGGTCGCCGACGCCGTCTCCATCCCGGTGATCGCCGCCGGCGGCATGACCACGGTGGACGACATCCACGCCCTGCAAAAGCGCAAGGGTAAGAAGATTTCCGGGGCCGTTTTGGGAAAATCCCTCTACGCCGGCACCATCCGGCCCAACGAGGCCCTGGCCGCCGCGCGGGTCCACTAGATGCTGAAGGTGCGGGTGATCCCTTGCCTGGACGTCAAGGACGGCCGGGTGGTGAAGGGGGTGCAGTTCGAGGCCCTGCGCGACGCCGGCGATCCGGTGGAGCAGGCCCTGGCCTATGACGCGGCGGGCGCCGACGAGCTGATGTTCCTGGACATCACCGCCAGCCACGAGGGGCGCCGCCCGATCCACGAGGTGATCGCCCGCACCGCCGACGTCTGCTTCATGCCGCTCTCGGTCGGCGGCGGCGTCCGCACGGTGGAGGACGCCCGGCGATTGTTGCTCTCCGGCGCCGACAAGATCTCCATCAATACGGCGGGGGTGGAGAACCCCGACCTGTTCGCCGCCGCCTCCGACGCCTTCGGGGCCCAGGCGGTGGTGGCGGCCATCGACGCCAAGCAAGTCGAGCCCGGCCGCTGGGAGGTCTTCACCTATGGCGGGCGCCGCGCCACCGGGCTGGACGTGCTCGACTACGCGCGCCTGGCGGTGGAGCGGGGCGCGGGGGAGATCCTCCTCACCTCCATGGATCGCGACGGCGCCAAGACCGGTTACGACAACGCCCTCTTGCGGGCGGTCACCGGCGCGGTGACCGTGCCGGTGATCGCTTCGGGCGGGGCCGGCCAGGTCAGCCATCTGGTCGATGCGGTGAAGGACGGCGGAGCGGACGCGGTGCTCGCCGCCTCGATCTTCCATTTCGGCGAGGTGTCGATCGCCGAGGCCAAGGCGGCGATGGCGGCGGCGGGGCTACCCGTGCGCGCCTGAACTGGGGCATAAGGCGCCCCAGGCGCCACCAAGCTTAGAGATCGGCCGGACATCATGGACACCAGCGACACCCTGGCGATGGTGATCACCCGCCTGCAGGCGACCATCGAGGCCCGGCGCGGCGGGGACGCCAAGTCCTCCTACACCGCGGGCCTGCTGGCCGATCCCGCCCGCGCCGCCAAGAAGTTCGGCGAAGAGGCGGTGGAGACGGTGATCGCCGCCATCCAGGGAGACGCGGACGCCATCGCGGCCGAGAGCGCCGACCTGATCTACCACTGGCTGGTCTTGCTCGCCGCAGCCGGAGTGTCTCCGGACGCCGTCGCCGCCAAGCTCGCCGCCCGCGAGGGCCGCTCGGGGCTGGACGAGAAGGCCTCGCGGCCCGCTTAGGGCGGAGCAGAGTTTGGAGTGGTTGGCCGCTTTTGCTTGCAGCCTCAGTTCCAATAGCTCCTAAGGCCCATGGTGGAACGATACGCCGACAATTTCCTCCATGGACTTAAGGGCGGATCTGGCCGGTAGAGGCTCCCTCAGCGGGAGCGGGCGTAACCGCGCTACATTCACCTCCCCTTGGCCCACCCCTTGCTCTGCATCCCATGACGGCCGATCGCCTGTTTCACGACGGAGCGATTTGAGGCAGTATCAACCAACCTTGATCAACTATGATCAACCTATTAGGCGGCGGACATGGCGGCGCACTGGATCACGGCGGAAGAGGCGCAGGCGCGGCTGGGGGTGAAACTGCAGACCCTCTACGCCTACGCCAGCCGGGGGCTGATCTCCAACCGCTCCGACAACGACGACCCCCGCCGCAGCCTCTATGCCGCTGAGGACATCAACCGCCTGACGGTGCGCAAGCTTCGCGGCCGCCGCGCCTCGGTGGCCCACGAAGCCATGAGTTTCGGCGAGCCGGTGTTGACCAGCGCCATCGCCACCATTTCCGGCGGCCGGCTCTATTATCGAGGCCATGACGCGACGGTCTTGGCCGAAACCCAGAGCCTGGAAGATATCGCCAAACTCTTGTGGGACTGCGCGGAAGAGCCGTTCACGGGCCTGAACCCCCACCCGGTGATGGCGGCGGGGCCCGACAGCCGCACCCGCGCCTTCTCCATCCTGGCCCACCGGGCGGCGACCGACGCCGCCATCTCCGGCCGCTCGGACAAGGCCCTGCGGCGGGAAGCGGCCTCCCTGATCAGCGATCTGGTGGACGCCATGTGCGGCCAATCCCGCACCGGCCCCCTGCACGAGCGCCTGGCCCGCACCTGGCGGGTGGAGGGCGCCAAGGCCGACGCTATCCGCCGCGCCCTGGTGCTGACCGCCGACCACGAACTGAACGCCTCGACCTTCGCCGCGCGGGTGACCGCCTCCACCGGGGCGACCCTGGCGGCGGGGGCCCTGGCGGGCCTGGCCACCCTTTCGGGGCCCCTGCATGGAGGCATGACGGCCCAGGTCACCGCCTTCATCGCCGAGGCGCGCCGGGCCAGCGATCCGCGCGCCGCCGCCATGCAGCGGCTGGCCCAGGGGCTGGAGGTTCCAGGCTTTGGCCACCCGCTCTATCCGCTGGGCGATCCCCGCGCCGCAGCTATCGGCGGGTCCATCCGCTATACGGACGAAATGCTGGGCATTCAGCGCGCCTGCGAGGGGGTGACCGGCGCCCCGCCGAACCTGGATTTCGCCCTGGTGGCCATGGGGCGCACCCTCAGCCTTCCGGCCGACGCCCCCTTCGCCCTCTTCACCATCGGCCGGGTGGTGGGCTGGGTGGCCCACATGCTGGAGCAGCGCTCGTCCGGCGCCGGCCTGATCCGCCCCCGCGCCCGCTATGTGGGCCTGGCGCCGGGGGATGCCGCCGTCCCGGCGCCTGGCGAGGCCGCGAGCACCCGGTCGCTGGGTGTATTGGTCGACGGATAATCGCGATACAAGGCGATACAAATCTGTATTCGCGGGACAAACCTTCTCCACCCCCGCCGAAATGGGGTGATAATGGCGGATGCCCCGCGCTGTGCCCGCCCCTTTTCTGAAGCAAACCAAGCCGCTGTCATCCCGGAAATCCGCATCGCGGCTTATCCGGGACCCAGGCGTAGCGCGTGCAAACGCTGGGTCCCGGATCGGCTGCGCCGTCCGGGATGACAGAGGTGGGATGGAGCATCGGATCGAACTGAAAGACATGGGCGCGGTTGCAAATAGGCGAAGTGATGCAAGTTGGGGAGCGGCCGCCTCATCCGCAGGCGGGCTTATCCACCCATTGCCGCTGCGAAAATGTCTTCCATAGACACAGGCCCCAAACCGCCGGCCGCAAGGTTTGCATCCCCACCCCCAGCCGCCTACCTTCCCTGAACGCTGGATCAGAGAGCCGCCCATGTTCCTCCGCCTGTTTACCGAACTGCGCGACGCCCGGGTGCCGGTGAGCCTGCGCGAATACCTCGACCTGATGAGCGCCATGGACAAGGGGGTGATCGGCCTGGCCGTGGACGACTTCTACTACCTCTCCCGCGCCGCCCTGGTGAAGGACGAGCGCAATCTCGACAAGTTCGACCGGGTGTTCGCCCATGTGTTCAAGGGTATGGAGAAGGTGGACGAGGGCCTGACGGCCGACATCCCCGCCGAATGGCTGAAGAAGCTCACCGAAAAATTCCTCACCGAGGAGGAGAAGGCGCAGATCGAAGCGCTCGGCGGCTTCGACAAGCTGATGGAGACCTTAAAGCAGCGCTTAGAGGAGCAGAAGAAGCGCCACGAGGGCGGCAACAAATGGATCGGCACCGGCGGCACGTCCCCGTTTGGCGCCAACGGCTATAATCCCGAGGGCGTGCGGATCGGCCAGGACAAGGGCCGCCACGGCCGGGCGGTGAAGGTCTGGGACAAGCGCGAGTACAAGAACCTCGACGACTCCGTGGAGCTCGGCACCCGCAACATCAAGGTGGCCCTGCGGCGCCTGCGCAAATTCGCCCGCGAGGGGGCGCCCGACGAACTGGATCTAGACAGCACCATCAGGGGCACCGCCCGCCAAGGGTATCTCGACATCCAGATGCGGCCCGAACGCCGCAACAAGATCAAGGTCTTGCTTATGCTCGACGTCGGCGGCTCGATGGACGGCCACATAAAGCTCTGCGAGGAGCTCTTCTCAGCGGCCAAGACCGAGTTCAAGAACCTGGAATTCTTCTATTTCCACAACTGCCTCTATGAGGAGGTCTGGAAAGACAATCGCCGCCGGGCGGTGGAGAAGATCCACACCTGGGACGTGCTGCACAAATTTCCCCACGATTACAAGGTGATCTTTGTGGGGGACGCCACCATGAGCCCCTATGAGATCACCTATCCCGGCGGCTCAGTGGAGCATTGGAACGAGGAGCCCGGCGCCGCCTGGTTGGGCCGGGTGACTGAGATCTACGAGCGTTGCGTCTGGCTCAATCCGACCGCCGAGCGGCATTGGGACTACACCCCCTCCATCGGCGTGGTGAAGCAGTTGATGAACGACCGGATGTATCCCTTGACGTTGCAAGGTCTAGACAAGGCGATGCGGGAACTGGTGCGCTGAACTTGCCATTAACGTCGCGGTAATGTAGTATTTTCGAGATAATGGGCTGCCATTATAGTAAACGATAAATAACTCTATCTTTGAACTCTAGGTAAACCGTGAGCCGTTATTTTGACGGTCATGGACCTGTCGCCCTTCCCCGCGCAGCGCATTCAATTGATGGGCCAGCCCGTCGATCTGGTGACCTGTGACCAGGTGATGCGCTTCATCGCCCGCAAGGCCGAGAGCGCGCGCAAGGCGGTGGTCGCCAATCACAACGCCCACAGCCTCTATCTCATTGATCGGCATCCGGAAATGCGGGCCCTCTATGGGCGGGCGGAGCTGATTGAGGTCGACTCCATGCCGCTGCTCCTCTGGGGCAAGCTGATGGGGGAGCCGGCCAGCCGTGGCCACCGCTGCACCTATCTGTGCTGGCGCGACATGTTCTGGGAGATGGCCGACCAGCACAATTGGCGGGTCTTCTATCTCGGCGGCGAACCGGGGATCGCGGAGGCGGCGGCCGAGCGGCTGCGCCCCATGGCTCCCGGCGCTTCGATCCAAACCCACGACGGCTATTTCGACATGAGCCCCGGGTCGGACGAGAACGCCGCGGTGGTGCAGGCCATCAACGCCTTTTCGCCTCACGTGCTCTTCGTCGGCATGGGGATGCCGCGCCAGGAAATCTGGATCGAACGCAACTACGACGCCCTGTTCAGCGGCGTGGTCCTGCCCGTCGGCGCGGCCTTCGACTACGAGGCGGGGGTGC
Organism: Caulobacter sp.; assembly: GCA_026225565.1. Classification (GTDB taxonomy): domain Bacteria; phylum Pseudomonadota; class Alphaproteobacteria; order Caulobacterales; family Caulobacteraceae; genus CAIOYC01. Next base: position 11,674 of record JAMFTA010000162.1, on the reverse strand, counting down.
AGCACGCCGCTCCCCGTTGGACCGGGCGGCTCGGCGTGGAATGGATGTTCCGCTTCGCCACCGATCCCCAGCGGCTGTTCCGCCGCTATTTCGTCGAGCCGTGGAGCCTCATTCCCATCGCCCTCAGCGACGTCTACGGCCGCCTCGCTCCCCGCCAAACACGGGCGCAGGCGCCCGCCGTCCCTGCGCGCCATGAACAGGCCTATCGGGCGGCCTCCAACGCCCAGCCCGCCCTAAAACGAGCAAAACCCGAGCAAGCCGCCAGTTTCTGAGGCGCGACTTCAGATGGGGATGATGGCGCTGGCCAGCCAGCCGGCGAGCGCAGCGGACGCCGTCACCATGCCGATAGCGGCCCAGGCGAAAACGAGCTCACGATATTCGGCCTTCATCTGATGTTCCTCATGCGCTCCGCCGTTGTAGAAAGCGAAAGTGGCGAGGGTGTTGCGCCAGCATGGCGGCTCTGCAACGTCCGGCGGCGCTGGCGCTGTGGGCATCGCTCAAAGTTTGCCACTTCGCCCACTTCCAAAACTATCACTTCCACCATTTGATCGACGGTCTGAACGATCAAATCTATCACTTCGTCCATTTCGCACAGGCCATGCCCCGCGGCGAAACCAAGGACTGGGTTTGGTTCAGAAAGCGGACGGGCGGAGGCGGACGGGGATAAACGGTCTCTTTCGAGTAAAGATCTGTCTCGTGATGATCGGTCGACGAAGATATAGGTGGCGGTACTCTCCGGCGGCTAAGCGGCGCGATGGATGACGAAACCTGCCTCGCCTGGCGAGCTATTCCATCATGTCGAAAAATGCACCGATAGAGTCAAGCGACTGCGCTGCGCTCAATCCCGGCCCTCCCCATTGACGCGCGCCCGCGCGTACCGCAGCTTCTAAGGGCTGAGCGGGCGTAGACCCGCGGCGAGGAGCGTCTCTGGAAGGCCGCCGGGCGCCCGCGTCGATCCCGCAGGCCGCCTGGGGGCGCGTCCCCAGGACACAACCGTCGCCCAAAGACCGCCTCCAAGGATCATCCATGACCGCCTCTCGTGAAATCCGTTTGAAATCCCGCCCCCACGGGATGCCCGCGCCGGAGAACTTCGAGCTGGCGACCGTAGAGCTGCCCCCACCGGCCCCCGGCGAGGTGCAGGTGAAGAACCTTTTCATGTCGGTCGATCCCTATATGCGCGGGCGGATGACCGACCGGCCGAGCTATGTGCCGCCGTTCGAGCTCGGCAAGGCCATGCAGGGCGGCGCCATCGGCGAGATTGTCGCTTCCAACGCGCCGGGCTTTGCGCCGGGCGACGTGGTCTCGTCCATGCTCGGCTGGCGCGAAGGGTTCACCGCCGCCCCCGAAGCCGCCATGCTGCAGAAGATCGACAGCCACGGCCTGCCGCCCCAAGCCTTCCTCGGCGTCGCCGGAATGCCGGGCCTGACCGCCTATGTGGGCCTGCTGAAAATCGGCCTGATGAAGGAGGGGGAGACGGTGTTCGTCTCCGCCGCTTCGGGCGCGGTGGGCCAGGTGGTCTGCCAGATCGCCAAGATCAAGGGCGGGGTGGTGATCGGTTCGGCCGGGGGCGCGGAGAAGTGCGCCTATCTGAAGACGATCGGCGTCGACCACGCGATCGACTATAGGGCGACCGAGGACCTGACCGCCGCCCTCGCTGAGGTCGCGCCCAAGGGGATCGACGTCTATTTCAACAATGTGGGCGGGGATCATCTGGCGGCGGCCCTGAACGCGGCGCGGCCGTTCGCCCGCTTCGCCCTCTGCGGCGCCATCTCCATGTACAATGACGCCGCGCCCCCGCCCGGCCCCAGCAACTTGACGCTGGCGGTGGGCAAGCAGTTGCGGTTGGAGGGCTTCATCGTCTCCTCCCACTTCGACATGATGGCCGATTTCGTCCGCGACGCGGCGGGATGGATCGAGGCCGGCAAGCTCACCTGGCGCGAGACCGTCGATGAGGGGATCGAGAACGCGCCTAGAGCCTTCATCAAGCTGTTCACCGGGGAAAACTTCGGCAAGATGCTGGTGAAGCTCGGCTGATCCGCCTGGACTTCCCCGTCCACGGATGAAAAATGACCGGCTGCCGCGCCCAGCCAGCGTCGGGGCCGATTTTCCGGCGCACCTTTCGGGAAAGGCTCCCTCGCCTATGGACGTCGCCACCCCCACGCCCCCCGCCACCGCCCGCTATGTGCGCAAGCGCGAGGCCGTGGTAGCGGCGGCGACCGAGATCCTCAACCATCGCGGCGTGAAGGGCATGACCCTGGCCGACGTGGCCGCCAGCGTCGGCCTGATCACCACCAGCGTCACCTATTATTTCAAGAAGAAGGAGGATCTGGCCGCCGCCTGCCTCCTCTCAGGCATCGCCCGTTTCGACGGACTGATCTGCGAAGCGTTGAAGGAGCCGACGCCGCAAGCGCGGCTGCACGCCTTCCTCAGCCTCTATCTGGAGATGAAGGCCCGTATCCGCACCCATGGGGAGCCGGCGATCTCGCGCTTCAACGATGTGCGGGCCCTCACCGAGCCGCACCTCGGCCAGGTCTCGGCCGCCTACGCCGACATGTTCAGAAAGGTGAGGAGCCTGTTCGTCGCTCCCGGCTTTGAGTGGCTGGACCGGCGCGGCGCCAACGCCCGCACCCAAATGATCATGGAACAGCTCTTCTGGGCCGCCGCCTGGCTGCCCCGCTATGAGGTGGAGGACTATCCGCGCATCCGCGAGCGCATGTTCGACATCTTCGAGAACGGCCTTGGCATCCCCGGCGCGGTCTGGGCCCCCGGCAAGCTCAACATCGAGGACGCGGCAGGCGATCCCCAGGCGGCCTCACGCCGGACCTTCCTGGTCGCCGCGTCCGGCCTGATCAACCGCCAGGGTTATCGCGGCGCCTCGGTGGAGAAGATCTCCGCCATGCTGAACGTCACCAAGGGCTCCTTCTATCACCACAACGAGGCCAAGGACGATCTGGTGGTGCAGTGCTTCGAGCGCACCTTCCAGGTGATGCGCCGCACCCAGTCCGCCGCCATGAAGCTTCCCGGCGACCAGTGGGCGCGACTGACCACCATGGCGGCGGCCCTGGCCGAGTTTCAGCTGTCCGAGCGGGGGCCGCTGCTCCGCAGCTCGGCCCTGACCGCCCTGCCCGAGACCATCCAGGCTGCCATGGTGGAGCAGTCCAACCGGGTATCCGACCGCTTCTCGGCGATGATCTCGGACGGGGTGGCCGAAGGCTCGGTGCGCGCCGTGGACCCGGTGATCGCCGCCCAGATGCTCAACGCCACCCTGAACGCCGCCGCCGAACTGGATTTCTGGGTCCGCGACGTGAAACAGCACGAAGCCGCCGCCCTCTACGCCCGCCCCATGCTGATGGGCGTCTTCGCCCGCTAGGCGCCGTTTGGCGCCGGGGTGGTGATGTCGACGCCTTAATCGACAGTTGAAATATCGACAGTTCGTGGCATATTCCGGGGATGGCCGCCAAGGGCAAATATACCGCCGAGCAGCTGGCGTTTCGCGCCGGGGTGCCCCTGCGCACCGTCCGCTACTATGTGCAGGAAAAGCTGATCGATCCGCCGCTTGGCCGCGGGCGCGGCGCCCACTATGACGACGGGCACCTGCACCAGATCCAGCGGGCCCGCTTCTATCAGTACGGCGGCTTCGACAACGCCAGCATCCGCAAGAATGCCGACGAGCTGGAGGCCATCCTCAAGGAACGCGGCCTGACGGCGGAAAGCGTGTTCAAGCTCTGGGGCTCCTTCTCGCCCAGCGGCCGCATCACCGGCCCGCCGTTCGACGAGGACAGCCTGACCGAACAGGCCGACACGGCGATCGAAGCTGACGAGGTGGACGTCGCCACCGCCATCCGTATTCCCATGGCTCAGGGCATAGAGCTCCTGGTCGCCAGGGGCGTCGATCTGCCCTCGCCGCGGAGTCTGGTGGACATCGCCCTCTTGGTCCGCAAGCTGTTCAACCTAAAGTAGGCGGACGCCGATCGGCGCCCCAGCTAACGCGCGTTAGCGGACAGAAGCGGCGATTAGATGGTTCCCCCCGGCCGCTAGCTGCGCTATCCCCTCGCCGCATAGCACAATTGCGGAAGATGAGGTTTCGGCGCTCCATGTCCATTCTTATCGGCTCCGAGACCGAGGTCATCTGCCAAGGCATCACTGGCCAGCAGGGCACCTTCCACACTGAACAGGCCATCGCCTATGGCACCAAGATGGTCGGCGGGGTCACCCCCGGCAAAGGCGGCCAGACCCATATCGGCCTGCCGGTCTACGACACCGTCGGCGAGGCCAAGGACGCCACCGGCGCCGACGCCAGCGTCATCTATGTCCCGCCTCCCTTCGCGGCGGACTCCATCTTGGAAGCCATCGATGCGGAGATCGGCCTGATCATCTGCATCACCGAAGGCATTCCGGTGCTGGACATGGTGAAGGTGAAGAAGGCCCTGGCCGGCTCGCGTTCGCGCCTGATCGGACCCAACTGCCCCGGCGTCCTGACCCCTAAACAGTGCAAGATCGGCATCATGCCGGGCGGCATCTTCTCGGTGGGCTCGGTGGGCGTGGTTTCGCGCTCGGGCACCTTGACCTATGAAGCGGTGTTCCAAACCACCAACGCCGGCCTTGGTCAGACCACGGCCGTGGGCATCGGCGGCGATCCGGTGAAGGGCACCGAATTCATCGACATCCTGGAGCTGTTCCTGGCGGATGAGGCCACCAAGTCGATCGTCATGATCGGCGAAATCGGCGGCTCGGCCGAAGAAGATGCGGCCCAGTTCATCAAGGACGAGGCCAAGCGCGGCCGCAAGAAGCCCATGGTCGGTTTCATCGCCGGCCGCACCGCCCCTCCCGGCCGCCACATGGGCCATGCTGGCGCCATTATTTCGGGCGGTAAGGGCGGCGCGGAAGACAAGATCGCGGCGATGGAAGCTGCGGGCATCAAGGTTTCCCCTTCGCCAGCAGGCCTTGGTGAAACTTTGTTGCAAGTGTTGAAGGGTTAGAAGGGAGAGGTTCGAACCCGCGCGGCGCTTTCGCCAAGGGGGTTCGGCGCCCATATAGCTGCACGGCGGCTCGCGCCCGCGTCTCTTCAGACCTCGCGCGCCGCCGAGGAAGTGTGATCATGGCGGACGACGCAAATCTTCGGGATATCTCGCGCAATCAGGTGATGAGCGAGACCTCCTTCCTCTACGGGGGCAACGCCGCCTTCGTGGAAGACCTCTACGCACGCTACGCAGCGGACCCCAATTCGGTGGAGCCCTCCTGGCGCGCCTATTTCCAAAGCCTGCACGAACCGGCGGACGCGATCGCCAAGGACGTGGCCAAGCCGAGCTGGTCGCGGCCGATCACCGCCGCGCCGCGACCCGACTGGATGTCCGCGCTGGATGGCCTCTGGCCCGCGGTGGAAGCCAAGATCGCCAAGGCCATCGAAGCCAAGAGCCCGACCGCCTCCACCGACGATATTCGCGCCGCCACCCTGGATTCCGTGCGCGCCATCATGATGATCCGCGCCTTCCGCATCCGCGGGCATCTGCAGGCCAATCTCGATCCCCTGGGCATCGAACCGAAGAGCGACACCGCCGAGCTCGATCCGGCCAATTACGGCTTCACGCAAGCCGATTACGACCGGCCGATCTTCCTCGACTTCGTGCTGGGGCTGGAAACCTCCAGCATCCGCGAAATCCTACAGATCATCCGCCGCACCTACTGCGGCAACGTCGGCGTGCAGTACATGCACATCTCCAATCCCCAGGAGAAGGCGTGGATCCAGGAGCGCATCGAGGGCAAGGACAAGGAGATCACCTTCACCAAGGAGGGCAAGATCGCCATCCTGAAGAAGCTGATCGAGGCCGAAGGGTTCGAGCGTTTCCTGCATAAGCGCTTTCCCGGCACCAAGCGGTTCGGCCTGGACGGCGCCGAGGCCCTGGTTCCGGCCCTGGAGCAGATCATCAAGCGCGGCGGCGCCCTGGGCGTCGACGAGGTGGTGATGGGTATGCCCCACCGCGGGCGGCTGAACGTGCTCGCCGCCGTCATGGGCAAGCCCTACAAGATCATCTTCCACGAATTCCAGGGCGGCTCGTCCCTGCCCTCCGACATCGAGGGTTCGGGGGACGTGAAGTACCACCTGGGCGCCTCATCCGAGCGCACCTTCGACAACGCCCGCGTTCACCTGTCCTTGGCCGCCAATCCCTCCCACCTGGAAATCGTCAACCCGGTGGTGATCGGCAAAGCGCGTGCCAAACAGACCTTCGACCTACGCGAAAATGAAGCCGACTGCTCGCGCGGCAAGGTGATGCCCCTGCTCATGCACGGCGACGCCGCCTTCGCCGGCCAAGGGGTGGTGGCCGAGTGCTTCGCCCTCTCCGAACTGAAGGGCTACAAGACCGGCGGCACGATGCACGTGATCGTCAACAATCAGATCGGCTTCACCACCTCGCCGAGGAACTCCCGCTCCTCGCCCTATCCGTCCGACGTGGCGCTGATGGTGCAGGCGCCGATCCTGCACGCCAACGGCGACGACCCCGAAGCGGTGGTGTTCACCGCCAAGGTGGCCACCGAATACCGCCAGGAATTCGGCAAGGACGTGGTCATCGACATGTTCTGCTATCGCCGCTTCGGACACAACGAGGGCGACGATCCGACCATGACCCAGCCCTTGATGTACAAGATCATCAAGGACCATCCCTCCACCCGTGAGATCTACGCCACAACCCTGATCGAACAGGGCGTGACCACGGCGGATGAAGTGGCGGCCTGGGTGTCCGACTTCCAGACCTTCCTGGACGCCGAATTCGAGGCGGCCAAGACCTACAAGGCCGACAAGGCCGACTGGATGGACGGCAAATGGTCGGACATCGCCAAACCCTCCGCCGATCCCATCCGGGGCGAGACCGCCGTCCCCCTGCAGCGGCTGAAGGATCTCGGCAATCAGATCACCGCCGTGCCTGAGCGGATCGACGTGCATAAGACCGTGCAGCGTCTGCTCGACAGCCGTCGCCACGCCGTCGCGACGGGAGAGGGTCTGGACTGGGGCACCGCCGAGCACCTGGCCTTCGCCAGCCTGGTGGATGAAGGCGTGCCGGTGCGCCTGTCCGGCCAGGACAGCGTGCGCGGCACCTTCACCCAGCGCCACTCGGCGATCATCGATCAGACCACCGAAGAACGCTACATCCCCCTGAACCACATTCGCCCGGGGCAGGCCTATTACGAGGTGATCGACTCCGCCCTCTCCGAAGAGGCGGTGCTGGGCTACGAGTACGGCTATTCCACCGCCGATCCCTCCACCCTGGTGATGTGGGAAGCCCAGTTCGGCGACTTCGCCAACGGCGCCCAGGTGGTGGTCGACCAGTTCATCTCCTCGGCCCAGAGCAAATGGCTGCGGATGTCCGGTTTGGTGATGTTGTTGCCCCATGGCTACGAAGGCCAAGGGCCTGAGCACTCATCCGCCCGGCTGGAGCGCTATCTGCAAAGCTGCGCCGAGGACAATATGCAGGTGGCCAACTGCTCGACCCCGGCCAATTACTTCCACATCCTGCGCCGCCAGATTCACCGGCCGTTCCGCAAGCCCTTGATCCTGATGACGCCCAAGTCCTTGCTGCGTCACAAGAAGGCGGTGTCCAGCCTCTCGGACCTGGCGGAGGGCTCAAGCTTCCACCGCATCCTGCACGACGACGGCCAGACCCATCCCGAACGCGCCGGCCTGACCGTAAAGCCGGACGGCGAAATCAAGAAGGTCGTGCTCTGCTCAGGCAAGGTCTACTACGACCTCCTGGACGCCCGCGAAAAGGCCGGCCGCGCCGACATCTATCTGCTGCGTCTGGAGCAATTCTACCCCTGGCCCATGCAGTCCATGCGCAAGGAGCTCGCCCGCTTCCCCAATGCCGAACTGATCTGGTGCCAGGAAGAGCCCAAGAACATGGGCGGCTGGACCTTCGTCGATCCCTGGATCGAGCTGACCCTGGAGCGTTCGGAAACCCAGATGAAGCGCGCCCGCTATGTCGGCCGTCCCGCCTCGGCCTCCACCGCCGCCGGCCTGATGAGCCGCCACCTGAAAGAAATGCAGACCTTCCTCGCCGAGGCCCTGGCGTAACCGCCGACCCCGACCCCCATCGCCACCCGGGGCCGATGGGCTCCGACCTTGCTTGAACGTTTGGAACACACATGGCCGACATCCTGACCCCCGCCCTCGGTGAATCCGTCACCGAGGCGACTATCGCCAAGTGGGCTAAGAAGAGCGGCGAGGCGGTGAAGCGGGACGAGGTGCTCGTCGAGCTGGAAACCGACAAGGTCTCCCTGGAAGTAGCAGCGTCGGAAGACGGCGTCCTCTCCATCGACGCCGAAGAGGGCGCCACCGTGGTTCCAGGCCAGAAGCTCGGCGCGATCAGCGGCTCCGGCGCCGCTGCAGCCCCGGCCGCCGCGCCCAAGGCCGAAGCCCCCAAGGCCGCGCCGCCCGCTCCAGCGGCGGCTGCCCCGGCTGCAGCCCCGGCCGCCGCTTCAGCGGCCCTGCCCCTGTCGCCGTCGGTGCAGCGCATCGTCACCGAGAACAAGCTCGACCCCGCCGCCATCCCCGGCGCCGGCAAGGACGGCCGCATCACCAAAGGCGACGCCCTGACCGCAGCCGCCGCTGCCGAGGCCTTCGCGCCGACCGCCGCCCCGGCCCCCGCCGCCCCTTCGGCGCCCCGCGCGCCGAGCGAGCGCGAAGAGCGGGTGAAGATGTCCCGTCTGCGCCAGACCATCGCCCGCCGCCTGAAGGAGGCGCAAAACACCGCCGCCATGCTCACCACCTTCAACGAGGTGGACATGACCGCGGTCATGGCCCTGCGTAACCAGTACAAGGACGTGTTCGAGAAGCGCCACGGGGTGAAGCTGGGCTTCATGTCCTTCTTCGTGAAGGCCTGTATCGCCGCCCTGAAGGACGTGCCGGCCGTCAACGCCGAGATCGACGGGACGGACCTAGTCTACAAGAACCATTATGACATTGGCATCGCCGTCGGCACTGAAAAGGGCCTGGTGGTGCCTGTGGTGCGCGACGCCGACGCCCTGAGCCTGGCCGGCATCGAGAAGGCCATCGGCGGCCTCGGCAAGAAGGCCCGCGACGGTCAGCTGGCCCTGGAGGACCTGCAGGGGGGCACCTTCTCGATCACCAACGGCGGCATCTACGGCTCGTTGATGTCCACCCCGATCCTGAATGCGCCGCAATCGGGAATCCTCGGTATGCACGCCATCAAGGAGCGTCCCATGGTGGTGGACGGCAAGATCGAGATCCGCCCGATGATGTACCTGGCCCTCAGCTACGACCACCGCGTTGTCGACGGCAAGGAGGCGGTGACCTTCCTGGTCAACGTCAAGGACCACGTGGAAGACCCCCAACGCCTGATCCTGGACCTGTAGGCCGACCTTGCAACAGGCAATCCGTATCTACATATTGTAGATACGGAGGCTACGATGGCGGGTTTCGAGGAAAAGTCGCGAGGGTTTGAAGGTGCAGCGCCGGCGTCAACCGCGCGCGCCAAGCTCTTCACTCACGGCGGCAGCCAGGCGGTGCGTCTGCCCAAGGCCTTCCGGTTCGAGGGCAGCGAGGTCTGCATCCGCAGAGATGGCGACAAGGTGATCCTGGAGCCCGTCCCAAGCACTGGCCGTTCAACCGACGAGGAGCGGAAAGCCTTCTGGACCAAGATCGATGCCCTGCGCGGCGGCGAATTGATGGCCTATCCGCCCCGCGACCCAGGCTACAGCCGGGACTCGCCGTTTGAGGATTAGTTTGGACAGCAACGTTGTGATCGATGTGCTCAATGGACGCGAACCGGTGCGGACGCGCTTTGACGTCGCCCGGGAAGAGCGGCCAAGGCTCTGCATGTCTTCGCTGGTGCTCGGGGAACTACGCTACGGCGCGGAGATCAGCGCCAATCCCGCTCGCCAGCACGCCCTTCTGGATGGGGTTGTCTGCGACATCGATGTGATGCCGTTCGACGCCGACGACGCCCTCGCCGCCGCGCGCGCCCGCGCTGCGCTGAAACGCCAGGGGCGTCCCATCGGCGAAGTCGACTCCCTCATCGCCGGCCAGGCGCTAGCGCGCGGCTGGACCCTCGTCACCGCCAATGCCCGGCATTTCGACCGCGTGACCGGCCTAAACCTTATGGACTGGACCCAGTCCCTAGACCCACAGGACCACTCCCATGGCTGATCAATACGACGTCATCATCATCGGCGGCGGCCCCGGCGGCTACAATGCCGCCATCCGCGCCGGCCAGCTGGGCCTTAAGGCCGCCGTGGTCGAGAAGCGCGCCACCATGGGCGGCACCTGCCTGAACGTCGGCTGCATCCCCTCCAAGGCCATGCTGAACGCCTCTGAAAAGCTGGAGGAAGCCGCCACCGAATTCGCCAGCCTGGGCATCAAGGTCACCCCAGAACTCGACCTGCCGCAGATGCTGAAGCAGAAGGAAGAGAGCGTCACCGCCCTGACCAAGGGGGTGGAGTTCCTGCTGAAGAAGAACAAGGCTGTCTGGATCAAGGGCTGGGGCTCCATCGCCGGCCCCGGTAAGGTCTCGGTGAAGGCCGAAGACGGCACGGAAACCCTCTACGAGACCAAGAATATCGTTATCGCCACCGGTTCCGAGCCCTCGCCCCTGCCGGGGGTGGTGGTGGATCAGCAGCGCATCGTCGATTCCACCGGCGCTCTCGCCCTCTCGCCCGTGCCGAAGAAGATGGTGGTGATCGGGGCCGGCATCATCGGCCTGGAGCTGGGGTCGGTCTGGCGGCGCCTGGGCGCCGAGGTCGAGGTGGTCGAGTTCCTGGATCGCACCATTCCGGGCGCTGACGGCGAGATCGCCACCGCCTTCCAGCGCGTCCTGACCAGGCAGGGCGTCAAGTTCCGCCTTTCCACCAAGGTCACCGGCGCCAAGACGAGCAAGACCGGCGTCACCCTGACGGTTGAGCCCGTGGCCGGCGGCCCGCCCGAGACCCTTGAAGCGGACGTGGTGCTGGTGGCCGTCGGCCGCCGTCCCTACACCGAGGGCCTGGGTTTGGAGACCGTGGGCATTGTCCCCGACAAGCGCGGCGTGATCCCCAACGATCACTTCAAGACCACAGTCCCCGGCGTCTGGGTGATCGGCGACGTCACTACCGGCCCCATGCTGGCCCATAAGGCGGAGGACGAGGCGGTGGCCTGCATCGAGCTGATCGCCGGCAAGGCGGGGCATGTGAACTACGGCGTCATCCCAGGCGTCATCTACACCCACCCGGAAGTGGCCTGGGTCGGCAAGACCGAGGAGGAGCTGAAGGCCGAGGGCGTCGCCTACAAGGTCGGCAAGTTCCCCTTCACCGCCAACGCCCGCGCCAAGGTGAACCACGAGAAGGACGGTTTCGTGAAGGTTTTGGCCGACGCGACCACCGACCGGATCCTCGGCGCCCACATGATGGGTCCGCAGGTCTCGGAGATGATCGGCGAATACGCCGTGGCCATGGAGTTCGGCGGCGCCTCCGAAGACGTGGCCCGCACCTGCCACGCCCACCCCACCCGCTCCGAGGCCCTGCGCCAGTCGGCCATGGGCGTCGAGGGCTGGACCATGCAGGCCTAGTTGTCGAAGCTATGAAGGTTGTTCACCCGGGGCTGGGTTGAGAGAGTGGGGTTGCGAAGCACCAACCTCACAGCCCGCAGGACCCGGATGAACGTTCACAACAATGCCCGACTGCCCCCTGC
>JAMFTA010000161.1 GCA_026225565.1 Caulobacter sp. | reverse complement strand
GCTGGCTCAGCAACAGATCCAGCCCGTCGAGGTCATCGCCTGGTCGCTATGGCGAAGAGCCCATCAAGCCGTAGCAAGACGAGCTCACGTCAAAACGCGACTAAAACTGCAACTGTAATGCTAGGCCGTCGCCCATACTTTGGCGAACGTCGGGGCGTTAGCGGTCGGGCGCCGCGGTCTCTTCCGTCTCGTCCAGCTTCAGCCGCCGAGCGAGCCAACCGAGGGTCGGCCCCTGGATGACGCTGGCCAGGAGCACCACGAAGAAGACGATGTTGAACACCTCGCCGGAGCTCGGCACGTGAGCGAGCATGGGGAAGATCGACAGCACGATGGGCGCCGCGCCCCTGAGGCCTCCCCAGCCGACGAACAGCTTGGCCCGCCAATCGAACTGGCGAAACGGGGCCAGGCACAGGAAGACGCTGAGCGGCCGGGCCACAAACATCAGGATCGCTGTGGTCGCCACCCCCTCCACCGCCACCGGCGGCAGGTCGTGGGGATTGACCAGAAGGCCCAGGGTCAGGAACATGGTCACTTGGGCCAGCCACGCCACCCCGTCCTGGAACTGCAGCACCCCGCGCTTGTGCTTGAAGCCGAAGCTTCCCGCCATGATGCCGCTGGCGTAGGCGGCGAAAAAGCCGTTGCCGTGCAAGAGGCTGGCGAAGCCGTAGGCCAAAAGCGCGGCGGCGGTAGCCAAGACCCCGGCCAGACCCAGGGTCGCCACCCTGCCCCGGCGCATGGCCATGATGAAACCGCCGCCGACGGCGCAGCCGACCACCAACCCCACCCCGGTCTCGATCAGGAAGTCGGGCGCCAGCTGCATCAGCCTGCCGCCGCTCTTGGCCAGGATCGCCGTGGCGGCGAGCACCAGGAAGGCGGCGGTAGGATCGTTGGAGCCGGACTCCACCTCGATCAGCGCCCGCACGTCCTCGCGCAGCTTCACACCTGAGGCCTTGATCACCGCGAACACCGCCGCGGCGTCGGTGGCCGATATGATGGCGCCAAGCAGCGCGCCCTCGGCCAGGCTGCGGTGGAAGACCAGCACGGTCAAACCCGCCACCACCGCCGCTGAAATGAGCACGCCCGCCGTGGCCAGCAGCACCACAGGCGCCAAGACGGCGCGCACGATCCGCCACGGGGTCTCCATGCCGCCGGAGAACAGGATCAGGATCAGGGCCACGACGCCCACATCCTTGGAGACGGCGTAGTCGTTGAACTGCACCCCAAAGCCGTCGATGCCGGCGATCATCCCTAGGGCCAAGAAACCGATCAGGGCGGGCAAGCCGAAGCGGCTGGTCAAGGAGCCGGCGAACACCGCCGCGATCATCAGGATCGCGATCAGGAAGAGCAGCCATTCTAAGCTTTGCTGAGTCACGCCCTATCTTGGCCGCTCATGCGTTGTTTGACGAGCGAAACAGCTATGATCGGACCATGCCCAGAATCCTGACCTATAATGTGCATAGCTGCCGGGGCGTCGACGGCAAGCTGGACGTTGGCCGCATCGCCGAAGTGATCGCCCAGTGCCGCCCCGATATCATCGCCTTGCAGGAAGTGGATGTGGGCCGTCACCGCTCCGGCAAGGTGGATCAGGCCCACGCCATCGCCGAGCGCTTAGGGATGGGCTTTCACTTCAATGCGGCGGTGCACGTGGAGGAGGAACGCTATGGCGACGCCATCATCACCGCCCTGCCGGTGACCCTGGTGAAGACCGGCCCTCTGCCAACCCCGCCCCGGATGAAGCGGCTGGAGCCCCGAGGCGCCCTTTGGGTGGAGATCGAGGTGGAGGGCGGCAAGAAGGTGCAGATCGTCAACACCCACCTCGGCCTCGTCCCCCACGAGCAGCGCGGCCAGACCGAGCATCTGCTCGGCGGCGAATGGCTGGGCCACCCCAGGTGCGCCGACCCGATGATCCTCCTCGGCGACTTCAACGCCACCCCCCGCTACGCCGCCTATAAGAAGCTGTCGGGGCGGCTGCGGGATGCGCGGCGGGCGGCGGGAGTGCGCGGCGGGGCCCTGACCTTTCCCTCGCGCTTTCCGATGCTCCGCATCGACCACATGTTCATCAGCCCCTCGATCGAGGTGGCCAATATGCACGCCCCCGACGGCGCCCTGATGAAGATCGCCTCCGACCACCTGCCCCTGGTGGCGGATTTCCGGGTGAAGGGTTAGGGCGTATTCGCCTCAAGCTCGGCCAGCCAGGCGGTCGCCGAGGCGTCCGACGGCATCCGCCAGTCGCCGCGCGGCGAGAGGGAGCCGCCGGAGGAGATTTTCGGCCCATTGGGCAGGGCCGAGCGCTTGAACTGATTGGCGAAGAAGCGGGTAAGGAAGAGGCGCAGCCAGCCCTTGATCTCCGCCAAATCATAGCTGCGGCGGTCGGCCTCGGCGATGTCCTTGGGCCAGGCGCCGGCGGCGACATCATGCCAGGCGCTCCAGGCCAGAAAGGCGATCTTCGACGGCTTGAAGCCGAAGCGGGTGAGATAGAAGAGGTTGAAGTCCTGCAGGGCGTAGGGCCCGACCACCGCCTGGGTGGACTGGGGCTTGCCGTCGCCGGCGGGGATCAGCTCGGGGGAGATCTCCGTGCCAAGGATGTCCAAGAGCACCTGGGCGGTCGCGGCGTCGAACCCGCCGTGGCGGGCGGCGAAGCGGATCAGGTGCTGGATCAGGGTCTTGGAGACCCCGCCATTGGGATTGTAGTGGCTCATCTGGTCGCCCACCCCATAGGTGCACCAGCCAAGGCCGAGTTCCGATAGATCGCCCGTGCCCACCACCAAGGCTCCGTTCTGGTTGGCGAGGCGGAAGAGATAGTCGGTGCGCAGGCCCGCCTGCACATTCTCAAAGGTCACGTCGTAGATCGCCTGACCGTCCGCATAGGGATGGCCGAGGTCCTTCAGCATCTGCTGCGCGGCTGGGCGGATGTCGATCTCGGCGGCGGTGACGCCCAGGCCTCGCATCAGCGTCCAGGCGTTGGCCTTGGTGGCGTCGGAGGTGGCGAAGCCCGGCAGGGTGTAGGCGAGGATGTGGGCGCGAGGCAGGCCGAGCTGGTCCATGGCCTTGGCGGCGACCACGAGGGCCTCGGTAGAGTCCAGCCCGCCGGAGACGCCGATCACCAGCTTGTTCAGACCCGTTGAGCGCAGCCGCTCGGCCAACCCCTGCACCTGGATATTCCAAGCCTCGTGGCAATCCTGATGCAGGCGGGCGGGGTCTGAGGGCACATAGGGAAAGCGCTCGATGGGGCGCTTCAGGGGTATCTCGCCCTCCGGCGCGTCCAGCGCGAAGGTCACTGCGCGGAAGGTCGGCGCTTGAGCCGCCCCATCGCCGAAGCTCCCCTCCCCAAAGCTATTTTGCCGGATGCGCTCGGCGCGGATGCGGCCGAGATCCACATCGACGCTGGTCAGGTGGGGTCCGGGCTTGAACCGCTCGCCCTCGGCCAGGACCGCGCCCAGCTCGAACACCCCGGTCTGGCCGTCCCAAGCCAGGTCGGTGGTGGATTCGCCGGGTCCGGCGGCGGAATAGGCATAGGCGGCGAGGCACCGGGCCGACTGGGAGAGGGACAGCATCTGGCGCATGCCCGCCTTGCCGATGGTGATGTTGGAAGCCGAGAGGTTCAAGAGCAGCTCCGCCCCCGCCAGGGCGGCGAAACCCGAGGGCGGATTGGGAACCCACAGGTCCTCGCAAATCTCCACATGGGCGATCAGGGCGCAGGTCCCGGTGGAGCGGAACAGCAGGTCTACGCCGAAGGGAACGTCCTGGCCGGCGAGGGACAGAGTGCGCCCGACCACCCGGGCCCCGCTCTGGAACCAGCGGCGCTCGTAGAATTCGCGATAGTTGGGCAGGTAGGTCTTGGGGACGGCCCCGAGGATGCGGCCCCGGTGAAGGACGATGGCGCAATTGTAGAGCAAGCCCTGGGACCGCAGCGGCGCGCCCACAACGAACAGCGGGTCGAGGTCGCGGCTGGCGGCGCAGAGGCCGGCGATCTCCACCTCCACCGCGTTCAACAGGGTCTGCTGAAGGAGCAGATCGTCGATGGCGTAGGCGGAGAGGCAAAGCTCTGGCAACACCAGCACCGCCGTCTTGCCGGCATGGGCCTCTTGCACCAGATCCAGGATCGAGGCGGCGTTGGCGGCGGGATCGGCCGGCCGCACCGCCGGAACGCCGCAGCCCACCCGCACGAACTCATGAGCGTAAGGGGAAAAGAAAGACGGCCGAGGGGACATGCGTCGCGGTCTCAAACCGGCGTTGACGCCGAGCACGGGGACTTATACTAAAAAAGAGCATAACTCAAGCAAGGGGCTATTTCATCCCGGTCATGCCTGGGCCATGTTCATTGGCCACGCTCTGGAATGGGGCGGACGGTCCATATCCGGAACAAGCTTAGCGCCGGACCGTTTAACGGAGCGGCAATGAGGGAGATGACGCTGCCGATCTCGGCCCTATCCCGGCGACAGTACGCGATCCCTGCAGCGGTATTCGTTTCGGGTCTCCTGTTTACGGCCGCCGCCGCCTTCACCAATCTGCATTTCGTCCGGACCCGCGACAACGACCACTTCGAGCGATTGCAGGCCCAGACCCTGCGCGCCATCGATCACAGCTTCGATCTCTATACAGCCCTGTTGCGCGGCGCCGCGGCGCAGGCGGGGGCGGACGATCGCTTCGATCCCCAGCATTTCACCCGCTATGCCGCCGCCGCCGGGGCGCCTGACCGCTATGTCGGACTGCGCGGCGTCGGCTACGTCGCCTGGTTGGGAGCGGGATCGGATCCCAGCGCCCGCGCCGACGCCCGAGCGGTCTTGCCGAACGGCAAGTTTTGGCCGCGTCCGGAGGGCGGCGAGAGCGCGGTCCTGGCCGTCCACCCCGTGAAGCTCGTCGGCGGTCAGGCCATGGGCACGGACATGTACGCAGAACCGATCCGCCGGGCGGCCATGGCGGCGGCGCGGATCACGGGCGCGCCGCGGTTGAGCGGGGTGGTCACCCCTGCCCATGATCTGGCCGCGGGGCCGACGCGGCTGTTGCTCTATCTCCCCGTCAAACAGGTCGATACAGGCGGCGGGGAGCGGTTTCGCGGCTGGGTCTACGCCAGCTTCATCAACCAGGCCTTGTTCACCTCCACGCTGGTGGATACGGGCCTTCTGAACGAGGTGAGCCTGCGCATCTATGACGGGGCGGGGGCGGGGGATCGGCTGATCTACGCCTCTCCGGTCGATGCGGGCGCACGCCCCGACTGGGTGCAGACCCTCTCTTACGACATCGCCGGCCGCCAATGGAGGGTGACCTTCGCCGCCACCCCCCGGTTCGAGCGCGCCTCGCTCTCGGCCACGGTGGCGCCCATCGTCGCGGCGGGGCTGGCCATCACCCTGTCGCTCACCTTCGCCAGCTGGCTGCAGGCGTTCGGTCTGCAAAGAGCCCGCATCGCCGAGGCCCAGGCCAAGGCCGCCCGCGACCGCAGCGAACTCTTGATGAACGAGGTGAACCACCGGGTGGCCAACAGCCTGCAACTGGTCTCCACCCTGGTGTCGATGCAAGCCGAGCAGGTGAGCGAGCCCGCCGCCCGCGAGGCGCTGGTGGAGACCCGCGGGCGGATCATGGCCGTGGCCCGAGTGCATCAGCGGCTCTATACCTCAGGCGAGGTCTCCACCGTGGCGCTGAAGCCCTATCTCGACGGCCTGCTGCAGGAGTTGAGCGGCGGCGCCGCTCCAGGGGTGCGCCTGACCCTCTTGGCGGACGAGGTGACTGCGCCCACCGACATGGCCATCTCGCTCGGCATCGTCGCCGCCGAGCTGATCACCAACGCCCTGAAATACGCCTATCCCCGGAGCGGCGGAGAGATTCGCATCCTGGTCGCCTCAGCCCACGGCCGGGGCAGCCTGGCGGTGGAGGACGATGGGGTCGGCCTGGGCGAGCCGGGCGCCACACGCGCGGCCTCGACGGCTATGGCCACGGTGGGCGCTGAGACCATGGAGCAGGCCTCAACGGGTCTGGGGATGCGTATCGTCAGGGCCATGGCGCACAATCTGAGGGGCGAGCTTTCAGTCTCTCCCCAATCTCCAGGCCATAGGGTGACCTTGAGTTTTCCCCTGCGGTAGAGTTTCGAAACAGCGTCCGCCACGCGCCGCCCGTCCATCCGCGAATGTCGAATACGACAAAGGACTCCCGGCATAAAACTTTCTAGACAGCATCAAGTGAGACCCTATTGTCCCGACTTGGCTCTGGCCCTGGGCGCCAGTCACCGGGAGGCCGCGCCAATCGCTCCTCGTTCGAAGTCGCTTACCCCGCGCCTAGGAAATGGCTTCCTGCGCGCCATTCCCGAGCATAGCTATCAACGACTTCTGGCTCATCTTTCACCGGTGGAGTTGAAGGCGAAGTCCGACCTGTATCGAGATGGCGATGTGGTGGACTGGGTGTATTTCCCCAAGACCTGCCTCTTGTCGCTTATCGCCGGATGGAACGCGCGCGGGGTCGAGACCTCCATGGTCGGCAGCGAAGGGGCTGCGGGCCTGGTGGAGGCGTGCGGTAGCCGCAAAAGCCGCTCCAACGCCCTGGTGCGCGTGGGAGGGCAGGCATGGCGCGCGCCGCCCGACCTCTGCCGCGATCTGGCGCTGACGGACTCGGACTTCGCCGCCGCCGTATTGAAACTGGCCGAGCTTCAGTTGGCCGAGGCGCGCCGCGCCGGCTATTGTCAGACCCGCCATACGGCGCCTCAGCGGATCGCCCGCTGGCTGGCGGAGAGCATAGA
This sequence comes from Caulobacter sp., assembly GCA_026225565.1. Taxonomy (GTDB): domain Bacteria; phylum Pseudomonadota; class Alphaproteobacteria; order Caulobacterales; family Caulobacteraceae; genus CAIOYC01. Next base: position 6,845 of record JAMFTA010000161.1, on the reverse strand, counting down.
ACGTAGCGGACTCAATCCCCTTCCCGTCACCCAGGACACGATCGCCGCGACCTTGGGCCTCGCCCGCACCAGCGTGACCATGCACGCCCTGGAGCTGCAGCGGCAGGCCGTGATCCGCTATCGGCGCGGCTATCTGGAGATCGCCGATCCCGAGCGGCTGGGGAAATTATCCTGCGATTGCCGGGCCTATGCGGCGCGGCAGCGAAGCGACATCGGCCTTGAGCCGGCGACCGCGAAAGACAACCTCGACCTGCAACGGAGGAAGGCCGGCGCCCGGGGATAACAGGGGGCGGCTCAGATCCCCGCGTACCACTCATAGCCGGTGGAGTCCTCCCAATAGCCGCCCTTGCCGCCTCTGATCGGGGCGAGGCTCTCAACCGCCGCGATCCTCATCACATACTTGGCCTGTTTGTAGCCCAGCTGGCGTTCGACCCGCAGGCGCAGGGGCGCCCCATGGGCGGTCGGCAGGGGCTGGTCGTTCATCTCGTAAGCCAGGAGGGTCTGGGGATGGAAGGCGTCGGAAAGGCCGATGCTCTCGTAATATTGCGCGCCGACCGCGGGATCGATCAGGTCGGCGCAGTAGAAGACGATGAACTTGGCGGCCGGCTTCAGCCCCGCCTCCTGGAGCAGGGGGCCCAGCAGGGCGCCCTTCCACTTGGCGATGCAGCTCCACCCTTCCACGCAGTCGTGGCGGGTGATCTGGGTGCGGGTCTGGCGGGCGCGCAGATCGGCAAGCGACAGGCTGAGGGGACGCTCCACCAGGCCGCCCACCTCAAGCTTGAAGTCCTCAAAGCCGCCCGCCGCCAGGGCGCGATAGCCGTCGTCGTCCACGCCAATGGACCCGTTAGGGCGGAACAGGGGGGAGATGTCGGAGGGCTGGTATTCGGGGGCCAGTTGGCCGGGAGAGAGGATCAGCCGCTGCACCCGCCGGGTCAGCCCCTCGGCGCTATAGACCACCCGCTTCACCGGCTTGGACTGGTTGAGCCTGTCGCAAGCCGACAGAGCCGCCGCCCCCGCCCCGGCCAAGGCGCGGCCGAACCAGCGCCGGTTGATGGAGAAGCCGCTCATGAGGGCGCTCCCTCCACGGGCGCCGCCGGCAGGGTCACCTTGAAGCGCCCGGTGAGGATCGAGCGCATCTCGTTGAAGAAGCCGGCCGCGAACACCTCGAAGATGTGGATGAGGAAGAAGCCGACGATCGACCAGGCGCAGAGGAAATGCACCGTCCGTGCCGACTGTCGCCCGCCAAACGCCCAAAGCAGGCCCGGAAAAGCGGCGTCCATCCCCGGCGACATGGTCATTCCGGTGAGAATCATCAGTGGCAGGATGATCAGTAAAACAGCCAGATAGGCGAGCTTTTGCAGCACGTTGAATTTCAGCGCCGCCTCTCCCTCGGGATGCTTGAAACGCAGGTGATCCCAGATCGATTGCGGCACGCCCTTCAGCTCCGCCACCGTCGGCCAGAGGTCGCCGCGCAGATGCCGGCCGATGACGATGTAGGCGAAATAGACGGCGCCATTGATGGCGAAGATCCAGGCGAAGAAGAAGTGCCACCGCCGCCCCGAAGCCAGGTCCTGCCCCGTCGGCAGGGTCAGCCAGCTGGGAAAGCCGCGATGCACCAGATGGCCCGCCACCTTGGAGACGCCGAAGAGCCCCGTGGTGGTGAAGTGGCTTTTGCCGACAAAGGTCACCCCGCGCAGGGTGTCGCCCACGTGATAGGCGCGCATGGCCAGGATCGGGTGGTCGAAGTTGGCCGCCTGGCCCCAATAGAGGGCGGGATGGGCGTTGAAGATCTGCAGGCCGCTGAGCAACATGAACAGCAGGCTGAGCGCATTGATCCAATGCCAGATCCGCACCATGAGCTTGGTGCGATAGACCACCACCGTCCGCGAAACGGCCGCTGGGGACGGCGCGGCGGGGTCTGGATCCAGGGCGATGTCGCTCATGAGGCGCTGTTCCGCGATCTTTTTGGCCATCCGATGGCCCAGTCTCCCCGGTTTCGCCGCCGATTCCAAGGGTCGGGCTTCCAACACCACCGACGAGCGAGCGCCGGTTTCTGCAAGCTGAGCCAGAACCCTTGCGGTTGCTTGGAGTTTTAGTCCTGCCGCAGCCCCTGCGGCTGAACCGCTCCATGTTGGATGGAGTTCAATGGAGATAGGATCATGAAAACCTTTTTGATCGCCACCGCCGCCCTCTCGCTGATCGGCGGGGCCGCCTTCGCCCAATCCATGGCGACCCCTGACGCCGCCGCCGCGCCGGCCGCCGCCGATCCCGCCCAAGCCGCCGCAACGCCCGCCTTCAGCGCGCCTGCGGCTGCGACCCCGGATGCTTCGACGACGACCACCACCAGCACATCTACGACCAGCACCATGACGCCGATGGCCTCCAACGCCCCGGCGGGCGCGCCGCCGGAAAGCTATCCGATCTGCAAGAGCAAGGCTCAGGACCGTTGCGTGAACCGCTCCCAGGCCACCACCATGGCCCGCAGCCATAAGATGAAGCACATGAAGACGACGGACACGACCGAGACCGGCGCTGCCCCCGCCGCCGCCCCCGGCGCTTAACTACAAGAGCGGGCGCCCAGTCAGTCGTTCCAGGATGCGGAGCGGCGACCGGCGCGCCTCGGTCATGCCGGCGATGGGCATCAGATAGGTCTGCTCCAAGGCGTGCTGGCCGGCCATGGCGGCGTGCAGCACGCTGTCGGTATAGACCACCCAGCTGGAGCCCGGCGGGAAGGACAGGGCCGTGCGGGGCGCCTCCTTCTGCCAGGCGTCGTCGAACTTGGCGGCGTCGTGCAGCTGCAGCATGACCGAGTCATAGGCGGTGCGGCGGCCCTTGGTCAGGCCCAAGCGCTCGCGCCAGGCCCCGGCCGCGCGGGCCTTGAGCTTGCCGCGAAAGCGCTCGGCGAAAAGCTCGAACCCCTCGTCTCCTACGTTCCACAGGCGCGCCTCGCCGTGCGGATTGGCGTTGGCGAACACCCGCAGGATCCTCCGCCCCTGCACCGGATTGGCCGGAAAGGCGTCCACATGCAGGCGTTTGTCGTCCTTGCGGGGGCTCAAGGCGCGGGTTTCGATAGCGCCTGGGCGAAAGCTGGTTCGCCGCTTTTGCAGGTGCGGACCGTAGCCGGGCGTCAGCGCCGCCAATATCTCGTCCGCCCGCGCCGAAAAGCGGGCCACCATGGCGCTCATGGCCGCCAGCCGCTCGCCCTCGAGATTGGAGCCGCCGACCGCGCCGGTGGCTGGATCGAGACTGATGTTCTTGGACTTGCCGCTGAGCACGGCGGCGTCGATCAGCCCCGCCTCTCCCGGCTCAAGGGCGAAGGGAAGCTTGGGAAACAGCAGCAGCCCGCCGCGCTCCAGCACCTCGGCCGCCGTCCCGGCGCCCACGTCGCCGAGCCCCGTAAGCTCCAGAACCTCAGCCATTCGATCTCCCGCGCAACGCTCGTCTCAGGTGAGCGCTTGGATCAGGGATTCAATGGCCTTGTCGACCCCCATGGCCACCCGGCGGGCGCTGTCATAGGTTTCGGCGAACAGGCGCGGGCGCGGATCGCTCTCCCCCGGATCGGCGAAGAGGTCGGGGGTGAGGATTTCCAGCGCCTTGCCGTCCTTGCGGCAGATGAGGATTTCAGGCTCGCTGGCCCCCTCGCCGATCTCGATGACGAATTCGCCGATCTGGGCCTGATAGCGCCCTTCGTGCTCGGTCATCTCCCAAGGCACGCCGCGCGCCTGGCTCTTGGCGTGCAGCTTCTCGATGAAGACGGCGTCGCGCGATCGATCCAGACTGCTCATCGGCGGGTCTCCTGTGCCAGCCATCCTAAGACGCCCGGCGCAGCAAGAAAACCGTCCACCCGCCGACAGGCGTAATAGTCGCGGGCGCCTATACCCTCGCCCGCCAAGCCGCGGCTAGTTCCGCGCGGCGGCGGTGACGTCGCGCCGGGCCTTGAACTCCGAATCCGCGTGCCACGAGGGCCAGATGTCGGAGGTGGCCAGGGTCCGGCCGAGATCGTAGTAGAGGCCAAGATCGATGGCCGCGCCGCTCCAATCCCAGTTCGGATTCCACTCATCCGAAGGCTGATGGTAGTGGTTCTTCACATAGTCCTTGCTGGCCGCCTCGCCCGCCGGCACGCCGCCGGCAAAGAGGTCGTTGCCGCCGCCAAGGGTCACCGCCGGCACCCCGACCTTGGCCAGGGAGAAGTGGTCGGCGCGGAAGAAGTGGCCCTGTTCGGGGTGGGCGTCGGCGGAGAGATAGCGCCCTTCCTGCTTGGCGCCGGCCTCCAGCATGTCCACCAGGGTGTTCTTGGGGATGCCCTGCACCTCAATGTTGTGGGCGGGACCTGAGATCTGCACGCCATCGAGATTCAAGTCCGCCACCGTGGTGGCGAGGGGGAAGATCGGGTGCAGGCCGTAGTATTCCGATCCTAAGAGCCCCTTCTCCTCCGCCGTCACCGCCATGAAGGCGACGGTGCGCTGGGTGCGCGGCGCGTGGGCGAAGACCCGGGCGATCTCCAACATGGCGGAGACGCCCGAGGCGTTGTCGAGCGCGCCGTTATAGATGGTGTCGCCGCGGGCGTCGGCCGGGCCGATGCCGAGGTGATCCCAGTGGGCGCTATAGAGCACCGTCTGTTCGGGATGGGCGGTTCCCGGCAGCTTGGCCAGGATGTTGTTGGTGGCGATGGTCTCGATCTTCACCCCGTACTCGGCTGAGAAGCCCGTTCCCTTCAGCTCCACCGGCTTGAAGTCCGCCTGACGGGCGGCCTTCTTTTCCGTCTCGAAGTCGAGGCCCGCCGCCTTGAACAGGTCCACCGCGACAGGGCGCTGCACCCAGCCCTGCAAGAGCGGATGGGAGGCTTTCGGGTCGTCGCGCACGATGTCGAACTGCGGGATGGAGTTGGAGTTCTTCACCACGCCCCAGCCATAGGCGGCCGGCGTCGTCTCATGCACGATCAGTACGCCGACGGCGCCCTGGCGCGCCGCCTCCTCGAACTTATAGGTCCAGCGGCCATAGTAGGTCATCGAGGGGCCGTCGAACTTGCCATAGGCGCCGTCGCCGGCCGCAGCTTCGAAATCCGGGTCGTTGATGAGGACCACCATGATCTTGCCGTGCAGGTCCACGCCCTTGAAGTCATCCCAGCCGCGCTCGGGCGCCTTCACCCCGTAGCCGACGAAGACCAGGGGTGCGTTTTGGATGGACACGCGGTCGACGGGGATTTCCGTCATCGCCACCGCGTCCTCGGCCTGGGTCAGGGGTTTGACCGCCCCGCCTTCGGTGAAGCTGAGCTTGACCGGGCCGGTGAGCGAGAACCGCCGCATGGGCACCGCCTGGGTCCAGCCGCCGTTGTCGCCGGCCGGCGCGAGGCCGAGCGCCTTATACTGCCCGACGATATAGTCGATCACCTTGGGCTCGGCGCGGGTGGCGGGGCCGCGGCCCTCGAAGGCGTCGGAGGACAAGACCTTGTCGATGGCCGACAGCTTGGCCGGATCGATGGGCGTCGGGGGCAGGGCCTGGGCGGAGACGCCCGTGGCGGTCAAAACGGCGGCGAGGACGGTGGAGGCGAGCAGCAAATTACGCATTGATGAACTTCAGCCTTCGGACGTTGGGGTATGGCAACATAGACGGGCGGGCCGACGGCTCAAGCGCCCTTAAACACCGCCGGACGTTTTTCGAGCAGGGCCTCCACCCCCTCCATGTGGTCTTCGGTCAGGTGGGCGATGGCCTGGGCTGAGGCGCTCATCTCCATCAGGGTGTCGTAGGAGGTGGTCTGGCCGTGCTTGAGCAGAGATTTGGCCAGGCGCAGGGCGTGGGGCGGCTGCTGGGCGATGCGCCCGGCGAGCGCCAGCGCCTCGTCCATCAACGCTTCCGCCGGCACGGCCTTGGAGACCAGGCCCCACTCCACCGCCTTTTGGGCGTCGATGATCTCGCCGGTGAAGAGCAGCTCGCAGGCCCGGCTCATGCCGATGGTGCGGGGCAGGAGCCAGGCGCCGCCGTCGCCCGGAATGAGGCCGAGCTTCAGAAAGGTGACGCCGAACCTGGCCTCGTTTGAAGCGATGCGGATATCGGTCATGCAGGCCACATCGCAACCCAGGCCCACCGCCGGCCCGTTCACCGCCGCGATGGAGGGAACCTCCAGCCCATAGATGGAGCGGACGATGCGGTGGATGTTGGTCTTGTAATTGTCGCGGATATCGACGCCGCCGCCGCCGAAGGCCCCCTCGCGGGCCTTCATCGCCTTCACGTCGCCGCCGGCGGAAAAAGCCCGGCCGGCGCCGGTGAGCACCACGCAGCGGATGGATCGGTCGGCGTTCACCTCGTCGCACACCCCGGCCACCACATCCCCGTCGCCGGGCGCGCCCAAGGCGTTCAGGGAGTCGGGACGATTGAGGGTGAGGATCGCGATCGGGCCGCGTCTTTCCAGGGTCAGCAGGCTCAAGGCGTTCCTCACGATCATGATGGGCGTCGACGGCCTCGTCGTGGGAGAGGCTAGCGGGGCGGCGTCCGACGACAGACTTCCACCCTGCGCCTATCTACCCATGCCCGTGGAGCTTGGCGAGAGGCCCCCGCCCGCTCAAGCCTTGATGAAGGCCAGCAGATCCGCGTTGATCACGTCGGCGTGGGTGGTGCACATGCCGTGGGGATAGCCCGGATAGAGCTTCAGCGTGCCGTTCTTCACCACCTTGGCCGACAAGACGCCAGCGTCGGCATAGGGCACGATCTGGTCGTCGTCGCCATGCAGCACCAGGACCGGCACATCGATCGCCTTCAGGTCGTCGTTGAAGTCGGTCTCGGAAAAGGCCTTGATGCCGTCGTAGTGGGCCTTGGCGCCGCCGATCATCCCCTGGCGCCACCAGTTG
>JAMFTA010000160.1 GCA_026225565.1 Caulobacter sp. | reverse complement strand
GGGGCGAGGCCGGGACGGGAGATCACCTCGACAGCCTGACGGTCGCCATAGGTGATGGTGCCGGTCTGCATGGCCACGCCCACGTCGGCTTGAGCCAGGGCAGGGGCGTCGTTGGCGCCGTCGCCGCACATGGCCACCAGCCGCCCCTTGGCCTGCTCCTCGCGGATCAGGCGCAGCTTGTCCTCCGGCGTCGCCTCGGCCAGGAAATCGTCGACCCCGGCTTCGGAGGCGATGGCGGCCGCCGTGATCGGGTTGTCGCCGGTGATCATCACCGTGCGAAGGCCCATGCGGCGCAGATCGGCGAACCGGGCCTTCACATTGGGCTTCACCACGTCCTTCAGGTGGATGACGCCGACAAAGCGATCGCCTTCGGAGACGCCCAGCGGCGTGCCGCCGGAGCGGGCGATCCGATCCACCGCCGCCTCCATCTCGGGCTCCAGGTTGGCGCGGGTCTGGCCGATGAACTTCAAGACCGCGTCCACAGAGCCCTTGCGCCAAATCCTGTCGCCGACCTCAAGGCCAGACAGGCGGGTCATGGCGCTGAAGGGGATGATGGTCGCCCCCTCCGGCGTATCGGCCTCGATGTTGCTCTTGCGGGCCAGCTCGATGATCGAGCGGCCCTCGGGGGTCAGGTCGGCGAGCGACGCCATCAGGGCCGAACGCATGGCCGAGAGGGGGGCGAGGCCGGGACGGGAGATCACCTCGACAGCCTGACGGTCGCCATAGGTGATGGTGCCGGTCTTATCCAGCAGCAGGGTGTCCACGTCCCCCGCCGCTTCCACGGCGCGGCCGGAGGTGGCCAGGACGTTGACCTTGAGCAGGCGATCCATGCCGGCGATGCCGACGGCCGAAAGGAGCCCGCCAATCGTTGTCGGAATAAGACAGACGAACAGGGCGCCCAGAACCAGGGGATCCAGCTTCACCCCGGCGTATTGGCCGAGACCCAGCAAGGTCACCACGGCGATCAGGAACACCAGGGTCAGGCCGGCCAAGAGCACGGCCAGGGCGATCTCATTGGGGGTTTTGCGGCGGTTGGCGCCCTCCACCATGGCGATCATGCGATCCAGGAAGGAGGAACCGGGGCCGGAGGTGACGCGCACCTTGATCCAGTCGGAGACCACGGTGGTGCCGCCGGTGACGGCCGAGCGGTCGCCGCCGCTTTCGCGGATCACAGGCGCGCTTTCGCCGGTGATGGCCGCCTCGTTGACCGAGGCCAGCCCTTCGATGATCTCGCCGTCGGCGGGGATTACGTCGCCCGCCTCCACCAGCACCACCTGACCGACGCCCAGCTGGTGGGCGGGGGTGAGGGTGACCGTGCCGAGCTTCTCATCGACGATCAGCTTGGCCTTGGTGGTGACGCGGGCGGCCCGCAGGGAATCGGCCGCCGCCTTGCCCCGCCCCTCGGCCACGCTTTCGGCGAAGTTGGCGAAGAGGACCGTGGCCCAGAGCCAGCCGGCGATCTGAGTGGCGAACCAGGGGGACTGGTGGCCGAGGATGGCCGCGATGGCTGAGGCGGTGGCGAGGGCCGCCACCACTTCGGTCGAGAGGATCACCGGATTGCCGACGAGGGCGCGCGGATCGAGCTTTTTAAAGGCGTCGCTGACGGCCCGGCCAAGGATGGCGTTCTGGGGGCCCGACGCTGCGAGATTAGAGGACATGGATGTCTCGGATCAATGCTTGAGGGCGGCGAGCATCTGGAAGTGCTCGACGATGGGGCCCAGGGCCAGGGCGGGGAAGAACTGCAGCCCGCCGAGGATCAGGATCACCCCGATCACCAGGCCGACGAACAGGCCGGTGTGGGCGGATAAGGTGCCGGCGGTGGGCGCCAGCTTGGGCTTGACCACCAGGGCGCCGGCCACCGCCATCACAGGCACGATGTAGCCGTAGCGACCCAGGGCCATGGCGATGCCCATGGTGGTGTCCCACCAGTTGGAGTTGCCCGAGAGCCCCGCGAAGGCCGAGCCGTTGTTCCCGGTGGCCGAGGTGTAGGCGTAGAGGATCTCCGAGAGGCCATGGGTTCCGCTCTCTTGAAGTCCCTTTAGGGCGATCGGCAGCACCGCGGCGACGGCGGCGAAGGCGAGGATGGAGACGGTCATGATCAGGGCTGAGAGCATGACGAACTTGACCTCCCGCGCCTCGATCTTCTTGCCGAGGTATTCGGGGGTGCGCCCGACCATCAGTCCGGCCACGAACACCGCCAGGATCGCCATGTGCGCCATGCCGTAGAGGCCAGAGCCGACCCCGCCCGGCGCCAGCTCTCCGAGCTGGATCAGGAACATGGCGATCCCGCCGCCGAGCGGCGTGAAGCTTTCATGCATGGCGTTGACCGCGCCGTCGGACATGGCCGTGGTCGATGCGGCGAACATGGCGGTGGAGGCGGCGCCGAAGCGGACCTCCTTGCCCTCCATGTTGACGGCGGTGGAGACCCCTGCGTGGGCCTGGGCCGGAACCGGCTGGGTTTCAGCGACGTAGATGCCCGCCGTGCCCGCGAAGACGATCAGGGCGGCGGCGGCCACCAGGGCGCCCGCCTCCCGCGTGGCGCCGGCGACCCGCCCAAAGGCGAAGAAGCAGGCGAAGGACACCATCAAGGGGGCCAGGGTCTCCAGGATGTTGGTCAGGGCGGAGGGGTTCTCGAACGGGTGGGCGGAGTTGGCGTTGAAGAAGCCGCCGCCGTTGGTGCCCAGCTGCTTGATGGCTTCCTGGCTGGCGATGGGGCCAAGGGCGATGGTCTGCTTGGCGCCTTCCAGGGTGTGGGCGTCGGTGTGGGCGAGCAAGGTCTGCGGCACGCCCAGCGCCACCAGCGCCAGCGCGAAGACGATCGCCAGGGGCAGGAGGATGTAGAGGGTGATCCTGGTCAGGTCGGCCCAGAAATTGCCGAGCGTCAGGCCGCGATTGGCGGCGAAAGCCCGCGCCAAGGCGGCGGCGATGGCGATGCCCACCGCGGCGGACATGAAGTTCTGCACCGTCAGGCCGGCCATCTGGGCCATGTGCCCAAGAGTGGTCTCACCCCCGTAGAACTGCCAGTTGGTGTTGGTGATGAAGCTGATGGCGGTGTTGAAGGCCAGGTGCGGGTTCATGCCGGCGAACCCCTGGGGGTCCAGCGGCAACTGCTGCTGCATTCGCAAGACGCCGTAGAGGACCGCAAAACTCGCCGCGCTGAAGACCAGCATGGAGAGGGTATAGGCGAGCCAGCCCTGGCCCTTGTCGGGATCGACCCCGGCGACGCCATAGAAGAGCCGCTCCACCGGCCTCAGCACCGGGGAGAGCCAGGTCTTTTCACCCTGCCATACGCGGGCCATGTAGGCGCCGAGCGGCCAGCTCAATAAAACGCTAAGGCCGATCGTGAAGACGATCTCGGCCCAACCTTGCCAATTCATGGGGATGTTTCCGGTTAGAACTGTTCGGGCTTGAGCAGCGCCCAAAGCATGTAGACGCCGACGCCAAGGGCGGCCGCGCCATAGAGAAGGCCGACAATCATGCTCAGACCCTCTTCAAGAGGGCGGCGTAGACGCCGAAAATCACGAAGATCGCGGCGCCGAGCGCCAGAAAGAGGAGGTCCATGGCAAGCTCCGACTGTCAGGAGCCTTAAGTGCGCCACCTGGGCGTAAGGGGACGAGACCGAACCGCACCGAGATGCATAAGGGACTCATAAAGGGCGGAGGCGACTTGTTTGATCGACAGCGCAAGGATCGCCCCCTGCGCACTGCAGCAGCGTTGTCGGCATCCCAAATGATTGCAAATCAAATCGCTCGACGACCGATCCGTGTCGGAAGAAACGTGGATATCTTGATTAAATACTTATGCAGGCGGCTATAATTCGGAATGGCTTCCTAAACGCTTCCTCCTATCATTGTCCGTCGTGTTCACGGAAGCTTCTAGTTATCGGAGCTGGTCAAGCCATGCCCTTAATTTTCACTTCGCGTTCGAGACCTCAAGTGCAGTTCAACGAAGCGCTCGCTGAAAAGGATCATGCGTCTCATCGCAGGCGGCCAACCCTATTTGAACGTTGGCCGGGTTACATCGCAATCACCTTGGCCGGGATCGGAGGCTTTGTTGGCCTTTTGGTAGCCAGCAACGCCTTTCCTGAGTTTGCCAAACCCTTACGGATCGCAGCCCTGATCTGGTTCGCCTGGTTCGGCGTCATCCGCCTCGCCACCGTGCGAAACCCTTGATTGAGAGGCCGCTGCTTTAAGCGGCTGTTGACCTGAAACCCGGCGCGACGAGATCTTGAAGATACTCTTCGCGTTGTGCATCTATGTTTGCGCCGGATTTGCGGAGATCGCGGGGTGTTTCGCCTTTTGGATCTGGCTAAGGTCCGGTCGATCGCCGCTCTGGCTTCTGCCTGGCATGGCTTCGCTGGCCTTGTTCGCCTTCCTGCTCACCCGCATTGAAAGCGACACCGCAGGCCGGGCCTATGCGGCCTACGGAGGTGTCTACATCACTGCCTCCTTGCTCTGGCTGCGCTTGGTGGAACATCGTCCCATCGATCGATGGGAGATCGCCGGTGCGGCTATCTGTTTGATCGGCGCAGTCATGATCCTCTTTTCCCCACGGTCCCCTTAGTCCGTCGTCACGGGACACGGCGTACATCTCACCGGGTTCTGGCTCGGCCGCCAGAATACTTTATCTGTGACGACTCATAGAATCCTCTTAGTAAACTCTGCTTCGATCCGGAGCACTAAATCGTCTCCGACCAACCCGGGATACTGGATGACGCCGAAGTCCGATCGTTTGACGGTGGTCGTCGCGGAAAATCCGGTGCGGGTCACAAATGGGATAATATCGCCGCCGACGCCGTTGAACGTCACAACCAGGCTGACGGGCCTGGTGACCCCGTGGAGCGTAAGGTCGCCCTCCACCACGCCGTTCACACCGTCGCCGACGTCGATCTTGGTCGAGACGAAATTCATCGCCGGATAGGCGACGGTGTCGAGCCAACCTGGACCCGCAAGGATCAATCCATCGCCGGGATATCGGCCCCTGTCCCGCTGAACCGGGACGACGCCTTGGTGTTCTCTAGGGTGAACTACGCCCACGATTCCGCAGCGGGCCGGCGGCCAGAGTTGCTCCAGGCCAGCCTGGCCATCCGCGCCGGGACCTTCGTCGGCCTGGTCGGACCGTCGGGCGTCGGCAAGACCACCTTCCTCGATCTCGGCGCCGGCGTCCTGATTCCACAATCGGGCGCAGTCTATGTCTTCGGCCAAAGGCTTTGCGGTGACGTCCTGACGCGGCATCGCGAACAGCTAGCCTACGTCGCCCAGGATTCTTTCCTGTTGGACGACACGGTTCGGGCCAACCTTGCATGGTCGGCCCCAGGCGGGTCTGAGGCCGATATGCTGGCGGCGCTGGAAGCGGTAGGAGCGCAGGGTTTGCTGGAGCGCCTGGCTCAGGGACTGGATACGCGCATAGGGCATCGGGGGGCGCTTCTCTCCGCTGGGGAACGCCAGCGGGTGGCCTTGGCCTGCGCGCTCCTGCGCCGACCTCGTCTGCTTCTCTTGGACGAGGCGACCAACGCCATCGACGTGTCGGGCGAAGAGGTCATCCTGAGGTCCCTTTCGGCCATGGGCCCAAATGCCACCATCCTGATGGTCGCCCACCGGGCCGAGAGCCTGCGTTTTTGCGACGAGATCCTGGAGTTTCCGGACTTAGCGTTCACACGCGGCGCCGCGCGTCACGCTTCCCTCCAGACCGTGCGCCGCACATAGTCCGTGTACGATAGGATGATCCGGACCACCTTGTCCGAAACGTCGGGAGCCGAATAATCGGCTGGCAGGCGCACCATGCGTGTCTCGCCGCGCGCCCTTTTCAATTGCCTCTCGCTCTCCAGGATCTCCAGCCCCTGCAGCACGCGGTCTGGGTCGAGGCCCGTCATCATCACCGCCGCCTCTTCCATCGCCTCGGGCCGTTCATGGGCATCGCGGAGGTTCAGGGCCGGGAAGTTCAGGATCGCCGATTCCTCGCTGATGGTGCCGCTGTCCGACAGCACCGCGCGGGCGCGCAGCTGTAGGGCGTTGAAGTCAAGGAAGCCGAAAGGCTTCAGCAGCTGGACCCGCGGGTCGAAGGTCAGTCCAAGCGCGTCGATGCGCTTGCGCGTCCGTGGATGGGTGCTGACCACGATCGGCTCATCGTACCGCGCAGCGACGGCGTCTAAGGTTTGCACCAGCCGCGTGATTTGGCGGTCGCTATCGACGTTCTCCTCGCGGTGGCAGCTGACCAGTACAAAGCGACCCTCCACCAGGCCGAGCCGCGACAGCACGTCCGACGCTTCGATCGAGGAGAGATGGTGATTTAAGACTTCGAACATCGGGCTTCCGGTCTTGATCACCCGATCGGGTGGAAATCCCTCGGCCAGGAGGTATTCGCGGGCGATCGAAGAGTAGGGCAGGTTGATATCCGAGGTGTGGTCGACGATGCGGCGGTTGATCTCCTCGGGCACTCGCTGATCGAAGCAGCGGTTGCCGGCCTCCATGTGGAATATCGGGATCCGCCGCCGCTTGGCGGGGATTACCGCGAGCGCGCTGTTGGTGTCGCCGAGCACCAGAACAGCGTCCGGTCGCTCCGCCGCCAGAACCCGGTCGACCGCTATGATGACCTGGCCGATGGTCTCGGCGGCAGAGACGCCGGCGGCGTTCAAGACATGATCGGGCGGCCGCAATTCGAGATCGCGGAAGAAGACGTCGTTCAGCTCAACATCGTAGTTCTGGCCGGTATGCACCACGACGTGCTCGGTCGTGCGGTCGAGCGCGGCCATCACCCGCGACAGCCGGATAATTTCCGGCCGCGTGCCAATGATGGTCATGACCTTCAGCTGGCGATTGATCACACCGTCATCGCCACAGTGTCCGGACGCTCACGGTCGAAAACCTCATTGGCCCAGATGACAGAGACCATCACGCCGTCGCCGACGTTGGTCACATCGTGGGTCCAGCCGGGCACCGTCTCCACCACCAGCGGGCGGTCAGCCGAGGCGTGGATTTCATGGATATCGCCGTCCAGGATGTGCCGGAAACGGAACAGGGCCTCGCCATGCACGATCAGGAACTTCTCGACCTTGCTGTGATGATAATGTCCGCCGCGAGTCACCCCGGGATGCGCCGTAAAATAGGAAATCTGACCGCTGGCCGGGGTCTTGAGCATTTCGGTGAAGCTGCCGCGGTTATCCGTATGAGGGGCGAGGGGATAGCTGAACGCTTCCGCCGGCAAGGCGGCGACGAAGGTGGCGTAGAGCGCGCGCTCAAGCCCCGACCCCACCGCGCCGATCCGGCCCGATGAGCGCCCTGCAGCAAAACCCCGGAGCAAGGTCTCGACCTCGCCCACCGTGGTCAGGTGGACTGCGTCGACCTCTACTAATTCGCTCGCCGACGGCGGCTCCGCGATCAAGGCGCGCCATTGATCGATCAGATCGTCCACGTAGAGCAGCAGCAGGGGCGCGGCCGGATCGTCGATGCGGATCGCAAGGTCGCGCGCCAAGTTGTGACAGAAGGTGGCCACGGCCGAATTGTAGTTGGGTCGAGCCCATTTACCGAAGACGTTGGGCAAACGGTAGACCGCGACCGTCGCCTGCTCATGCCGCGAAAGGTCGAGGAACGCAGCCTCTACGGCGCACTTGCTGCGGCCATAGTCGGTGGCGTCGCCGGCGCGGATCGAAGAGCTCAATATCACCAGCGGCCGCCGTCGGCTCTTCTTGATCTCATCGCAAATCCAGCCGGCGTAAGCCTCGGTGCGTGTGAACTCGGCAGGGTCGGTCGGGCGCACGGCGCCGGCGAGGTGGATGACCACGTCAGCCGCCGCGATGATCTGGCCCGCCTCATCGAGCGGCGTCTCACGAGTCAGGGAAAGCACCCGAAGGTTCGTCTCGCGGAGCCGGACGACCAGGTTGCGGCCGATAAAGCCCGCCGCGCCCGTCACGGCTACAGTCTGAGGTTCAGGCGGCATCGGCGAGGTCTCCAGCAATGAAGGCGCGGACGTAAGGGAGCTTCCGAAGGATCTCAGCCATCTCGGCCACGCTGAGCTGATGGGTGTTGTCGGAGTTGAAGTCATCGGTGCGTGAGACCTTCACCTCGCCCGCGCGCACATAGGCGTCGTAGTTCAGGTCACGATTATCGGGTGCGATCCGGAAATGGCCGCCGCGATCCTCGGCGAAGGCCATCTCCTCGCGGCTGAGCAGGGTTTCGAACCGCTTTTCGCCGTGACGCGTGCCGATCACGCGCACCGGATGGTCAGGGCGGCCCATCACCAGCAGCACGGCGCGAACCAGCCGCTCCAAGGTCACCGCCGAGGCCTTCTGTACGAACAGGTCGCCATTGCCGCCGTGCTCGAAGGCGTAGAGGCAAAGCTTCACCGCCTCGTCGAGGGTCATGATGAAGCGCGTCATTTCGGGATCGGTCAGGGTGATCGGCTGGCCCCGCCGCACCTGGTTCATGAACAGGGGCACGACCGACCCGCGCGAAACCAGCACATTGCCGTAGCGTGTGCCGGTGATCACGGTCCCGCTGCGCGCGGCCTCGCGGGCTTTGGCCACCATCACCTTCTCCATCAGGGCCTTAGACATGCCCATGGCGTTGATGGGATAGACCGCCTTGTCCGTGGAAAGGCAGACCACGCGTTTCACGCCGTTGCGGATCGCGGCGTCCAGCACATTGTGAGCGCCCATCACATTGACGCTCACCGCTTCCATCGGATGGAATTCGCAGGACGGGACCTGCTTCAAAGCCGCCGCGTGGTAGATGAAATCGACGTCGCGGGTCACCGCCTCCATGGCGCGAAAGTCCCTCACATCGGCCAGGTGGTACCGGATCCTGGGGTCGCTAAGGCTCTGGCGCTGGTCCTCCTGCTTCTTCTCGTCACGGCTGACGATCCGCACCTCGGCGATCGGCAGGGTCAGGAAATGACGCAGGATGGTCGAGCCGAAGGAGCCGGTGCCCCCGGTGATCATCAGTGTCCGGCCGGTGAAATCCTGCATTGCGTGTGCTGACGACCTTGGTCGTTCCCAGGTGAACGGCGCCCGCTCTGTTGGTGCCGCCGGATGCTGGAGCCGTTCATTCGGATTTGAACTTCAGCTCAGCTGCCGCCCACTTATTGGCGTGAACGGGCGGTTCGACATTCCAGCGTGGGCGGCGACACCGGCGAGGTGGTTCGCGGGGCTGCGTCTCCTGGCTCTCTCACGACATAGGAAAACCAAGCGCAGCCTGGTCATGTTGGTCGACGCCAGTCTTTGCGCCGCCGCCTGTTACGTGTCGGTGCTGCTGAGGCTGGGGTTCTGGCCGGCCCGGGATGCGCCGTTGCCAACAATGATCGGGGCGTCGATCGCCGCGGCCCTGCCGTTGTTCTGGGCGTTGGGTCTCTATCGCGAGATCTTCAGCCAAGCCGGCGTGCGCGCCATCGTCGCCATCGGCCGCGGCTGTTCCCTCTACACCTTGCCCTTCGCTGTCGTCTTCGCCGTCATCGGCGTTTCGGGCGTCCCGCGCACCGTCAGTTTGATCCAGCCGATCCTCCTGTTCGTGGCGGTGGCCGCCTCGCGCGTGTTTGCGCGCTATTGGCTGAACGCACCATCATCCACGCGCCTGTCCACCATGCGCCGGGTCTTGATCTACGGGGCCGGCTCGGCGGGGCGGCAGCTGGCCGGCGCCATCGCCCAGAGCCTCGACATGGAGGTGGTGGGCTTCGTCGACGACAGCCCCGCCTTGAGCGGCAGCGTGATCGACGGCCGCCGCATCTATGCGCCGTCGGATCTGCCCCAGGCGAGCCGGCGGCTTCGGGCGCACGAAATTCTGCTCGCCATCCCATCGGCCACCCCCGCTCGGCGCAAGGCGATCATCGCGGAAGCTTGCCGCACGGGCATCCGAATTCGCACCCTGCCCGATCTGATGGACATCGCCCATGGCCGGATCGGCATCGCCCAGCTGCGCGATGTGCAGATCGAAGATCTCCTCGGTCGTGAATCGGTGGCGCCCGACGTGGAGCTGATGCGCCGTCACATTCGTGGCAAGACCGCGATGGTCACCGGCGCCGGCGGCTCCATCGGCGGCGAGTTGTGCCGACGGCTGCTCGCCCTGGAGCCCGCAGTGCTGTTGCTCGTCGACATCAATGAATTCGGTCTCTACGAACTCGACCGCGCGTTGATCGCGCGCAACCTCGCCGGCGCGGTCCGCATCCTTCCGCTGCTGGGATCGGTCAGCGACCGCACACGCATGGATGAGATCATCGGCGCCTGGCGGCCCGACACTATCTTCCACGCGGCGGCTTACAAACACGTGCCGCTGATTGAGCGCAATCCTGCGGAGGGGACGCGCACCAATGTGCTGGGCGTCTACACCCTCGCCAGTGTGGCGGCCCGTTGGCGGACGCCCAACTTCGTGCTCATCAGCACCGACAAGGCGGTGCGGCCCACCAATGTCATGGGCGCCACCAAGCGCGCGGCGGAATTGGTGCTGCAGGCGATGAATGCGGCCCATCCGGCGACCTGCTTCTCCATGGTGCGCTTTGGCAATGTGCTGGGCAGCAGCGGCTCGGTCGTCCCCCTGTTTCGCCAGCAGATCCTGGAGGGCGGGCCGATCACCCTGACCGATCCGCGGATCACCCGCTACTTCATGACTGCGCCCGAGGCGGCGGAGCTTGTCCTGCAGGCAGCGGCCATGGCCAAAGGCGGCGAGGTGTTCCTGCTCGACATGGGCCCGCCGGTGCGGATCGCCGATCTGGCGCGCAACATGATCGAGCTGGCCGGCCTTGTGGTGAAGACGCCCGAGACGCCCGAGGGAGACATTGAAATCGTTGAGATCGGCTTGCGCCCAGGTGAGAAACTTTACGAAGAGCTCCTGATCGGCGATGCAACCTCGGGCACAGTTCACCCCCGCATCTGGAAGGGAGACGAGGCCTTCATCCCCCTGGACGCTCTGCAGCCAAGATTGGAGCGCTTGGCCAGCCTTTTGGGGCCTGACCGGCGCAGCGAATTGATTGCCGCGCTGGGGGAGTTGGTGCCCGAATTCCAGCCTCAGGGCGGCGTGTCCGACTGGGTCCAGCTCGAAAGCTTGAACCCGTCTCTAGGCCAAGTCGCCTAAGGGGCCAGGTCGGCTAGCGTGAGCGGCCCCGCGCGGCTACCGGCCAAAGCGCCCGGAGCGTGTCGCCCTGCACCACATGATAGGTGTCGTAGAGATTGACCGTTGGATCGCAATGGGGGGCGCCCAAGACGACCCTGTCGGCCAGGGCCAGGGTCTCGCCGGGCGGCAAGAGCACGGCGCCATGCTCGTCGCCCATGAAGAAGTATTTCGCCCCTTCCCCTAGCCCGGCCAGCACCAGGGGCGGATCCGCATCGGTCGAAAACGCCTTAAAGCCCGCGTCCACGGTCACCATGCCCGGCGCGTTGCTGCTGACGACCCGGGCGTCGATCATTAGAGCGGTCTCAAACGGGCAGGCTTGACCGTCGCCGGTGAGGTCGCAGGCCAGATACTGGCTGTCCATGAACACGTATGAGCCCACCTGCAGCTCGGTGAATAGATCGAGTTCGGCGTCGATCCGGTGGGTGCCGGTGCCCCCGCCGGTGACGATCTCGCAGGCGGCGCCCGCCTCGGCAAGGGCCGCGATGACGGTCCGCACATAGGCGGCGCGCTCGATCATGGCCTCTCGGCGCTCTTGGAATGAGGCCATGTGCTGCTGTATGCCGCAATAGCATTGCACGCCCTTGAAGACGAGGGACGGCTCTGCGCGGATGGCGTTCAGCACGGCCACCGCCGCCGCGGCCGAGGCGACGCCGGTGCGGCGAATGCCGGGGTCTATGTCGATGACGACGTTCAAGGGCTTTCCAGCGGCTTTGGCGGCATGGCCGAGCAGGGCGGCGTTGGCCGGATTGTCCACCACGCACATGAGGTCGGCGGTGCGGCCGTTCAGGGCGATCAGTCGGGCTATGGCGGGGGACGAGACCACCGGGGAGGTGATGTGCAGGCCGGTGGCGACGCCGTTGTCGGCCAAGACCTCCGCCTCGCCGATCTTGGCGCAGCAGGCGCCCACGGCGCCGGCGGCGATCTGACGTTTGGCGATGTCGGGGCTCTTGTGGGTCTTGGCGTGGGGGCGAAGCTTCAGACCCTTGCTCTGGGCGAAGTCGGCCATTCGCTGGATATTGCGATCCAGGGCGTCGAGCTCGACCACCAGCACCGGGGTATTGAGCTCGCGGCGCGAGCCCTGGCGATCGATCAGGTGACCATGCAGTTCTTCGTCCGTCATGGCTCAGGTCCTCGCGGCGTCGGGCAAGCCGAACAGTTGCGTCAGGTGGGCGTTGGCGAATTTCCGGTCGGGATCGACGCTGGCGCGCACCTTCAGGAAGTCGCCGGTCTTGGGATAGAGGCGGTGGACGTCGGCGGGGGTCAGGGAATGGCGCTTGGCCCAGTGGGGCCGACCGTCGCCGGCCTGGAACACCTTCTCGATCTCCGCAAACTCGCCACGCCAAGGCATCTTGGCGTATTGGTGAAAGGAGATCGATGCGCCAGGGCCGTTGTTGAACGGGCTCATCCATAGGTCGTCGCCGGCGGTCAGGCGGAACTCGAAGGGGAAGGCGATGGGCATCCGGCGCTTGCGGATATGGGCGATCGCCGCCTTCAGGGTGGCCATGCCATTGGCCCTGGGCAGCTCATATTCCATTTCCTCGAAGCGGATCGTCCGGTCGGAGGGGAAGATCTGGTAGGCCGGGCCGACCCGGCGGCTGGCGCCCGCCGACGCTCGCATCATCAGGCGCTGCAGGGTGGGGATCAAAGGCTTGGCTAGGGCGCCGATCTCGCAGGCGAGGCGGAAGGGCGTCTCGTCGATGTCGTTGCCCGGTTTGAAGTCGCCATCGGGGGCGGCCGGCTGCAGGGTCTTGAAGATCACCTTGTCGGAGTATGGAAAGACGAAGAACTCCATGTGCCGGGTGGCGGCGCTCAGTTCGTCCAGCCGTTCCGCCACCTCATCCAGGGGAAGCTGCTGGATTCGCTCTTCGAGATAATAGGCGGGGAGGACGTGGATGCGGATGGCCACGGCGACGCCCAGCAAGCCGAGGGATAGGCGCTGCGCCTGGTAGAGCTCGGGCCGGAGGTCCGGGCCGCACTCCACCACCTGCCCATCCGCCAGCATCAGCCGAAAGCCGCAGGTCTGGGTGGAAAGGCTGCCAAGCTCTGCGCCCGTGCCGTGGGTGCCGGTGGCGGTGGCGCCGGCCAAGGACTGGGGATTGATGTCCCCTTGATTGATCAGCGACAGCCCCTGCGCCCAGAGCGCGGCGGTGAGTCTGTCCAGACCCCATCCGGCCGGGGCCCAGACGGTCTTGCGGTCCTCGGCGATTTCCACCTGGCCTTCGTAGGCCGAGAGGCTGATCAAGGCGCCCGTGGTTTCGCAAAGGGGCATGAACGAATGGCCGGCCCCAACCACCCGAACCTTGCTGGCGCCTATGACGATGGCGGCCAATTCATCCGTTGTCCGGGGCCGTTCCATGCTCGTCGGCTGAGCCGCCACGCTTCCGGACCAATTGCGCCACTCAGACATCGGCATCCCCATCGATCCAAGGCAAGATAGCTATAGCTACTGTTTTTGCAAGCCGGCTCCGGCGTAAGGGGATGGCTCGGGCGGCGGCGATTTGAAACTTTCGAAGTAAAGGGCGAACAGCAGACAGACCTCATAGTTCAAGTAGTCGGCGTCCCGCTCCGGCTCCTCCACCACCATCTCGCTGGCGGCGTAGCTCAGCTCCACCATCATCCGCGTGGCCACGCGCAGACGGTGCTCGGGCGTATCGGGATAGCGAACGCAAATCGCCTGAAAAAACCGGTCGGCCACCATGTCGCGAGACTCAAAACGCAGGCTCTGCAGCATGGGAACGGCGCGCAGGGCCCGCCCGATGGCCGCCCCGCCTGGAAAATTCAGGATGATGTCGACCATCTGGCGCTGGATGGCGACGCTCTTGGCCAGCCAGTCGTCGACGCCCGACCCGTCCAGGCCGCCGTCCTCGATCCAGGCCAGCACCACCTGGTCCTGTTCCGCCATCAGGCGCTCGCCCAGGGCCTTCAGGATCGCGTATTTATTCGGGAAGTAGCGATAGAGCGCCGGCGGCGTCAGCCCCGCCTTCTTGCAAATGGCGTTGGTGGTCAGCTGCTCAAACCCCATGGTCCGCAGCATTTCCCCGGCGGTGGCCAAGACCACCTCATAGGTGTCCTGCGCTCGGGCCTGGGTGGGCCGAAGCTTGGTGTCGAGATTGATGGGAGGCGCGCTAACGTGCGCGGCCTTGGGTCGGGGCATCCGGATCTCCGCCGTCTTGGGGAAGAAAGACGTTAGCGCAAAACGTCTTGGCGGGGACGGGTCATATGCAGACCGCCGATGATCGCTAAGCAGAGAGCGGCCAGACCGGCGCCGAGAACCAGGCACCCGCGCACATCGGCGCCGGTGACCACCAGGGAGGCCAAGAAGGGACCTGCGCTGCAGCCCAGGAGGGAGGCGCCGGGACCCAGGGCGGCGGCCCGCCGGCTAGGGTCCGCCTCAATGGCCAGGGGGGTCAGATAGGGCGAGGCGAACAGCCAGACGAAGCCGAACGCGGCGGAGGCGATCAGGAACACCGGCGCGTTCGGCAGGGTCGCGAAAACCCCCAGCACCAGCACCGCGACGCCTATGGCGATCACCAGCGCCCAGAACCAGGAAAGGCGCCCCGCCAGGACGGTGGCCGTCGCTCCGCCGGCCACCTGTGCGCCAAGGCAGAGCGCGATGGCGGCGCCGGCGGTCTCCGGGCCGTGCCCCGCCTGACGGGCCAGGGGCTCCATGTAGATCCAGACCGCCAAGATGAAGGCCTGGAAGAAGAAGGCCACCGCCAGGGCGACCCAGCCGCGCGGGCTGGGCAGGCCCTTGGGACCGTGGGCGGCCTCTGGCAGGGGGACATAGGCTGTTGGCAAGCCGAAGCTGATGGCTGCGGACGCCAGAGCCAGGGCGGCGAGGCCGATGAAGCCCCCGTCCACCCCGAACGGCGCGATCACAAAGGCGCTGATCAGGGCGACCGCGACCAACTGCGCCAAGGTCTGGGTCGTCAGATAGAGGCCTGCGCCCCGCTCCGGCTGGGGGGATCGGACGATCATGCCGACCAGCAGCCAGATCAGCACGCCGCTGGGCGCTCCGGCCAATGCGCGCACCAGGGTGACGCCGTCGCCGGTCAGCTTAGTGGTGGCGTAATTCAGTCCGCCGATCAGAAGGCTGCAGACGACGGCGATGGTTCGCAGGCGGCGCACGCCGAACAGGGGGCCGGCCAGGGCCGCCCCCGCCCCCATGGTGAGCAGCTCCACCGTACCGGCCTGGCCGAGCTGGGCGGTGGTCAGGCGGTGCGCCGCCTCCAGCCCTCCCAGCAGAAGCGGCCCGACGCCGGCGAACATGACGCCGACAATTCCCACAAAGAAGGCGGCGAGCTGCTGCGAGAGCGAGGGCGCGGCCCCCAACCACTGATGCTCATCGGCGGCCTGCCCGGCCGCCACCTCTCCCGTCAGAACGGTCAATACTTGGCCCTTAGATAAAGGCCGAAGGTGCGCGGCTGCCCCACGCTAAAGGCGTCGAAGCCCAGGCTTTCGATGGGGGTGATGTCGATGATGTTGGTCTCGTCGAAGATGTTTCGCACCCATAGGCCCATCTCATAGCGCCCCCCGTCCAGGCGCCAGCCCACCTGGGCGTTGACGAAGGTGCGGTCCGGATCGCTGAGGCGCGCCGTATTGGCGGTGTCGAAGTAGATTTTCGTGCGATAGGTGAAGTCCACCTGACCGACGAAATCGCCCTTGGGCAGGGGATGCTCATAGTGCGCCGTGCCGTTAAGGCTGGCCTTGGGCGCCGACGGCAAGGTGTTGCCCGAATAGTTCGCGCCCGCCGAGGTGAAGTTTTCATATTCGGCGCTGAGCAGCGAGGTGCTGAGGCTGAGATCCAGGCCCCGCACCGGCCGCGCCTCGATTTCAGCCTCGCCGCCATAGATCCGCGCCGCCGAGGCGTTGGTGAAGAGCTGCTCAGTAATCAGCCCCCGGACGATCACAGTATAGACCTGCAGATTGTTGTAGTCGTAGTAGAAGGCCGACAGATTGACCCGCAGGCGGCGATCGAACAGTTCGCTCTTCGCGCCGACTTCATAGGCGTTGACCTTCTCGTCCCTATAAGGGCCAATATCGGTGGGGTCGGTGGTCTGGCCGCTGAAGAAACCGCCGCTCTTATAGCCGCGATTATAGGTGGCGTAGAGGTTCAGCCCATCCATCAAACGGTATTGAAGGCCCGCCCGACCGGACAGGGAGCTGAAGGTCTTGGAGTCGTCAAAGGTGAAGATCGGCACGGCGCCGTTCGCCGCCTCACTGACGTAGTGAAATTGCTTGTCGTCCGCCGAATAGCGCAGGCCGCCAGTGAGGGTCAGCCGATCGGTCAGATCGTAATCCACCTGGCCGAACACCGCATAGCTGTTGGTGGTCTGCCGCAGGGGCCAGCCGAACAGGCCGATGCCGAGATCGAGATTGGTGCCGGTGGGATTTGACGGTGTCGGATCGAGCAAGATCGGCAGGACGTTATACTGGGAATTGTTGTTCAGATAGTCGTGCGCGTAGTAGATGCCTGCAACATAGCGCAGATGGCTTTGACCGTTGGATTGAATCCGCAGCTCCTGGCTGGCTGTCTCCTGGGTGGCGATATAGCTGGCGGTGAGGATGGGCAGCGGATTGGCGTCCGTCTCTTCCTGATCGTTGCGGGCGGCCCGCTGGTAACTGCTGATCGACACCAGGCTCACCGGGCCCAGATCATAGTTTATCGTCAACGAGGTTCCGAAGAGCTTGACGATATCCTTGCCCTCGAACGAATAGTCGCCCTGGTAGAGGTTCTTGCTGGTGTTGGCGTATCCCAGAAGATTGGTGCACTGGCCGGAGGTGTAATAGGCCGGGGCGCAGAGGCCGTCCGCCCCTGTAGCGGCCGCCGTAGCCGGGAAGAGCGAGCGGTTGTAGGCCAGGATCGAGCCGCCGCGGGACTGATTGATATTGACGGAAAGATCGACCGTGAGCTTGTTGTCGGGCTTGTAGCGCAGGGCGCCCCGCAGGCCATAGCGGTCGGCGTTATTGCCGGTATGGCCGGTCAGCCGGTTCAGAGTGTAGCCGTCGTCCCGATCGTAAAGCCCCGACAGGCGGAAGGACAGGCCATCGGCGATGGGGCCGCCCACCCCGCCCTGCACGTTGACGGAATTGAAGCGGCCATATTCCAAAGATGCATCCGCTCCGAAGGTGTCGGACGGTTTTTGGGTGGTGACGTTGATGGCGCCGCCGGTGGTGTTGCGGCCATAGAGGGTGCCCTGGGGCCCGCGAAGAACCTCGACCTGGTTGAGGTCGTAGAACGACGCCAACTGCGCCAGGGGCGAGGCCACATAGACCCCGTCCACATAGATGCCGACGGCGCTGGCGGTGGAGGGATTGAAATCGTTGACCCCGACGCCGCGGATGAAGATGCGGGGATTGGCGGCGTTGTCATCGGTCTTGATCTGCAAGGCCGGGGCTAACCCCGATAGGCCGATCAGGTCGTCCACATGTTTGTTCTGCAGGGCCTGCGCCGTCAGCGCGGTGATGGCGATCGGCACGTCCTGAAGGTTCTCCGCCCGTTTCTGCGCGGTGACCACCACCTCCTGTATCGCTTCCGCCGCTGGGGCGGTCCCCTTGGCCTGTTCGGCCCACGCGGAGCTTCCAGCCATTAGCGCGACAAGAGCTACGCCACCCGAAATGTGCAGTCTCGACATCTCATCACCCCCGGCCCGACCATAGGAGAGTAGCTAAGACTATTGTTCTAGCAAGCGACGACGCGAATTTTCTTTGCACGCGGTCCGCAAAAGATCGTGGCGCCTATTCAGACGCCGTCATGATGAAAAGCTGGAGCGCTGAGTTTGCAGAAGCCTCGAAGATAGTCTGGGGGAGCGTCGCGCCAGCGCAGCCTGCGCACGATATCGCCGATCGCTCTGCGATCATCCACCCAAGGCGCGCCCCGGGAAACAGCGCCCAGCGTCGCCGGCGATTAATCGAGGCTGAGCATGGAGCAAAGTATAACCGATATTTTCGGAACCAATGGATGGGGCGAACATTTACTGGATGTGTCCGCTGCGGCGGACGCCGCCGGCCCAGCGCTTGATAGTCCCCCCCGACACCCCGCGCTGGGCCGGCCCCCATTCCACCCTCATCCCGAACAATCCCTGGAAGACTGGCGCGAGAGCCGGGGCTATGGATTATTTGGCGGCTGACAGTCGTCTGCACCGATATCGGCTCTGGAGCCCTCGATGACCCTGAACGCCAAGGCCGCCGTCGTCACCGGCTCCACCAGCGGCATCGGCCTGGCCTACGCGCGCGCCCTCGCGGCGGCGGGCGCCGACGTGATGATCAACGGGTTTGGCGAGCTGGCGCAGATCGAGCGCGAGCGCGCCGGCATCGAGCGGGAATTTTCCGTGCGCTGCCTCTATTCGCCGGCGGACATGACTCGGCCGGATGAAATCGCCGCCATGATCGATGGAGCCGCCGCGGCCTTTGGCTCGGTGGATATCCTGATCAATAACGCTGGCGTTCAGTTCGTGGCGCCCATCGAAGACTTTCCCGTTGAGAAGTGGGATCAGATCGTCGCCATCAACCTCTCCGCCGCCTTCCACGCCATGCGGGCGGCGATCCCCCACATGAAGGCCAAGGGCTGGGGGCGGATCGTCTCCACCGCCTCGGCCCATTCCCTGGTCGCCTCGCCGTTCAAGGCCGCCTACGTGGCCGCCAAACACGGCCTTCTGGGGCTGACCAAGACCGCCGCCCTGGAGCTCGCCACCGCCGGCGTCACCGTCAACTGCATCAGTCCCGGCTATGTGTGGACGCCGCTGGTGGAGAACCAGATCCCCGACACCATGAAGGCGCGGGGGCTGACGCGGGAAGCGGTGATCGCCGACGTCCTCCTGGCGGCCCAGCCCACCAAACAGTTCGTGCAGCCGAGCGAGGTGGCCGCCATGGCGGTCTTCCTCTGCTCGGACGCAGCCAAGCAGATCACCGGCGCCAACATCTCCATGGACGGCGGCTGGACGGCGGCTTAGGGCGCTTGAGGAGCGTCGATCAGCGCTCGATCATCCCCCGGATCTTGGCGCCCAGGGCGTCCAGGGCGAACGGCTTGGTCATCATTTCCATCCCCGGCGCCAGGAAGTCCCCGCGCAAGGCGGCGTTTTCGGCATAGCCGGTGACAAAGAGGACCTTCAGGCTGGGGCGATGCTGGCGCGCGATTTCCGCCAACTGCCGCCCATTCATCACCGGCAGTCCGACGTCCGTGACCAAGAGGTCGATGGGCAGAGCGGATTCCAGGGTCGGCAGCGCCGCCCGCGCGTCCGCCGCCTCCATATAGCGATAACCGAGTTCGGTGAGGACTTCGGTCATCAGCAGGCGCACGGCGGCGTCGTCTTCCACCACCAGCACCATCTCGCCCCGGCCGCGCGGCGCGTCGGGGCTGGGCTCAAGAATGGCGGGTTCGCCGTCCTGCAGGGCCCGGCGGAGGTAGAGCTTGACCGTCGTGCCGCGCCCGAGCTCGCTATAGATACGCACGTGGCCGCCCGACTGCTTGACGAAGCCATAGATCATCGACAGCCCTAGGCCGGTGCCCTCGCCGATCGGCTTGGTGGTGAAGAAGGGGTCGAACGCCTTGGCGACGACGCCGGGGGCCATGCCCGTGCCGGTGTCGGACACCGATATGACCACGTAGTCGCCGGCCTCGACATTGTCATTGACCCGCGCGTAGGCGTCGTCGAGCCGGGTGTTGCTGGTCTCAATAGTCAGCTTGCCGCCGCCCGGCATGGCGTCGCGAGCGTTGATCGCCAGGTTCAAAAGCGCGCTCTCCAGCTGATTGGCGTCGGCCATGGCCCGCCAGAGCCCGAGATCCAACACCGCTTCCAACTCCACCTGCTCGCCGAGGGTCCGACGCAGCAGATCCTCAAGACCGGTGATCAGCGGGTTCACCTCGGACGGCTTGGTGTCCAGAGATTGGCGACGGGCGAACGCCAGGAGGCGGTGGGTCAGGGCGGCGGCGCGCTGGGCCGAGGTGGAGGCGGCGTCCATGAACCGATCCAGGTCGTCGGTGCGTCCCGCCTCCAGCCGTCGTTTGACCAGATCGAGCGCTCCGGTGATGCCGGTCAGAAGGTTGTTGAAATCGTGGGCGATGCCGCCGGTCAGCTGGCCGACGGCCTCCATCTTTTGCGCCTGCCGCAACGCCTCCTCGGCGGCCATCAGTTCGCCCGTGCGCTGATTCACTTGATGTTCGAGGGTGGCGTTGAGGTCGATCAGGGCGTCGGCGGCGATCTTCTGATCTTCGATATCGGTGTTGGCGCCGATCCAGCGGACGATGGCGCCGCCGTCGTCGCGAATGGCCACTGCCCGCACAAGGTGCCAGCGATAGACGTCGTCGGCCCGTCGAATGCGGAACTCGACCTCATAGGTCTCCCCGGACGCCAGGGAGGCGCGCCAGCGTTCAGTCGCCCGCGCCAGGTCCGCGGGATGCACCACACCCGCCCAATCGTCGCCGTCGAGATCACCGGGAGCCAGACCCGTATAGTCGTAAACCCGCTGGTTGAACCAGTCGAGACGGCCGTTGGGCGGCGCGGTCCACACGTGAATGGGCATGGCCTGAGCGAAGGTGCGAAACTGGGCTTCGCTGGCCTTCAACGCCTGTTGGGCCATGACCCGATCCGTCACGTCCTGCACGATGCCCAGCACGCGACGCCGGCCGTTCTCGTCAAATTCCTGGGACCGGCGGGCGATCCAGCGAACATGCCCGTCCGTGGGCCGCCGTATGCGGTATTCCACCGCTCCCAAGTGGGTTTTGACGTTCTTTACGATGTCGGGCCAGGGCTGGGCCCCGTCTTCGGGCAGCAGCAGATCCACCAATGTGTCCACGTGCAGGGCGGTGACGTCCTCCGGCAGCCCCCAGATCTCGCGAAACTCCTCGGATATATCCAGAAGGCCGGTGTCTGGGTGTAGCTCGAAACTTCCGACGCCGCCGGCGCGTTGGGTCGTGCGCAGGGTCTCTTCCGCGTGGCGCAGTTCGGTGATGTCCACCACAACGCCTGGAAAGCGGACGGATCGCCCGTGGGCGTCCCCTACGCTGCGGCCCCTGGCCAGGACGTGGCGGATCGAACCGTCGGTCTGGATCAGGCGATACTCGGCGGCGTAGGGCTCGCCCGTGGCGACCGCCTTATCGATTTCAGTGGCGAGGCGGTCGCGGTCCAGCGGATGCACGGCGGCGGTGAATGCGCCGAGCGTGGCCCCTTCGGCAGCCTGCCTAGGATCGACGGCATGGAGCCGGGCGAAGCGTTCGTCGGCATAGACCCGGTCGTTCACCACGTCCCAGTCCCAGGTGCCGACGATCTGGGCGTTACTGAGGGTCAGCTGCAGGCGGTCCTGGGATTCGCGCAGCTCCGCCTCGGCCTGTCTGCGCTCGCTGATATCGAGAAAGCTGCAGACCGCGCCCTGCAGCCTCCCCTCGCGCAGGATCGGGTGGACCCAATATTCCACGGGCAAAACCGAGCCGTCGAGGCGGTAGAAGACTTCGTCGATGACGTGGGCCGGAACGCCTTCGCGCGCGCACACATATATAGGGCAATCGGGGGCGGCGTAATGAGAGCCGTCCGAATGGGAATGGTGGATGACCTCGTGGAGCTTGCGCCCAAGCGCATCCTCCTCGCGAGCGAACCCCAGCATTTTCAGGAACGCTGGGTTGCACAGGGTGGTGACCCCGTCGCGATCCACGGCATAGAAGCCGCCGGCGGCGGAATCCAGCAGCAGTCGGACGTAGGTGTCGCTCTCGCACAAATCCTCTTCGGCTTTGCGCTGATCGGTGCGGTCGCGCAGGATCTTGATGAAACCCTGGACCGACCCATCGGGATCTTTCAACGCCATCGTCTCGCCACTGGCCCAGAAGCGGGAGCCGTCTTTGCGCTGGCGCCAGCGTTCGTCATTGCCGCGTCCCGCCGCCAGGGCCGCTTGCATTTCGGCCTGGGGTACGCCTTTGCGACGGTCCTCCACGGTGAAGAAGACGCTGGCGGGCTGGCCGACGATCTCCGCTTCGCTCCACCCCAAGATACGATGCGCGCCCTCGTTCCAGGTGGTCACCAGCCCATCCAGGTCCATGGATATGATGGCGTAGTCGGTCGCGCTGTCGAGCAGTGCTTGCAGAAAGCGTTCGCGGTCCGGCTTCATCATGTCTTGGCGCAGGCCTTTATACCCATAAGGTTCGCCTACGGAACGCGGGCCGCCTCATTTGGGGTTCAAGGCGTCGACAAAGATGCCGCGTTTTGCGTCCATGACAAGCGGCGGCATGGAACGCCTCGCAAGGCGACCGCCCAGTCAATCGCGCGACCTCGGGGTCGATCGCCTTGGATCGCACAAGCGCGGCGTCGGCTCCGCTAAGGCGTGAGCAAGAAAAGGACGCGAAAAGCACTGCAAAATGGTGTAAACGCCGGCGCAATTCAGTTCGGCTGTTTCCCCCAAAAAATGAAGATAATTCAACCTAATAGAATCTCCGTTGCACCTATGATGGACTGGACGGAGGGGCCAATTAATTCAAATAGTTAGACGGACAGCGGTGCAAGATTCGCTCACTGATGTTCACGTTTCCGTTCGCTTTCGTTCGCCCGACAACGCTCTCCAACGCGCCCAAACGCCACCCTTGATTCCCGAATGCCCTTGGGCGCTCGAATAGGTTTTCAATTTTGCGATGAGGCCGTCTAAAGCGCGTGGCATTGGCTGTTTGGGCCGCACACGTTGAGGTAAGGCTTCCGATTTCATAGTCTGGTCGAGGGGTGCCGAGCGATTGACGAGCGGCCCGTGCTGGTTGGCTTGAGCGGAAAAACATCTTCGAAGAAGCATTAAAAACTATTTTCCGTGCAACGTGAAAAACTCTTAATCGCGCAACACAAAAAACGCTTTTTGGCGCAACACTAAAAACTCTTCGTGCTACAATCGCTCCTTCGAAGCAGGAAGCGCAACTCAATGCCGCCGCCAAATGAAAAGCTCGCCGCAGCGCTTGAAAGCCTGAGGGCGGTGCAAGCCACGGGCCGCGTAGCCGTCCGGTCACGGGATCTTACGCGGACCGTACGTGAACTGCTGCTCAAACATGGGTTCCTGCAGGAGGTGTTGAGGGGCTGGTACATCCAAGCACGGCCCGGAGCGGGGGAGGGCGAAAGCACCGCGTGGTACGCCTCCTTCTGGGACTTCTGCCGAGACTACCTGACCGAACGGTTTGGCTCGGATTGGTCGCTGACTCCTGAGCAGTCCATCGTACTGTTGGCCGGCAACACCACGGTTCCGCGTCAACTGCTTGTCAGGGCCAAGGGCGCCCACAATCAGGTCACCCAATTCCTTTATGGCACCTCGCTGTATGAGGGCGCCCACGCCTTGCCGGACGCTGCGGACGCGACGCAGTTGAACGGCCTTCGGTTGTTCAAGCCCGAAGCGGCCCTGATCGCCGCCCAGCCCGCTTTCTTCGAACTCTACCCCACCGAAGCCCGCACCATCCTGTCCATGCAACGCGACGCGTCTGACCTTCTGACCCGGCTGCTCAGAGGCGGACACACCGTCATCGCGGGTCGAGTGGCGGGTGCCTTCCGAAACATCGGCCGTGAACGCGAGGCCGACGAGATTCTCGCTGGCATGCGGGCGGCCGACTATAATGTTCGGGAGACCGACCCCTTCAAGGACCGGGTCGCGCGCATCCCTTATCGGCGCGAGCCGTCGCCTTACGTCCACCGTCTACGTCTGCTTTGGGCGACCATGCGCAAAGCGATTATCGGGCGGTTTCCAGACCCTCCGCCCCGCATCAACGATATCGACGCCTATCTGCGTCAAGTCGACGATATCTATGTGACCGACGCCTACCACTCCCTGTCGATCGAGGGGTATCAGGTCAGCCCCGAGTTGATCGAACGGGTGCGCAGCGGAACCTGGAATCCTGATAGCGATGACGGTGATCGCGAGCATCGCGACGCTTTGGCGGCTCGCGGCTACTGGCAAGCCTTCCAGGCGGTCAAGGCTAGCGTTTTGAAGGTCCTGTCCGGTCAAAATCCTGGTGAAGTGGCCGACTACGATCATGGGGCCTGGTATCGCGAGCTATTCGCGCCAAGCGTCGCGGTCGGTCTGCTGAAGCCGGAAAACCTCGCGGGCTACCGTAACGGTCCCGTCTATATCCGCGGATCGCGCCATGTTCCGCTGAACGCGGATGCCGTGCGCGACGCCATGCCCGCCTTGTTCGAGCTAATTGGTGAAGAGACCGATCCCGCCGTGCGCGTCGTGCTCGGGCACTTCATTTTCGTCTACATCCACCCCTATTATGACGGTAACGGCCGCACCGGCCGGTTCCTGATGAACGTGATGATGGCGGCCGCCGGCTACCCTTGGACCGTTATCCCGGTCCAGGAGCGCGCCCGATACATGGCCGCCCTGGAGGCGGCGAGCGTCGAGCAGAATATCGGCCCGTTCACTGCCTTTCTGGCCGAACTTGTTGGAAAGCCGCCCACGCCGCCGGCCGGCTGATCGAGGTGGGGACGGTCCGGCTCGGCGTCAACCGATCCGCCTCAGGCCCCAACCGAGGCTTCAGCCGGCAGCACCAAGACCTGACCGATGTAGATGCGATCGGGATCGCTGAGGATGTTTCTGTTGGCTTGGAAGATGGCGTCGGAGCGCGCGGCGTCGCCGTAGACCTGGTGGGCGATTTTGGTGAGGCTGTCACCGTACACCACCGTGTAGTGGGTTCCCGGCTTGGCGTCCTGCTGAACTTGCCCAGCGGGCGCTGTGTGCTCGGCCTGGGGCTTGGTTTCCGCGGCGCCGGCATCCAGCGCCGCTGCGACCCCCGCCAGAGTCGGCGGCCGATAAGGGGCCTTTTCGGGCAGGCTTGCGGCGGCCTCATTCCAGCGCCGGATCGCGCTGGGGGCCACATCCTCAATTCGATCGGGTCCTGGATTGCGATGCGCCGTCGGAAGATGGCTCATGATGATCGACAACGCGCCTTCCGGCACGGGCTTCATGTTCTTTAGCGGCGCTTGATCGTCCGGCGCTAACTTGAACAGAGGAGATGTGGGGTCGAGATCCAGTTCAAGCCCCATCCGGCGCGCGCCCGATAGCACCCAGTCCAGGGCCGTGTCGGATAGGCCACGGATGTCTCCGCCGCCGCCCACCGACCCGTGGTCGCCGGGGAACCATTTCTGCTGGTAGGGCGCGTCTGACGCCTTACCCGAGAAGCCGAGTTGGTTGTTCAGCTGCTCAAAGTTCGGCCACTGAGTCGCGTTGAAGGATTTTCGTTGCTCGTCGATGGACAGCGCGTGGTGCGCACTCACCACCATGGGGCTCAGCTCCAATTCGTAGAATTGCTTGTTCCGGTTGGCGAAGGCGGCGAACGCCAGATCATCGGGCACGCCCAGAGATCCCACCGTGTCCCACACCCCGAGATAGGTGATGCGTAGGATCGGGCTCGAGCCGGAGGTGTAGCCCGGGCAATTCTTGGCCCGCCAAGCGTCCTCCTCCACATCGACACAGGTCTCGGGCGAAAGCTCGGCCCGGAATTCGAGGAGCGGGGAGGAGTTGTGGTTCTGGCCCTCGGTGCGCCGCTCGTAGAGGTGAACCGCCTCGGGAATCCGCGCCGCGTTCTTCCGCTGGAGGATGCCGCAATTGCGCAGGAAGCCCACGAAGGCGCGCGCCGTAAAGGCGCCCCGCGAGAACCCGAAGACGTAGATCTCGTCCCCGACCGTGTAGTTGAAGACGAGGAAGGTATAGGCGTCGATGATCTTGTCGAGTAGGCCGCCGCCGAACAAGCCGCCGGACCACTTATCGTCGTTACCGGTGCCCACGCCCGGATCGTAGTGGATGATCTGGGTCACGCCGGCCTTGGTGGTGGGGGTGACGCTCTGGGCGGTGATGACGACATTGGTGGGGTTGGGCGCGTCGAGCTTGTTCCAGGTCCCGTCAAAGCAGAAAACTAATCGTTTCATGAGCGGTCGCCTCGTGGGGCACGGTGTGCGTGCCGGGTTTCTAGACGTGATATGCAACTGTTACGCGACTTACACCTTTCGCGATGGGCGCGAACGCCGAGAGCATTTGGCGTGACTGCCAAAAGAAGCCGGCGCCGTGGGCCAAGCGCCGGCTCCGGTCGTTGATCACTTCGGCTTGCCGGCCCCGTTGTGGGCCGGGCGGTCGACGACATAGCGCTGGCCGGCTTTAGGCGTCGGCGGGAGGGGGCGGCCCTGGATCGCCGTCCGTTCCTGGCCGGTCGCACCCCCGCGGGGGCCGACGATGCCATACTCGCCGGAAATCGGGGCCTGCTCGCCCGGTTTGAAGGTCTTCGTCACTTGATTAAGTCTCCGATGTGCCGGCGGACCATCCGCCGACGAGTCGAACGATAGCGGCGCTTGACTTCAGGATCAAGTAGGAGAAAATAGGTCCTAGAAAATTCTGGAGACTATCATGGCGAGTCCGCAATCTTCAGTAGCGTCCACCCTGCGTTCCAACCCAATCCACCATCTCCACCCGGTCGGCGACACCTGCCCGGTTTGCGACCAGCCCATCCCTCATGAGCGCGCCGACGAAATCGCCGAGCGGCTGCAGGCGCGCGAGCAGGAACAGTCCGCTACCATCACGGCGCGGTTGCAGGAGACATTCGACACGGAGAAAACCGAAGCGCTCGAGCGGGCGCGGCTGGAGGCCGAGGAGAAGATCGTCGCTGCCCGTGAAGAGGCTCGACTTGCCGCCGAGGTCCAATCGAGGGCTCAAATCGACCTGGCGGAACAGGCCCGCGTCGCAGCTCAGGCGGCTCTCCAGGCCAAGACCGAGGAGGCTGATACCGAAAAGGCGAACGCCGAGGCGGCCAAGGCGGCGCTGCAGGTGCAGATCGACGACGTGACACGCGAAGCGGCGGCGGCCGTCGAGCAGGTGAAGTCGGACGCCACGGCGCGAGAGGAAGCCATCCGTGTGGAGGTCGCGCAGGTGGCCGCCGACGCGGCGGCGGCGAGAATCGCTGAGGCGGAAGCTCAGAAGGTAGAGGCTGAGGAAGCCGGTGCCGCGCTGAGGGCGGAACTGGCGGATACTAAGCTGACCAGCCAGCAGGCGTTGGAACAGGCCCAGGCCCAGGCGGTCGCACGCGAAGTCGAGGTCAGGGCGGAGGTCAGCGCCGCGGTGGCCGCCGCGGCGGAGGCGAAGATCAGCGCCGCCGAACAAGCCAAGGCCGAAGCTGAGGCCAAGGCCGTGGCGGCGGAAGCCCAAGCCATCACCCTCCAACAGATGCACGAAGCGCAGCTCGACGCCCGTCTTCAGGAACAGCGGGAGGCCCTGGAGGCCGACAAGACGGCCGCTCTGAACGCGGAGAAATCGGCCGCTTTCGAGGAGCGCCTCAAGCTATCCAACAAGGTCGAGGAGTTGTCCCGGGCCTTGGAAAAGAAAACGGCGGAGGAATTGGGCGAAGGCGCCGAAATCGACCTGTTCGAAGCCCTGAAAGCCGAGTTCGAGGGCGACCGCATTGAGCGCGTCAACAGGGGGCAGCCCGGTGCCGACATCCTCCACACCGTGATCCACAATGGCCGGGAGTGCGGAGCCATTATCTATGACTCCAAAAACCACAGCGCTTGGCGCAACGACTTTGTTACGAAGCTCAAGTCGGACCAATTGGCGGCCAAAGCCGAGCACGCCATCCTCTCCACCCGCAAGTTCCCGGCCGGCGGACAGCAACTGCATATCAAAGACAGCGTGGTGATCGCGGGGCCAGCACGGGTCGTCGCCCTGGTTCAGCTCATCCGAGCCCATCTCGTGCATACGCACGCCCTGCGCATGAGCGCCGAACAGCGGATCCAGAAAACCGATGCGTTGTACGGGTTCATCACGTCCCAGCAATGCACAGATATGTTCACCCGGCTGGATGAACAGGCTGAGGCCATGCTCAAGATCGACGAGAAGGAACTGAAAGCCCACGAAGCCGTCTGGAAGCAGCGGGGCATCGCCATCCGAACCGCGATGAAAGTGCAGGCGGAATTGCGCAATCAGATCGACTCGATCATCGGTACGGCGTCCGCGCCGGAGACCGAGTCATGAGCAGCACGCCGGCCATGCAAAGCCGCGACAACATCGTCAGCCTTCAGGAACGGCGCTTCGATCGGACCATTCTACGCACCTACCGGACGCGCGCCGACATCGACGAAATCGTGCCCAATGAGAAACAACCTCGTATGGGCCTCAAGACCGACGAAGAGCTTCAGCGCCAGATCGAAGCCAACGGCGGGCTGTTCGAGCCCTTGCTGGTGGAGCCCCATCCCGATCTGCCAGGCAAATACCGGATCATCGACGGGGATCGGCGCTGGACCAATTCCCAGGTGCTGGTCGACCAAGGCAAGGAGGATTATCGGCACGTCCCGATCGAGGTGACCGACCGGACCCTCAGCGAGGAGGAGCGGCTGCGTGTGTGGATCTACATCCACCGCCAGCGCAAGGAGTGGGACGCCAAGGAAAAGGAGATGGTGGCCTATCGCCTGGTGGATATGATGGGGCGTGCGAGTGCGGCCAACATCCTAGGCATGACCGTGCGCGAACTCGACAAACTGGTCGAGGTGTTCGAGCTATCGGAAAAATTCACCAGCCTTCGCGATCCTAGCGCCGCCATTACCTGGGCGCGCGAGCTGATGGGTGTCAGCAAGAAACTGCTCACACCGTCTGTCGTGGAAGCGGTGGTCAAGAAGGTCAACCAAAAGCGCATCACCAATTCTAAGGACCTGCGCAAACTGCGCGCCATTCTGCCAGATCCGGTCGCCCGCACGCAGTTCTTGAGCGATGCCGGGGATTTGGACTCGGCGATGCTGCGGCTTGGGCCCCCGGTCAAGTCGATCAAGGGTGGTCTTGCGGGCGATCTTGAAATTGCGGTGGACGCGATGAAGAAGGTGCCGTTTGCGACGCTTCAGGAATTAAAGGGTGATCCAGATATCCTGAAGAAGATTGACGAAGCCGAGGCTCTATTGCGTTCGCTTCGGGGTGCTCTCTCTTAGCGTGGTCGCGGTCCGACCTCGTCGAGCCTTAGGGGCTTTGGCCAAGAACTTTTCGCGAACATCTTGCGGCCAAATTTTGTCGTGCCCATATCTCCGCTTGATGTTGGCGAGGCCGAGGCCGAGGCCGAGGCCGAGGCCGAGGCCGGGGAGCGGGGCAGAGTGAGTTCGGTACATGAATACGCACTGCTAAATGGACGTAACCGTTCGTCGATAGGCAAGACCATCGGTGGCATCGCTGCCTCGGTCTCGGGCGTTGCAACTTTTCTGGTGCTGGCGGCCGACGATCTC
>JAMFTA010000159.1 GCA_026225565.1 Caulobacter sp. | reverse complement strand
TCTCTTTGCCCGATGCCGTCGCAAACGGAGGCCTCAGACCGCTACGCCAACCTAATTCCGAATGGGACTTTTGAAAAGAAATAGTCCCCCTTACGACACTTTCCTGTTCCGCTCAGCCGCACGACCCGAGGAGAAGGCGCTCGACGTGCGTCTGCGCCTGAAGGGCAAGGCCGCCGTCGATCTGGCGGACTACCAGCGCGCCTATGCCGAGACCAACGGCCATGCCGTCGAGCTCGAACACCTGGCCGCTCACATCCTCGCCGCCTTCATCGATGCCGATCGGGGCTTCCAGGCTTGGCGTCGATCCAATCCGGCGCCCGGCGCTCGCTCCTGAGGCTGATTCGTCATCGCTGAGGCCTCGATTCTCGATTCTGGGCAAGACCAGAGAATCTCCCCGTAGGGGCTATTTCGCCAGTTTCGGCCCCTGCGGAGGCCTATGGCGCGGGGCAGACTCAACCCACCCTTCCCCCTGCCGAATCGCGTGTGCAGCGCGTGGGGCGGCGTGCCTTGGAGAGACCGATGACTTAGCGAGATGAGGCCTAAAACGGCGAAAGCCCCCAGTTGGCGCTGGAGGCTCTCGGAAATCGCAGTGCCGTTGTGAGAGGCGGCAAGAAGATCGGTCCAACCTATGGCGCGTTTTGAACGTCGTCAAGGACCGGATGGCGGAGCTTTGTCTCTGACCCCTGCGTGTTTCAGCCCGTTCAGACGGCCTCGTCCCAACCCGAGGGACGACATGCAAACCGCAACATCGATGGACGACTGGCGGCCTGGCTTCGCCAAGCGCGCCGACAATTTCCATGAGGTCTGTGACCGCGCCCAGGCCTGGCGCTGGGAGCCCGGCGTCTCCGTGCCGCGCATCCTTTATGCCGTGATCGTCGGCACGCCGGAGCTGACGATTCCGCAACGGATGACGCTGCTGGTCTATGCCCAGCACCTCAACCAGGATCGGCTGGAGCAGAACCAGGCCTGCGTGTGGCCCAGCTCAAAGCTGGTGGCCCGCTACCTTGGGTGCGGCGTGCAGACCGCCCGCGCCCATCGCCGGGCCCTGGAGAGCATGGGCTACATGGTCCGCGACTACACCCGGGCCAACCGGCCGGCCGGAGAAGAGGCCTACGACCTCGCCCCGCTCGCGGCCCGCCTGGAGGAAATGGAGGACGCTGACGGCTCGATCCGGGCCGTCCATGCGGCCGAGCGCGCAGCGCAATATGAAGCTGTCGTTGGGCTTCATAATATCAGCGCGCGGGAGGCGAAAATTCGTCACCTAGAACAGTCCCAAAAGAACATCAGTTCATCTGTACCGGAGACGGACGCGCCTACGGCGCGGATTCAATCCTTAGGTCGGCGGGCTACGCCCACCGAGAACGGCAAGGCCTACGGAACCTCGACCAACCGCCAGCAAAGCGGGACTGACAGCGCCGTTTGCTCTCCGGGGGGAGCAAGCGGTTTTGGCGGTGATCGTTCTGCACCCTCGGTGCGGGCGGAAATGGCCCGCCAGGAGCTTACAGCCGCGTTCCAGGTGTCCCCGCGACTGGCCGCGCTGGTGGGGCCTGCCGTCGTCGCCGATCCGCTCAACGCCTCGCCCGCCGATGTCGCCCGGGTGACCGCCGCGGTGCAGGATCTGCTGCCCGAGCCGGAGCGAAACAACGACCAGACCTTCGAGTGGGCGCTGAAGCGTCATGGCCTGCGGGCCATCTCGATGCTGGCCATCGCCATCGAGGACACCGACGTCCGCAGTCCCTGCAAATACTTCGGGAAAATGGCCTCGTTCGAGCCGCTCGGCGCCCCGGACCTGCGGCTCAACTTCGCCCGGATCCTGCGGGCGAAGGGTGAGATTCCGCCCCCGGCCGCCGTGCCCAGCCCGGCGACGGTGATGGAGGCGCCCGGCGCCGACGATCCCTGCTGGCGCAGCATCGACGAGCAGCTGCGCCGCATCATCAAGACCGGCCCCTATGGAAGCTGGTTTGGCCGGATCGGCTTCCACGGGTTGCAGGGCGGGATCCTCACGATCTCCACCCCCAGCGGGATCGCCGCCGATCGGATCAAACGCGATTTCATGCGCGAGATCCTGCTGGCGGCCGAGGCTGCGGGCCACGAGGTCGAACGGGTGTCGATCATCGTCCGCAAGCTGACGTGACGGGTCGGCGGTCAGCGCCAGAGGGGCCCGTCGGTTCCGAAGACGCCGGCGCGGCGGGCGCGGGCCGACGCTTCGCCCGGGCCGTAGAGGCCATGTGAGAACTTGGGCCAATCGAGCGCCCAGCCGGTGGCGACCATGGCCTGGGCGATGTCACGACCGGCCGGGTCGGTGCAGCGGGCGACAATCCGGTCATAGGAGGTCCCGACCGGGCGGCAGGTCAGGGTCTGGGCGCCCAGGACCTGGCGAAGCGCCCTTGTCCCATAGGGTTTGCGCTCGTCGTCAGGCGCATCGATGCCCCAGACGCGGATCTTCTGGCGGCCGATCCGGAAGGTG
The DNA here is from genome assembly GCA_026225565.1 of Caulobacter sp. Lineage (GTDB taxonomy): Bacteria > Pseudomonadota > Alphaproteobacteria > Caulobacterales > Caulobacteraceae > CAIOYC01. The sequence continues at coordinate 2,938 of JAMFTA010000159.1, read as the reverse complement.
TCGCCATCGATGATGTCGGCGCGGCCGACGATCAGCTCGTGGGTCGCTGGCGGGCGTGGCGGCCAGGCCAGGGCGGGAGGACCGAGCGCCGCAGCGACCGCAACGGCGCTCGCCGCCAACAGGTGGCGGAATCTGGAGAGCGCCATGGGCAGGACCTGTCCTGGTCGGGACCCGGCGATTATTCTTCGTCGCTGTCGGCGATCGGGCCGGCCTGGGCCTTGCCGACCTTGGGGCGCTGCTCGGTCGCCAGGGTGATCGAGCCATAGTAGCCGAAGTCGTCACGGACGGTGGCGATGGCCAGGTCGACGTCCCGGTACGTCTTGGGCTGGTCTGACTTGAAGAGGTTGAGGCGATATTCGCCGGGCCGGTTGATCAGCCGCACGAACATGGTCCAGCGCTCGTCCTCGCCTTCGACCAGGCGGACATCCGTCAGGGCGCCGCCATTGCTGAGATAGACCGAAAGGCTCCGCATACGGATGGCTTGTTCGGGGTTGGAGCCTACGATCCAGGCTTCTTCGCTGGTCCCGGTTTTCGCGCTGGGATCAGGTTGGCCCGGCGGGGATTCGAGGTCTTTGGTCAATGAAAGCATCCCCCCGAATAACTGGCGCTCGATTGTCCGGCTAGGCCACTTCAAATATCAGCAAACCCCAGTCCGCCATATTGCAGATTAGACGGTCTTATTCTTCATCAAACCCGACCTTTAGGGTGCTGTTGGGGGGGAGCGCCCTCCCCCTGGACCTGAGCCTTGAGGGTCTCCGGTCACCCCCTCCAGCGGGGTGGTCCCCGCAACGCCCCCATCCTCGCGAAGATTCCGCGAGCCGCGCCCCAAGCGGGCCAGTGTTTGCGCGTCTGGCGCGCGGCTTTCGCATCTCGCGATCCGTGGTAGCTTTCGGCTATGCCGCGCTCGTTCAAAACCTACCTGATTGCACGGGCCGATGCCGATTGCCCCGCTGGCGAATTCGTAGCGGCGGCGAAGACGGACCTGCGACTTTCAGAGTCGGGATCCTGGGCTGAATTGGAAAGCTGTCTGCATCATCGAGGTGCAGCGATTGTAGAAATCAAAGCCGCCAAGTCGGTCTGGCGTGGCTATGCGAAGCGGCGGCGCCGTGACACCAACCCGAAGGCCGAAGCTTCCGGGTAAGCGCGGGACCTGGTTATGCTCGCGCCCAGACCATGCTGAAGCGCTCGCCGCTCGGCGCGACGTGGTCTTCGACCAGGGTGGCGGAGAGCGGTCCCGGGAAGGCCGGGTCGTCAAGCTCGACGTCGATGTGCAGGCAGTGTTGATCGCAGGTTCGCTTCCAGCCGGCGCCGAGCTGGGTGTCGATGCCGTTCGGGCCCTTGGCGGTGCCGGCGGCGTAGATCAGGAAGTCGGGACCATCGGCCCTGGTTTTCGCGGTGGGCCGCATCACCAGGTCGACGTCCAGGGTCAGGGTGCGGATCGCGCCGTGCAGATCGTCGCCACGCTTGATGAAAGTGCCGATGGTCGCCATCCGAGGTCTCCTGCGTGTGACGAGACGCGCTGGTCGCGGTCCCGATGGCCCATCCCCCGGAGTCGACAACGCACCCGAGCGGGTGCGCTGCCAGAGTGTGTTTCCTTGTCCCGCGCAGAGGCCAGGAGGCCGGGGAAGCAAGTCTAAGACGGCGCGCTGTGGGATCGGGACGCGCCGTCAGCCGGCGCCGAGTAGGCGTCCAGCGATGAAGGATCGCCAATGACCCGGGGCTCAACCGGAGGAGGTGGTGGCGATCTCCTGGGGAGAAACGCCGGGCCGTTTGGGCGGTTCCAAAGTGACTTTTATACAGAAAAAGGCCTTATTTGGGGCACGTCCTGACGTGGCCGGGACAACGGTCGGATGTGCCATCTGGCGTCTGGGCCGGCTGCTGCGAACCCGCCGGCCGCGGTGCGGTGCTCAAAGGTCGAAGTGAGGGGCTGGTTTGGCGAGCAGCCCGTGTGCGGGCTTGGCCTGGCCGACGCCGGGCTTGCAGCGCCGCGGCGCTGAAACGCGGAGGTGATCCATGTCCCTGAGCCATATCGTCAAGGCGCTCGGCGGCGAGCTCTATGACGGCGGCCGGCGTGCCAATATCCCCGCCCCGGGCCACAGTTCCGCCGATCGCTCGGTCTCCCTGCTGCTGGAGGATGACAGGGTCGTCGTCCACACCTTCGGCGACGGCGACTGGAAGGCGGTGCTGGATCATCTGCGCGACAACCGGCTGATCGACGTCCACAACGCGCCGACCTCGGTGTCAGGCGGCGGCCCCCGCGCGGCCGTGGTCGCAAAGCCGCCGGACCCGCAGCGCCTGGACGCCGCCAGACGGCTTTGGGAGGGCGGCCGAGCGGTCCAGGGGACGCTCTGCGAGCGCCACTGCCGCCTGCGCCATATCCGGCGCGCCCTGCCCGGCCCCGAGATCCTGCGCCATGGCGGAGACACGCCGGTCTCTGCCTACGTCCAGACGCGCCATCGCCGGCCGGCCCTGATGGCGGCGATCTGCGACGCGCAAGGCGCGTTCACCGCGGTCGAGGTCACCTACCTCGCGCCGAACGGCCAGAAGGCCTTGGACCTGCGCCTGGCCCGCAAGACGGTCGGACCCGTGCCGGCCGGCACGGCCGCGCGACTGGATCCGGCGGCGCCGGAGATGCTGGTGGCCGAGGGGGTGTTCACCACGCTCTCGGCGACCGAACGCTTTGGCCTGCCCGGCTGGGCCCTGATGTCGACCCGCAATCTGAAGACCTGGTGCGCGCCGCGGGGCGTGCGCTCGGTGCTGATCGCCGCCGATCGCGGCAAGGACGGCGAGGCGTCGGCCGGCCTGCTGAGGGCAAGGCTGGTGGAGGCGGGCCTGGCCGCGACCGTGGCCCTGCCGCCGGCGCCCTGGGGTGACTGGAACGAATGGGCCGCGCGTCTCACCGTAGCGCGCGGGCCGGCGGATTAAAGGGGGGAGGAAG
>JAMFTA010000158.1 GCA_026225565.1 Caulobacter sp. | reverse complement strand
GCATCCAGGCTGATCAGCGGGACGATCAACAGCAGCACCGCCGCCAACCGCCACTTCCACATCCGCCGAGCGACGATGTAGGCCAATATCGTGGTCACCAGCATGGTGCCTGTCACCGCCAGGCCGTAGGCGTCGGCGAGATTGTCGGAGCTCTGGAACATGGCCACCAGCGCCAGGACGCCGAACATCAGAAAGCTGTTGATCTGGGGCATGAAGATCTGCCCAGACTGGGTTTCAGAGGTGCGGCGCACATCCATGCGCGGCAAGAGACCCAGCAGGATGCCTTGCTGGCTCAAGGAGTAGGCGCCGGTGATCACCGCCTGGCTGGCGATAATCGAGGCGCAAACGGCCAGGATCACGATCGGCGCCCGAAGGATTGGCGGCGCCATCACGAAGAACCAGTCCTGATTGACAAAGGCGCGGTGGTGTTCGGTGGCGAGCCCCAGCGCGTGCAAGGCGTAGGCGCCCTGGCCCAGATAGTTGAGCGCCAGACACGGCAGCGCGAAAAACAACCACGACGCCTGGATCGGCCATCGACCGAAATGGCCCATGTCAGCGTAGAGGGCCTCTGCGCCGGTCACCGTCAGGAACACAGACCCCAGCACGAGAAAGCTCACTATCCCGTGTTTGATCATGAACATGACCGCGAAATGGGGGCTGAGGGCGAAGAGCACGGAAGGGCTGTCCACCAAGTGCGCAATCCCTAGGGCGGCGATCACAAGGAACCACAGCACCATCACCGGACCGAACAGCTTGGCGACGCTGGCGGTGCCCCGCGATTGAACGGAAAAGACCGCGATCAGGATTACAAAGGAGACGATGGTGATCAGTCGAGGGGTGATGATGTGTTTAAGCGCCGGCACGTCGTTCATGCCTTGAAAAGCGCCAAGCACCGAAATGGCCGGCGTAATGATGGCGTCGCCATAAAAAAGCGCCGCGCCGATCACGCCTAAGAAAAAGACCGCCGTCGTCCGCTTGCCGAGGGCCCGCTGGGCCAGAGCCATGAGAGACAGCACGCCCCCTTCGCCCTTGTTGTCCGCCCGCATGACGAAGAGCACGTACTTGACCGTAACCACGAGGATCAAGGCCCATAGAGCGAGCGATACGACGCCGAGGATGGACGCCCGCGTCATCGGGTCACGCGCCGCCTGGCCCATGGCCGCCTGGAAGGCGTAAAGCGGGCTCGTGCCGATATCGCCGAACACCACCCCGATCGAGCCCACCGCCAAGCCCCAAAAGCCGCTGCGATGGTGGGCGTGGCCATTCATCTTAACGTCGTCAGACGATGACGGGGGAACAGCCGGATCGCAGGGGACATCCGGTGTGGCGTCCGCACTAATGGCGCCGGGCAAGGCTGGCGTCTCTGAGGCTATGACAGCCATCTAATTCTCCGGGACGGCGAACGGCGACAAGCCAAAGTCCGGCCCCATATCCGCCGCACCCATGTCGGGCGGGCCGCGATACGCCTTTTCACGACGGGATTCAATCACACGTCTTTGGAGAAGCTCTATAGAAACGAGAGCGTCTTCGATTGAGCGGGGGCGGCATCTGCGCTCCCGCTCCGGACCCAAAGACAAACGCTATTCGGCTTAAGAGCTTATCTGGCGTTATAGTTCGTGATTCGATGCAATGCGTATCGAAACGGAATTGCCGATATGGCCGCATTGGACGCAGCATTCGCCGCCGCTGGCGGCGCAACCAGTCTCGCGCTCGCCGCCGCATTGTGGGCGCTGGCGCAGCGCCGCAGTGCGCAAATTCATATCCGAGCCCTATCCGATGAGTTGCAAGCGCTGAAGGATCGGGACGAGGTGGCGCTCGCCTCTACTGGCGCCTTCGACAGCGCTTTCATTGTCATCTCGGTCGAAGACGGTCACGCCGTCGAGGCGCGCTCCGCATCGGGCCCAGAAAGCCTCGCGACCTGTGCATCGGCCCTTGGGCTGCCGGACGCGGCTGACGCCCCGGTGGTGCTTCAAGCCCTTATTCGATCCGATCCGGAGCACGCCCGCCGGCTGAAAGCCTTGATCGAGCGCGGCGAGCCTTGCGATTTCGAAGCGCGCGGGCCTCATGGAGATAAGGCCGCCAAAAGCGCCGTGGTGGTGGAGGGGCGCACCGCCGGCGCCTTCGCCTGGCTGCGGCTTTCCGTCTCCACCGGGGCCGGACTGCCATCGGCGGCCCGTTTTGCAGACTTCCTGGACGCCCACCCTAACCCGGCGTGGATCAGCGGCACAGGCGGACGGTTGGTCTGGGCCAACAGGGCCTGGCTGAAGGCGGCTGAAGCCCATTCGGTCGAGGATGCGCTGGCCAGGGGGCTGAGCTTCGATCGGGGGGTGGAAAGCTTGGCGGCGGAGGCCGCGGGCCTGGCGCAGCGAAGGGAGGGGCTCCGCTGGGCCCCCATAGAGGGCCGCAGGCGCGCCTTTTTCGTCACCGCGCAGCCCTTGGAAGGCGGCGGCGCCGGGGCTATCGCCCTTGACGTCACCGAGATGGAGGACATGCGCGAGGCGCTGAAGCGTCAGGACGCCGCCCATGACGAAACCCTGAACCGTCTTGCCGACGCGGTGGCGATCTTCGGGCCCGACCGCCGTCTATCCTTCCACAACACCGCCTTCGCCAATCTATGGGGACTGGAGCCTGCCTGGCTGGCGGAGGGGCCGAGCCACGGCGAAGTGCTGGACCGCTTGCGTCAACGCCGGCGGCTGCCTGAACAGGTCGACTACGCCGCCTGGAAGGTCAGGGAGCTTGGCTTTTACGAGCAGATCCAGGTCGGACCGGACGAGCTTTGGAGTCTTCCCGACGGCCGGACCCTCCGCATCGTCAGACAGCCCCATCCCTTTGGCGGCATTTTGCTGCTGTTTTCGGACATCACGGGCGAGCTGAGGCTTCGCGCCCAATACAACAGTCTTCTGCAGGTCCAGCAGGCAACCCTGGATAAGTTGAACGACGCGGTCGCCGTGTTCGGATCGGATGGGCGGCTGCGCCTTCACAACGAGGCTTTTGAACGATTTTGGGGGGTCAGCGCCCAGGCGATGACCGACGCGGGCGATTTCGATGGCGTCGCCAACCTGTGCATCCCGCTCGTCCACGATCGGGCGTTTTGGGCCGACTTGAAAGCGCGCGTCGCCGATCCCGATCCCCAGGCCCGCGAACCCATCTCAGGCGAGACCCGCACCTCCGACCAGCGCATCGTCGCCTACCAGACCCGCCCCTTGCCGGACGGCGCCACCCTGATCGGCTTCGATGACGTCACCGCCACGCGAAATCTGCAGCAGGCCCTCAGCGACCGCTCTGAAGCCTTGAGCGAAGCCGAGCGGCTGAAACGCGATTTCGTCGGCAACGTCTCATACGAACTTCGCACCCCGCTCACCACCATTATCGGCTATTCCGAGCTTTTGGAAAGCCTTGGGGACGCCCTGCCCGAGCGCTCACGCGGCCATGTATCGTCCGTGCGTACCGCCGCCGCTCAACTGGCGCGCTCCATCGACGATGTGCTCGATATGGCGCAGATCGATGCTGGGGAAATGGCCCTAAGCCTCCACGACGTGGATGTGGCGGAGCTTCTCGCTGACACGGCCGCCCGCGCCGAGCGGCTGGCTGAGGCGGGCGGCGTGCATATCCTCGCCGACACGATCGACGCGGGCGTCATCCGGGCCGACGCCCGCCGATTGGAGCAGGTGCTCGACCACCTGCTCGCCACCGCCATACGCTCCACGCCGCAAGGCGGCGTCGTCACCTTGGACGCCCGTCGCGCGCTGGGCGAGGTGCAGATTCGGGTGAAGGATACCGGCCGTGGCATCCCCTTCCATGTACAGGCGCATATCTTCGATCGGTTTGTCGGCCGTGAACGCGGCGGCCCTGGGCTCGGCTTGGCCCTGGTGAAGGCCTTGGTGGAGCTGCATGGAGGATGGGTGGCGCTGGAAAGCGAGCCTGGAGCGGGCGCCACCTTCACCTGTCATCTTCCCGAGGCTGCATATGCCGGCGCGGCGCATCCGGAGCTGAGCTTCGGCTAGCGAATGGCGGCCGGGCAAATGTACGGATTCGTTTCAGGGCGAGCCCCCATTTCGCCCTTTTAAGGCCTAAAGAAGCGGCGCACTGCGGGGGCTCTGCCGCCTAGCCCCTCGCGGGGCTGAAGCGGGCGAGCTATAGCGCATGGGCATTAAGCGGCCGCAAGGCGTGGGCGGGGTTGAGCATGTCGAGTTTCGCACTCAGAGGCGTCAGTTTGGCCGGCTTGGCCGTCCTTGTCGCCTCCTGCGCCGCAAAAGCGCCCCCCACGCCTCCACCGCCGACGGTGGAGGTCTCAAAGCCGCTGCTGAAGCAGATCGTGGATTGGGACGACTATGTCGGACAATTCGTGGCGGTGGATTCGGTGGATATCCGGCCGCGGGTGACCGGCTATCTTCAGTCGGTGGCGTTTAAAGACGGGCAGATCGTCCGCAAGGATCAGCTTCTGTTCGTGATCGACCCCCGACCCTACCAAGCCGCCCTCGATCAGGCGAAGGGCCAACTGCTGCACGTGCAGGCGGCCTTGCTCAATGCGAAGACCATCCTCGCGCGCGCCAAGACCCTGCTCGCCGCCAAGGCCATCAGCCAACAAGAGTACGACACCGACAGCGCAAACGCCGCCCAAGCCCAAGCCGACGTGGCCTCGGCGGAGGCGACTGTGCGCACCAATGCCTTGAACCTGCAGTTCACCCGCGTGACGGCGCCGCTCTCGGGTCGGATTTCCGACCGGCGGGTGGCCCCAGGCAACCTCGTCACCGCCGATACGACGATCTTGACCAATATCGTCAATCTGGACCCTATCCGGTTCGCCTTCACCGGCTCGGAAGGCAATTATCTGAAGTATCAGCGCGAAAACGCGGCCGGGTCGCGCCCCTCGTCTCGCCGCCAGTCCAATCCGGTGGAAATCAAACTGCAGGACGAGCCCACCTACCGCTGGAAGGGCAAGATGGAATTCGTCGACAATGCCCTCGACACCAGCGCCGGCACCATTCGCGGTCGGGCGGTCCTGCCAAATCCCAATATGTTCCTCACCCCCGGCATGTTCGGTCACATGCGGCTTTTGGGATCGGGCGCCTATCAAGGCATGTTGATCCCTGACGAATCTGTGGTCACCGACCAGTCGCGCCAAGTGGTCTACATCGTCGACGCCCAGAACACGGTGCGGCAAAAAGTAGTGCAGCTTGGGCCCCTATCCGACGGTCTTCGGGTGGTGCGCGGCGGTCTGGACGCCGCCGACGAGGTGATCGTCTCGGGCATACAGCGCGCGCACGTCGGAAAGCCGGTCAAGCCGAAGCAGGGCAAGATCACGCCGCCCTCGCCCGGAACGGGACCGGATCCGGCGGCCTATATGACCCCAGCGGCCGGCTCGGCCACCAGTGTCGAGCATCTGCATTAGGATGCGCGCGTCGGCATGAGACTTTCACACTTTTTCATCGACCGGCCGGTGTTCGCCGCCGTGCTGGCCATCCTCATCACCCTGGTGGGGGCGATCGCCTTCCCCGGCCTGCCCGTGTCTCAATACCCGTCGATCATTCCGCCAACGGTCAATATCACCGCCACCTATCCCGGCGCCTCGGCCCAGGTTCTGGCCGACACGGTCTCCACCCCGATCGAGGAGCAGGTCAACGGCGTTGAGAACATGCTCTACATGTCCTCTCAGGCCACCGGCGACGGCCACCTGACCATCACCGTCACCTTCAAGCTGGGGTCGGACCTGAACATCGACCAGGTTCAGGTGCAAAACCGCCTGGACGCCGCGACGCCGCAACTGCCCGAAGAAGTCCGCAATATCGGCGTCGTCGTGCGCAAATCGACGCCCGACATCCTTATGGCTGTCCATACCTATTCGCCGGACAACTCCCTGGACCAACAATATGTGGCCAACTACGTCGGCTTGCATATTCGCGACGCCTTGCTGCGCCTGCCGGGCGTCGGCGACATCGGCACTCGCGCCGCCCGCGACTACGCCATGCGTATCTGGATCGATCCAGACCGCGCCGCCGCTCGGAACTTGACGGTCGAAGAGGTGGTCACCGCGCTGCAGGGGCAGAATGTGCAGGTCGCGGCGGGCTCCATCGGCGCCCCGCCCTTCGGACGGGGCGGCGCAGCGGCGCAGCTCAATATCGAAACCCTCGGCCGCCTGACCACGCCTCAACAATTCGGCGATATCGTCATCAAGCGCAACGCCGCCGGCGGCCTCACCCGGGTCTCGGATGTGGCGCGGGTCGAGCTTGGCGCGCAGGACTACACCACCAACGCCTATCTGAACGATCGGCCCGCCGTGGCCCTGGGCATCCAGCAGCAACCGGGCACCAATGCGCTGGACACCGCCAACCAGATCAAGGCCACAATGGATCGGCTGAAGCAGGATTTCCCGCCCGGCCTCGATTACAAGATCATCTTCAACCCAACCGAGTTCGTCAAAGAGTCCATCAACGAAGTCTATAAGACCCTGTTCGAGGCGCTGATCCTCGTGGTGGTGGTGGTGATCCTCTTCCTGCAAAGCTGGCGGGCGGCGGTGATCCCTATCCTGGCCATCCCTGTCTCTCTGATCGGCACTTTTGCGGTCATGGCCGCCTTCGGCTTCTCCCTAAACAACCTTTCCCTATTCGGCCTGGTCCTGGCCATCGGCATCGTGGTCGACGACGCCATCGTGGTGGTCGAAAATGTCGAGCGGCATCTCGCCCAGGGCATGTCGGCGCCCGAGGCCGCCCATACCACCATGGATGAAGTGGGCGGCGCGCTGATCGCCATCGCCGTCGTGCTCTGCGCGGTCTTCGTGCCGACCGCCTTCATCACCGGCATTTCAGGGCAATTCTATAAGCAGTTCGCCCTGACCATCGCTGTGGCGACCTTGATCTCCCTGATCATGTCTCTGACCCTGTCGCCGGCCATGGCGGCCCTGATCATGAGGCCCCATAGCCAAGATCACCACGCCCTTAAGCCTTGGGAGAAGCCGTTCGACAGCTTCGCCAAATGGTTCAATCGTAGTTTCGATCGCCTCTCCCACGGCTATTCCAACATCATTCGCCGGGCCCTGCGGATCATCGCGCTCATGCTGGTCGTCTATGTCGGCCTCCTGGCGCTGACCGGGTGGCGCCTGGCGGCGACGCCTCAGGGCTTCATCCCGCAACAAGACCAGGGGCTGGCCATCCTCTCGGTCACCTTGCCGCCGGGCTCATCCTTGCAGCGCACGGACGCGGTGATGCGCGAAGCCATCAAGGACACCCTCGCCACGCCCGGCGTCCATGCCGCCTCGGTCTACGCAGGGGTAGACGCCGTGACTAACGCCACCGCGTCAAACTCCGGGCAGTCCTATGTGGTGCTGGACGATTTCAAGACGCGTCAGAAGCATCACCAGAGCCTGACCGGCATCTTCGCCGACATCAAGAAACGCACGGCGGGCATCACCGGCGCTGACATCAGGGTGATCCCGCCGCCGCCCGTGCGCGGGATCGGCACCGCCGGCGGCTTCAAGATGATC
>JAMFTA010000017.1 GCA_026225565.1 Caulobacter sp. | reverse complement strand
GCGGCCGGGGGGCCCGGGGGGGGCCTCCCTTCACACCCCAAACCGTTCGCCGAAACTTGCCTCCATGGACTTAAGGGTGGGTTTGGCCAGTCGGGTGTCAGTTTGCGATGGCCCGACGCGCTGCGGTTAGAAGTTGTTCCGCTTGCTCACCGGACGTGCCGCCAAGTTCTTTATCCGCCGCCCGTAGATCGTCGATCCAGCTAAAATTATCCTCAAGAAACCCGCGCGCCGACTCAGGAGCATAGTGGATAAAATCGCTAATGCGTTCCAGGACTACCTTCGCCAAATCTCCCGCATAGAAGGTCACTTCGGCGTGGGGGTGTAATTTGAGAAGCGCGCAAACAGGCTGACTTAGCCAACGCAAACCCATACCTTGCCCGACTAAGAGCCGCGCTTGCTCACAAGTGAGTTGTTCAAGAGGCACCTGCCAAGCGATTGCTGCGCGTCGAACTAATGAAGAGCTATCGGCGGCAACACTCTGGGAAACGCCGCTAAGTTGCGCGAGGCTTTTCCTGTGAATCTCTTCGAACCCGGTAACTAGCGCGAAGAGCGGCAAGGGGCCGAGTTGCATCGGTTCGCTCATGGTAGATTTTAAGAACGAGGCCGGGTGTATTGCAACAGTCGGAGGCGGTCCTCTCGGCCCGTGGTTCCACCAACAAAAAAGCCCCGGCCTTTCGACCGGGGCTCATCATTTGTACCGGTAGCGAGTAAGGCTTACGCCTCCACCGCTTCCTTGTTGCTCAGGTCTTCGCCAGTTTCCTGGTCGACCACCTTCATCGACAGCTTGGTCTTGCCGCGGTCGTCGAAGCCCACGAGCTTCACCTTCACCGACTGGCCTTCGGACAAGACGTCCTGGGGACGGGCGACCCGCTCGTTGGAGATCTGGCTGACGTGAACCAGGCCGTCCTTGGCGCCGAAGAAGTTCACGAAGGCGCCGAAATCAACCACCTTCACCACCTTGCCGGTGTAGATGGCGCCGATTTCCGGCTCCGAGGTCAGGCTCTTGATCCAGTCGATCGCCGCCTTGATCTTCGTACCGTCGGAGGCCGAGACCTTCACGGTGCCGTCGTCTTCCACGTTCACCTTGGCGCCGGTCTTTTCCACGATCTCGCGGATCACCTTGCCGCCGGTGCCGATCACGTCGCGGATCTTGTCGGTGGGGATGGAGATGGTCTCGATCTTGGGGGCGAATTCACCCACGTCGGCGCGCGGCGCGGTCATCGCCTTGGCCATTTCGCCCAGGATGTGAACGCGGCCGGCCTTGGCCTGGTGAAGGGCCTTTTCCATGATCTCGCGGGTGATGCCCGGGACCTTGATGTCCATTTGCAAGGAGGTGATGCCGTCTTCGGTGCCGGCCACCTTGAAGTCCATGTCGCCCAGGTGGTCTTCATCGCCCAGGATGTCGGACAGGATGGCGTATTCGCCAGACGGCTCCAGGATCAGGCCCATGGCGATGCCGGAGACCGGCTTCTTCAAAGGCACGCCCGCGTCCATCAGCGCCAGGACGCCGCCGCAGACCGAAGCCATGGAGGAGGAGCCGTTGGACTCGAAGATCTCCGACACCAGACGGATGGTGTAGGGGAATTCGGCCGGGGTCGGCAGCATGGGGCGGATCGCCCGCCAGGCCAGCTTGCCGTGACCGATTTCGCGGCGGCCGGGGGAGCCCATGCGGCCGGTCTCGCCGACGGAGAAGGGAGGAAAGTTGTAGTGAAGGAGGAACTTCTCCTTATAGGTGCCTTCCAGGGCGTCGATCCACTGCTCGTCTTCGCCGGTGCCCAGCGTGGCCACGACCAGAGCTTGGGTTTCGCCGCGGGTGAACAGGGCGGAGCCGTGGGCGCGGGGCAGGACGCCCACTTCGGAGACGATCTGGCGAACCTTGTCGAGCGGTCGGCCGTCCACCCGCTTGCCATGCTCGATGATGTCGCGGCGCAGGATGTTGGCTTCGGCTTCCTTAAAGGCTGACGAGAACTTGGAGCTGTCGTAGCCGTCCGGATTGGCTTCGGTCTTCACGAAGGCGGCGGAGGCCTTGGATTTGGCGGCGTGGATGCCGTCGTGACGCTCGGCCTTGCCCTTGTGCTCATAGGCGGCGCGCAGTTCCGCGCCGACCATGTCCTGGATCTTCTTGGTCAGGTCGTCGAAGGTTTCGGCCGTGAAGTCATAGGGTTCCTTGGCGGCGTGTTCGGCCAGTTCGATGATGGCCTGGATCACCGGCTTCATGGCTTCGTGGGCGAAGACCACGCCGCCCAGGACCACGTCTTCGGCCAGTTCCTTGATTTCCGATTCCACCATCATGACGGCGTCTTCGGTGGCGGCGACCACCAGGTCCATCTGCGACTCGGGCAGGAGGTCCAGGGTCGGGTTCAGCACATATTCGCCGTTGATGTAGCCGACACGCGCGGCGCCGATCGGGCCCATGAAGGGCACGCCCGAGAGGGTCAGGGCGGCGGAGGCGGCGACCATGGCGACGATGTCGGGATCGTTCTCAAGATCGTGGCTGAGCACGTTGATGACCACCTGGGTCTCGTGCTTGAAGCCCTTGACGAACAGGGGGCGGATCGGACGGTCGATCAGGCGGGAGACCAGGGTCTCCTTTTCGGTGGGACGCCCTTCGCGCTTGAAGAAGCCGCCCGGGATCTTGCCCGCGGCATAGGTCTTCTCTTGGTAATTGACGGTGAGGGGGAAGAAGTCGAGGCCGGGCTTGGGGGCCTTGGCGTAGACGACGGTGGCGAGGACGGTGGTCTCGCCGTAGGTGGCGAGGACGGCGCCGTCAGCCTGGCGGGCCATGCGGCCGGTCTCCAGGGTCAGCTTGCGGCCGCCCCATTCAATGGTCTTCTTCTTGATGTCAAACATCGGGATTTGTCTTTCTCATTCCCCCAGGGACGGATTTCCGTGGGGCGGACAGGGGGTGTGCGTGCGTACAGGCGTTCCTCGTCCAAACCAGGACCGCCATCGGCCCCGGCGTCGTTTAGGACGCGTTGCGCGCCCTCGCTTAATCCGCTCACCCCCGATGGGGATGAGCGGTATTTTCATACTACCGGCGCAGACCCAGGGCGCCGATCAGGGTCGTGTAACGACCTTCATCGGTGACCTTCAGGTGGTCGAGAAGGCGGCGACGTTGCGACACCATCTTCAAGAGACCACGGCGGGAGTGGTTGTCCTTCTTGTGGAATTTGAAGTGCTCGGTGAGATTCGAGATCCGTTCGGACAGAATCGCCACTTGCACTTCGGCAGAACCCGTGTCGCCTTCAGTGCGCGCATGGGTATGGATCAGCTCGGCCTTGCGGTCCGGGGTAATCGACATCGTCAAGTCTCCGTATGTTGAAAGACGCGGGTGGGGTTGAGCCGGCCCGCGCGAAGTTCGCAGAGCGCCACGATGCTTCCGTCCGAGGTGACTGAAATAGTTCTGGGCGCGTCGCCGGTCCCTGCCCCGGACTGGGGGGCTTGGGACAAGAGCCGCGTTTTGAGCGCTTCAACCTGCCTGGGAAGGAGAACGATCGATCGTCCCTGCCTCAGCCTGAAGACGTCTTCATGGGTCACGGCCAACGCCGGGATGTCGTCCAGCGCGGTCTCGACCGGAAGCAAAGCCTTCGAGCCGGCGGCGTTCTGCACCAAATCCGTCAAACTTTCCAGCGAAATCAAGCGGGGCTCGATAAAGCCGCCGACGCTGAGCCGCCGCAGGGCGCAAATATGCCCTTCCGCGCCGAGCATTTGCGCCAGGTCGCGCGCCATCGCGCGCACATAGACGCCTTTGCCACACTCGATTTCCAGGGTGATGCGGTCGGCGTCGGGCGCCTCTGCTGCGCGGGCCGAATAGATCGTCACCTGGCGAGCCTCAAGTTCCACCGCGATCCCTTCGCGAGCCAGGTCATAGGCGCGCTCGCCGTCCACCTTGATGGCCGAATAGATGGGCGGAACCTGCATGATCTGGCCGACGAACTGGGGCAAAAGCGCCTCGACCGCTGCGACCGTCGGCCGCACGTCCGAGGTTCCGGTCACTGCCCCCTCCGCGTCGACGGTGGCGGTGGAGACGCCCCACTCTATGGTGAAGCGATAGACTTTGCGGGCGTCCATCAGGAAGGGCACGGTCTTGGTGGCCTCCCCAAGGGCGATGGGCAGGCAGCCGCTGGCCAGGGGGTCCAGCGTTCCGGCGTGGCCGGCCTTCTGGGCGTTGAACAGCCAGCGCACCTTGGAGACCGCATCGGTGGAGCCCATGCCGTAGGGCTTATCCAGGGCGATCCAGCCGGAGATCGGGTCGCCCTTGCGGCGGCGGCCCATTAGCGGCCAGCCTCTTCTTCGTCTTCGGGCGCGTTGGAGGCGGCAAGGTCGCGGGCGATGTCGGGCCGCGCCAGCAGCTTGTCTATGTGGGTGGCGGCGTTGAAGCTCTCGTCGTGCAGGAAGCGCAGATCGGGGGTGAACTTCAGATCCACCAGCTTGCCGAGGCGCCCGCGCAGGAACTTGGCGGCCTTGTTGAGGGCGGCCACCACCCCTTCGGCCGCCACCGCGCCGACGCCGGCGCCCAAGGGCTCGACAAAGCAGATGGCGTGCTTCAGGTCGGGGCTCAGGCGCACCTCGGTGACCGTGATGGAGACGCCGGCCAGGGCCGGGTCCTGAATCTCCTCTTCGCGGAGGATCTCCGCCAGGCTGTGGCGCACCAGCTCGCCGGTGCGCAGCTGCCGCTGGCTGGGGCCGAGTTCGGCGGGCGGGCGCTTGGCTTTGCCGCCCCCTCTGGCGAGCTTGCCGGCGCCCTTGCCATAGGTCTTGTCGGGGGATTTGTGGGACGAGCGCATGAAACCTCCACGTGCGCGGCGGATCGGACGCCGACGGACGAAAGGGCGCGCGTTTACCCCTAGAGCGGAACGGTGTCCAGAAGGATCGGCTGGGCCGGCGCCGTGGGGCGCTGCAACTGGCAGAGCCGCCAGCCGGCCATCCCCACCAGCAACAGGCTGAACAGCGGCGTGACGAGCAGCAGCTGATTGCCCCCCACCGCCACATTCAGCACCCAGGACAGAGCGAACAGGCCATAGACGCCGATGCCGATCCGCCGGCCATAGACCGGCGACATGGTGCGCGCCGCCTTTGCCAGGACGATCATGCCGAGCCCCAGCAGAAAGGCGTCGTAGCGCATCATCCGGGGAATCACCAAGGCGGCGGAGCCCAGGCCCAGCCACACCCGCTCGCGGTCTGGCAGGCCGCTTTTCGCCGCGACGATCCAGCCGGAGATGACGATGACCAGGGCGTAGAGCACAAATAGCACCGCCACCACAGGGCCGACGCCCGAGACCCCCAAGGCCGACGTCCAGCCGAGGAAACCGTAGCCGGGCGCCTGGGTCAGCACATAGTGCAGGGTCTGGGCGGTCCACTGGCGTGCTTCTTCGCCGCCGAAGAGCATGAACAGCGCGGTGGGCGCGAGGCCGCAAATGGCGCTGGCGCCGATCACCCAAGCCCGCCGCATCAAAGGCAGCGGCGCATAGAGGAGGCCCATGAGGTAGACCAGGAACACTGGCTTGAACATGCTGGCGATGGCCACCGCTGCACCGAACACGATCGGCAGGGTCAAGATGCTGTCAGCCGCTCCCACGATCAGGGCCGTCAACGGCAGGGCTATATTGCCCCAGCTGAGGGCGCTGCCGGTGATGATGGTCATCAGCGGCGCCCGCTCCACCGGCGCCAGCGACACCGCCTTGGAGAAGACCAGGGTCCAGAACAGGTAGAGCCCCGCCGCGATGTAGAGGACCGCATAGAGGAAGGTGAAGCCGGACGCCCCCAAAACGCCGCTCACCGCCGCCGCCCCGTGGGCGACCAGCGGGATGTAGACGAAGGGCATGGCGTCCATGCCCGCACAAGGCGCGCCGCCATAGAGGGGCTGGTGGGCGTTCGACCGCGCCGCCGCGCACGACAGCTGCAGGAAGTCGGCGAACAGGTGGTTGTGCTTCTTCAGCCGACTGAACAGACCCCACAGCATGGGTGCGGTCGCCAGCACCACCACCAGCCAGGTGCCTCGGCGGCTGCGCAACATCTCGATCAGCCGCTGCATTTCGTATGCTCGAACCCCTTATGTGGCGCTGAGCGCCAGCTTGCCGCCCCTGCCAAGGCCGATATGGCCCTCAAAACCGATCAGCTTCCAGGTTCCGCCCTCGTCCTTGAAGATCAAGACGCACGGTCCGCCCTTCTTGGTGAAGACGCAGGCCCGGCCTGAGTCGAGGGGGCGCACGAATTGGGCGATGGCCAGGACGTTCGGCAAGGGGCGGGCGGTATCGTAGCCGAGGTCGATGGCCACGGCGCGGAACACCTCGGGCCGCACCAGGGCATCGACGCCGAAGTCCACCAGGGGCCCGGCGAGGAGGGCGCCCAGGGTGGGGGCGCTGGCTGCGCCGTTCCCCCCTGCGGTCTCGACCAACAGGCGTGAGCGCAACTGGGCCTTCAGGGCCGGCTTGTCCACATGGGCGTCGAAGGTCGCGCGATCCCCGTCGCGGATGGCGACCAGAAAGGCGTGTAGATCGTTGGACGCTTCAAGGCGCGGGATGGTGGAGCAGGCCGCCGTCAGCAGCGATAGGGCAAGAAGCAAGGGCAGGCGCATGGCCGCTCTTCTAGCACGGCCAATGTCGGCCCTCTACGCCGCCGCGCGTTTTGGATTTCGGCTCAGCGCCGCTGACAGGGAAAGCAGCGCCGTCAAATCCTTGGCGCTCATGACGTAGGGGTCAAAGCGCGCCTCTCCCGGATTGGCGGGGCGCCGGCCGGCCCGCATCGACCACCCGCCGAAGGTGCGGCTGGCGACCGCCTCAGCGCCTATGATCTTCAAATCGGTATGGCGCTCGTCGCAAGCAATCCGGTCGTATAGGTCGCTGATCGTCTGGTGGGAGCCTTCGAGGGCCTGCACAAAACAACCCTCATAGGCCAGCAGCATTCCGGTGACTGCAACGGCGGCGTTGTTGCGCTGAGACACCGCGACGATCGCTTCGACTTCGCCATTCAGGTCGGCGGGTCCTATTGCGCACATCCGACTGACGTAGACGAGCCGGTGTAATCCATTGCCGAAATTTTCCACCCTATTCATCGTCAACTCCTACGCGACGTACTGGTTTTTCCTTAGTGGAGAAGGGTTTACCAAAGTGTGGACAAAAATTGCCTCGTCAGCGTCGATCGCGGGGCCTTCTATTCGGTCGGAGACGCCAGGAACTGCTCGAGCTTGCCGTCGGGCATGACGTAGACGGTGAGGCTGACGGTGCGCGTATCGAAGGCGATGCGATAGGTGCGAAACTTCATGCCGCCGCGATCCTCCTCGCCCTGCCGCTGGAACAGATGGGGCTGGCCGAGGGGGCCTAGGCTGGCTTTGAAATCGCCCACCGTCTGGGCGGTGAAATAATCGCTGAGGTTGGACGTCAAAGGGCCCCGGTCGAGGGCGCCCTTTTGCAGTTGGAAGAACATCGCCTTGACCTCCGCGTCGATGGGATCGGGCGGCAGGACCAGATCGACGATCCGATCGGCGATGGACTTGGCCGCGCCATTGGCCTCGATGTTGGTGAGGACGACGATGGCGATCTTGTCATCCGGGTAGATGCGGTTATCCGAGACGAAGCCGGCAATCTCGCCTGAATGTCGATAAAGGGTGCGCCCGCCCGTGTGGCTGACGAACAGGCCCATGGCGTAGCCGGAATCCTTGCCGCTGTTCAGGGTGATGGTCTTCACCTCCTCAGCGTAGGCGGCCGGCGTCAGAAGGCTCTTATCGATCAGGCTGACGTCCCATTTGGCCACGTCGCGGGCGGGCATGGCCAGTTCGCCCGCGCCGTACATCCAGCCCGAACCTTCGGGGATCACCGGCCTGACCGGGCCGAGGGCGGCGCGGGTATAGCCGGCGGCGTCCGGCGCCGCGATCCTCTTGGCGTCGTTGTCCACCGCCCCATCCATGTGCAGGGGCGTGAAGACATGGGCCTTGAGGAAGGCGAACAGGGGCTGGCCGGAGACCTTCTCCACGATCCGCCCGGCGATCACATAGCCGGTGTTGGAATATTGCCAGTCGTCGCCCGGCTGGAAGTCCAAGGGCTTTTTCGCCCAGCCGGCCATGATCGCCTCGGGCGTGGTCGGCCTTTGCATGGGGGTCAGGGTGTAGTCTTCGGCGTAGAAGTCCTGATAGCCGGCGGTGTGGCTGAGAATTTGCCGCAGGGTGATCTTGTTGGCGTCGGTCAGCTCGGGAAACCAGCGCGAGACGTGATCGTCCAGGGATAGCTTGCCCTCGGACTGTAGGATCAGGATGGCGGCGGCGGTGAATTCCTTGGAGATCGAGCCGACGCCATAGCGAGTGTCGGCGGTGGCCGACGCCCGCGGGTCCAGCCGCGCCAGACCGTAGGCCTTGGCCAGCACGATCTTGCCATCGACCACCACGGCCACCGACGCCGACGGCGAACCGGTCCGCTGCAGCGCCTCGGCGACGGAGGCGTCGACGCGGGCGGCGAGATCACGCGGAGCGACCTGAGCGCCGGCCAGGACCGGAACCACCCACCCAAGGGCGGCGAGCATCCAAATCCTGAGATTCATCAGACCCTCGAACAAAGCGCAACCCCCAACAAGGCAACGGGGCGGCCAAGCTAGGCCGCCCAATGCTGTTCGCCAAGCCGACGGTTAGGCCAGGGTCCGCTGGATGGTTTCCAGGGTGAAGCACTCGATGATGTCGCCGGCCTTGATGTCCTGGAAGCCCTGGAACGCCATGCCGCATTCCTGGCCCGCCACCACTTCGTTGACCTCGTCCTTGAAGCGCTTGAGCGTCTGCAGGGTGCCAAGCTCCAAGACCACGATGTCGTTGCGGATGATCCGCACCCGGGCGCCCTTGCGGACCACCCCGTCGGAGACCCGGCAACCGGCGATCTTGCCGACCTTGGATATGTCGAACGCCTGCAGGACGTCGGCGTTGCCAAGGAAGGTTTCCCGTTGGATCGGCGCCAACATGCCCGAGAGCACGCCTTTGATGTCGTCGATCAGGTCGTAGATGATGGCGTAGTAGCGGATCTCCACCCCTTCGCGCTCGGCCAGATCGCGCGCCTGTTTGGAGGCGCGGACGTTGAAGCCGAGGATCGGGGCGCCCGCGCCCTTGGCCAGCAAGACATCGCTTTCGGTGATCGCGCCGGCCATGGAGAGGATGATCCGCGCCCGCACTTCGTCGGTGCCGAGCTTTTCCAAGGAGCCGACGATGGCTTCCGCCGAGCCCGAGACGTCCGCCTTGATGATGACCGGGAGCTCGGACACCTTCTTGGCGCTGAGCTTGGCCATCATGTCGGCCAGGGAATTGCCCCCGACCGGGCCGATGGTCTTCTCCCGCTTCAGGCGCTGACGGTATTCGGTCAGCTCCCGGGCGCGGGCTTCGTTCTCCACCACGGCCAAGGTGTCGCCGGGATCGGGGGTTTCGTCCAGGCCCAGGATCTCCACCGGCACCGAAGGACCGGCGGACGGCACCTGTTCGTTGCGCTCATTGACCAGGGCGCGCACCCGGCCCCAGGCGGCGCCGGCGACGACGATGTCCGAGCGCTTCAGGGTGCCGCGCTTGACCAGGACGGTGGCCACGGGGCCCCGGCCCTTGTCGAGCTTGGCCTCGATCACCACGCCCTCGGCCGAGCGGTCGGGGTTGGCGCGCAGGTCCATCACTTCGGCCTGCAGGAGGATGGCTTCGATCAGGTCGTCCAGGCCCAGCTTCTGGGTGGCGGAAACCTCGATCATCTGGGTTTCGCCGCCGAGGCTCTCGGCGACGATCTCGTGCTGCAACAGTTCGTTGATCACCCGCGTCGGATCGGCGCCGGGCTTGTCGATCTTGTTGATGGCCACGATGATCGGGGCGCCGGCCGCCTTGGCGTGATTGATGGCCTCGATGGTCTGGGGCATCACGCCGTCGTCGGCCGCCACCACCAGGATGACGATGTCGGTGACGTTGGCGCCGCGCATACGCATGGAGCTGAAGGCGGCATGGCCGGGGGTGTCGAGGAAGGTGACGCTCTCCCCATCGGGCAGGCGAACCTGATAGGCGCCGATGTGCTGGGTGATGCCGCCGTGCTCGCCGCCCGCCACGTCGGCGGAGCGAAGGGCGTCTAGCAAGCTGGTCTTGCCGTGGTCTACGTGACCCATGACAGCGACGACGGGCGCGCGGGGCACCATGTGATCGTCGATGTCCTCATCGCCGATGAAGCCGGTTTCCACGTCCGATTCGGACACCCGCTTGACCGAGTGGCCGAACTCCGAGGCGATCAGTTCGGCGGTGTCGGCGTCCAAGACGTCGTTGATGGTCACCATGGTCCCCTGACGCATCAGGTATTTGATGATGTCCACGCCGCGCACGGCCATACGGCCGGCCAGGTCTTGAATGGTGATGGCGTCAGGAATGATCACGTCGCGGGCAACCCTTTGGTCTGCGCCGCCAGAGCCCTTGGTGCGCTTTTCACGTTCACGCTCGCGGGCCCGGCGAACCGAGGCGAGGGAGCGCATCCGCTCGGCCGAATCCTCGTCGCCGGCCACGGCCTGGATGGTCAGGCGGCCTTCGCGGCGCTTGGGCTCGCCTCGGGTGCGCGAAACGGCCTTGCCGTCCGCGCCCGCAGCGCCGCGGCGACGGCTGTCGTCGTCATCGCCGGGACGGGCGCGTTCGCCGGCGCGCGGGGGCGCCGAGCGGCTGGTCTTGGAGAGTTCCGGCGCCGAGGGCGCGGCGGTGGAGGCCGCGCTGCGGAAACCGCCGGCAGCGCCGGGACGGGGCGCAGCGGGGCGGGGGGAAAGAGCGGAATAGCGAACCGTGCCGCCTTCGGCCGGAGCACGGGCGCCGGCGGAAGAGGGCCTGGCGCCGCGATCCCCGTAGCTGCCGGCCGGGGCCGACGAAGGACGGTCGCCTTGCGGGCGAGCGCCGGCTCCGGGGGCGCGATCGCCGTAGCCGCCAGCCGGACGCTCACCTTGAGGACGAGGTCCGCGGGCTCCATAGCCGCCGCCGTCGCTGGGACGCGCGCCAAAGCCGCCGCCGCCGCCGGGACGATCGCCGGATGAGCGATCGGGCGCCGGGGGACGGTCGCCTTGGCGATATTCGTTGCGGGGGGCCTCTTCGCGGCGAGGCGGCGGCGTGTAGGTGCGGCCTTCCGGCGCCGGGCGGCCGTCGCGTGGCGTAGCCGGGCGATTGGAAAGGCGCTCCCAAGCCCGCGGCGCCGCTGGGGCGGCCGGCGGGACTGGCGCGGCCGGAGCCGGCGCGGCGGTCACTGGAGCGGGCGGTGCGATCGGCGCGGGCGCCTTGGCCTCGACTGGAGCGGCGACGGCCGGTGCGGGTGCGGCCGGCGCTGCTGGGGCGACGACTGAGACTGGGGCTGCGGCGGGCGCCGGGGCGGCTGGCGGCGCGGCGACCGGCGGCGCCTCCGCTTGGCGGGCGGCGACGTCCTGCGCTTCGGCTTCGCGCTTGCGGGCGGCCTCTTCGGCGGCGCGATGCTCTTCAGCTTGGCGAGCGGCGTCGATGGCCTTCTGGCGCGCCGCCAGTTCGCTCTGCGAAAGGTTCAGGTTGGCGCCGCCCGCGGCTCGTGGAGCCTCGGGGGGACGAGCTGGCGCCGCGGCGGCTGGCGGGGCGGCCGGGCGCGGCTGAGGCGCAAACACGGTCGAGGCTTCGGACGGCCGGGCGCCGGGGCCATCGACCCGCCGCCGCTTGGTCTCCACCACCACGGTCTTGGATCGACCATGGCTGAAGCTTTGCCGCACGGTGCCCGCGCTGACCGCGCCTGCGCGCGGCTTCAGCGTGAGGGGCGCGCGGCCGCCGGCTGGCGGATTGGAGCCGTTGTTGTCGTCTTCGTCGCTCATGCGCTCGCTTTACTCATGGCCGGCCCCAATGGGCAGGCAGGCAGTCATATCGGAGGGCCGCCCTCTAATGGGAGGGAGCCCAAAATCAAAAAGGCCGGAAGCACAACCCAAACGATGGCTCGTCTGGGCGTCGGCCTCAGGCCTCTTCGCTCCAACGCTCGGGAAGGATGGGGCGAAACCCGGCGAGGCGGCCGAGCGCTTCGGTCCAGCGCTCCGCCCATCGTCCCGCAGGGAAGGCGGTGTGTATCGCATGTCCAAGGCCCAAGGCCAAACTCAATTCGTCCGCGTTGAAAGCGCCGCAGATCTGGGGCGGATTGGGCGACTTGCGCCAGACGCCCATGATCTTGCGCCGACCATCGGGAGATCCGTCGGACGCCTCGATCAGCCAGGAGGCCTTCCCGGACTTCAACACCGCGGATACCTTCTCAAACCCCGATGTAAGCGCCCCGGCGCGCCGTGCAAGCCCCAGCCGGTCCAGACATTGACGGGCGATGAGGGCTTCGACCTGGTCGGCGAGATCGATGGGAGCCGAGAGCTTGGCCTTGGCCGAGCGGGAGAAACCGCCCTTGCGCGCCGCATGGTCCACCGCCGCCCTGCTCGCCTCCACCCACATGCCCCGGCCGGGGAGCTTCCTCGACAAATCCGGGATCACCGCCCCGTCGGGCCCGGCGACGAAGCGGATCAGGCGCGCCTCCTCCATTACCGCGCCGGAGACCAGGTCTCGGCGCTGGCGGGAGGCTTCCGCGTGGGTCTTGGCTGCATGAGTTTGGGCCTCATGCGTTTGGTCGGCGGGATCGGCGGGGGGCGCGTCAGTCATCCGGGTGAGGAGGACGCCGTTAGACCTCCTCCGACTCCGTGGTTTCGGGCTCGGCCTCGAGCGGCTCGGCTTCCAGCTCGACCGGATCGGCCTCGATCCAGCCGGCGGCGACCCGGGCGCGCAGGATCAGGGCCTCGGCGTCTTCCACCGAGAGCTCGAAGCTTTCCAGGGCGCCGGGCACGCGCACGCGCTCGCCGCCTCTGTTCTCGAAGGCGCCGCGAATCTCGTCGGTGGCCAGATCGGCTAGGTCTTCGACGGTTTTCACCCCGGCCTCCCCGAGGGCGACGGCGATAGGCAGGGTGACCCCTTCGATCTCGAGCACGCCGTCTTCGACCCCCAACGCCTTGCGCTTGGAATCCAGCTCAGCGGCTTCCTTGTCGAGGAAGTCGCGGGCGCGGGCCTGCAGCTCCTCGGCGGTGTCCTCATCGAAGCCTTCGATCTCAGCCAGCTCTTGCGGCTCGACATAGGCGATGTCTTCCACCGCCGCGAAGCCTTCGGTGACCAGGAGCTGGGCGATCACCTCGTCCACATCCAGGGCTTCCTGGAAGAGGGCTGTGCGCTCGGAGAACTCGCGCTGACGGCGCTCGCTCTCCTGGCTCTCGGTCATGATGTCGATTTGCCAACCCGTAAGTTGGCTTGCAAGACGGACG
>JAMFTA010000157.1 GCA_026225565.1 Caulobacter sp. | reverse complement strand
GATCCCGCAAATCCTTGGAATAGGGACGCGCCATGCAAGCTGGCCTCCTGCCCAGCCTGCATCTTGAATCATGATCCGCCCAAAAGAGGAATCCCGATTCAATCAGAGACAGTCACCCTCTAAGGCCCAGCGCAAGTGGAGGGAGGCGACCGCGAGCAGATTGCCGGCGTGGAAGTGCGCCGGGTACTCGGGGTCGAGACGAAACTCAGGCAGCATCTCCAGAACCAAGCGATAGGGCGACTGAAGCTCAATTCTGGCGAGATGCATTCCAAGACAGCGGTGCGGACCGGCGCCGAAAGCCACATGGGCTCGGTTCGCGCGGAGAAGGCTGAAAAGATTCGGCTCTGGGAATTCAGCGCCATCAAGATCGCCCGCCGGCAAGAAGCTATGCACTATGTCGCCAGTCTTCATCGCGACGCCGCCGAGTTCGAGGTCGCGGGTGACGCGGCGCATCGGGATGACGAAGGTGTAACGCCTTAGAAGCTCCTCCCCCGCCTTGGGGATCAGCCTGGGGTTTGCGCGCAGTTCGGCCTGCAATTGGGGATGCATGGCAAGATGGCGTATGCCGTGACCAATCGCGTTGATGACGGTGTCGAGACCGGCGAGGAAAAGCAGGACCGAGTAATCCTCCATCAGGATGATCGTCATCGGTTCGCCGTCGATCTCCAGCGCCCACAGCTGACTGATGAGATCGTCCTGTGGCGCTTCGCGGCGGGCATGGATCACATCGAGCATTGCATCGGCGACCTTGCGCAGGCGCAACCCCATCTCCAGCGGATCGTTTCCGCGCGGAGCGAAAACCTCGCGGACCAGCCCGCGAAACTCGGGCAGCCGCTCTTGCGGCAGCCCCATCATCTTCAGGAAAACGCGAACGGGGAACTGCTCCGCCACAGCGGAGATGAAGTCGCATCGTCCTTGCTCCGCGATCGAAGCGACCAGGCTTTCGGCCAAGGCGTCGATATCGCCTTTCAACGTCATCATCGTCTTGGGCGAGAAGGCCTTCTGCAATGGCGCGCGATATTTGGTGTGTTCGGGGGGGCCATGCCGACTGGGACGCTCCGCGGGATGCGCGGCGCATCTGGCGGATTGCGCGCGACCATCGCCATTTTCTGCTCTGGCGTGAAGATTGCGCTGGAAAAGCTTTCCGGCTCCCGCAGCACGCGCGTTCCATCCGCATAGCGCAGCGCCATCCAGCGGCCGCCGTTGTAAGGCGTCCAAAACAAGGGCGGCGCTTCATCGATCAGCGCCCGGACACGCTCATGAGGATCGGCGAGCAGCCCCGGATCGCGAAACGCATCGAAGTCGTGAACCACCGATGACGGGACATGGGTTGGGCGTTCCGCAAGCGCCTGATCTACCGGCATGGATTGATCCTAAGGTTGACGAAAGCCGATGCGGCGAACCCGACGGCCATCGATCGGCGCGCCTTCCGCCGACGCGTAGGGCTAGGCGTTCCGCTGGAGTCGTCGGCCGGCGCGGCGGGCGCAACCCGCGACCGAGCCGGTGTCTAAAGCTTGGTCCCGCTGTTGCTCTCTACCAACTTTCGCGCATGGGCCTCTACGTGATCCATAAGGAATGCGAGGGCGTCGGCGGGATTGAGCTCCAGTGCTTCCGTGGCCTCCTCGTAGATAAGGTGGTGGCCGGCGCGGAAAAAATAGACGTCGCCGGGCTCCGCCACTTCGTCCGGCCAGTCCGTCCCCGGATACACGCACCGGATCCTCCCTTTGAAAACATAGCCGTAGTGGGGGCACATGCAGACCTTGCCCGGGAGAAAATCGTAGGTCGGACCAGCATTCATCGGTCCAGCGGTGGTGTAGCCCACCTCGAGGTCGCCCCATTTGACGGAGCGAAACCCCCTTCCGCAGATCGGCCAGCGACCGCCGCCGCCCTTGGGGAGTTCAGTTAGTTTCGCCGTCGGCATCTCAAACACCCTCTCGCATAGCAATCAGCATCGTAGCGGCCGGCGCAGGGCGGACCGATCCGCCTATCGCAACAATATCGAACAGATCGTCCTTGACGATAAACTCGGCTTCGAGACGATTTGGCGGGTCGAGCACCAGCGCAAGCTCCGTTATTTTTTTGTCGCCGCCCGCCCGAGCTTCGCCTCGAGCATGGCGACGATCTCGCGGCGAGCGACCTTGTTGCTGTGCAGCAGCGGCACCTCCTCGCGCCGGATCGCCACATAGGCGCGCGGCACCTTGTATGAGGAGAGACGCTGTCTCAGCTTCGCCTCGACGTCGGCGAAGTCGACCGCCTCGTCGCCGGTGACGACCGCAGCGACCACGATCTGCCCCCGCTCCTGATCCGGCAGCCCGACCACATAGGCGGACTGGACGCCCTCGAGCTGCTGCATTTCGAACTCGACCTCTGCTGGCGACACATTCGAGCCCGACGTCTTGATCATGTCGCCGTTTCGCCCGGTGAAGAGCAGGCGGCTTCCCTGGAACAGACCCATGTCGCCCGTGCGATAGAAGCCGTCGGGCGTGAAAAACAGGTCGCGGGAAAGCTTGTGCAACCCGGGCGTCACCCCATAGCCGCGGATCTGGATTTCGCCGCCTTCCCCTTCCGGCGAGGGCCTGTTCTCTGCATCGGCCACGCGCACCTCGTAGCCGTCGGCGAAGTGATCCATCGGCGCGCAGAGCGGGTAACCCGGCGCCCTGAGCTCGTTCCCATAGGCGTAGGGGCCAAGGGTCTCGCTCATGCCCAGGCCCCAGATCACCTTGACCCCGGCCATGGCGCCGATGTCCTCATCGGCCAATACGCTGCCCATAGCCATGCGGCTGTTACGCAGCGTCCTCTCGGTGCACATCGTCGTTGCCCCGGCGGCGAGGTTGGGCAGGAGCGCCATCATCAGGCCGCCGACCCAGAACATCGGCAGCGCGGCGGGCAGCTTCTGGCCTTGCTGCGGACCGAGCTTGCCCCGCAGGTAGTGGGTGCGGAGCAGGACCGGCCCATGGTTGTGCTTGACCCCCTTGGGCAGGGCCATGGAGCCGGAGGTATAGATTTCGACCATCTGGTCGGAAGGGCTGACCTCGGCCTCGACCTCGATCAGCAGCGCCTCCTCCACCGAGGCCGCCTTGGCGGTAAGCGCCTTGAGGTCGAGGATGGTGGGCGGCAGGTCCTCCCCCGTCGAGGCGATCCAGCGCAGATAGGGGGCGGCGGCGATGCGCAGGGTGGCGTCCTTGCCGGGGCCGAGGTCTGGCAAGGCCTCGACCAGCCGCTGCACATAGTCGGTCGCCAGGAAGGTGCGCTGCACGATCAGCCCGCCCACGTCAGACTGGCGCAGCACGCGCACCAACTCGTTGGCGCGGATCATGGTGCTGATCGGCACGGCGACACCGCCCATCCGCGCGATCGCCGCGAAGGCGGTGACGAAGAAGGGCCCGTTGCCGGCGATGACGCCGATCCGCGCGCCCTTTCCGGCGCCGTGCGCCAAGAGGGCCCTGGCGAGCTCCGCCGACGCGCGCTCCAGTTCGGTAAAGCTCAGCCGTTCGGTTTCCAGGCCTTCGCCGGAGAGGATGACGGCGGGTTCGTCGCCATAATGCGCCGCCGCCGCCCGGATCAGCTGCGGAAAGGTTTGGGCGGAGCCGATCGTATCAGTCGTGTCAGTCGCCGTGGTCAATCGAACGTCCTTTCAGCCCAAAACGCCGCCGCTGGCCGTATCTCGCTAGAAGCGCATATATGATCAGTTGATCTAGAGATGCGACCTGCCTTCCCGCCGCGGTCGCCGTCTTCGATGGGCTTGATCGAAGAAAAGTCGTTATTGCGAATTTTCGTTCGCATATTGGATAGGACAGTCGCGCTTTTCGGTCAACGGGCGATCTGTTGTGAGGAGGCGTTTGGGCGCTCGCGCGATGCGTGGTTCTCCGCAGACTCGGGATAGACCAACTTCCGAAGTATGCCGAGGAGCGATGCCATCCCATGGAGGTGAGGCAGGCCCTCTATGTGTCCGAATGCGCGAATTTCGTCTGGCGGCCGGTATTGTATTCCGAGATGCGGTCGCAGGCCTCGCGCAGGCGGCGGCCCGTGCGTTGAACCTCCGCGCCAGGGGTTGGATGCGGGAGGCCCGACAAGCTGAGCGCCAACACCACATTGCCGTCGCCATCGAACACTGGCGCGGTGATCGACATCAGATCGTAGGGCCGGGCGGCGTCCAGCCGGGCCAGGAGGCTGATCGGGAAGTTGTGGGCCTCGTCGACCGCCAAGCCGTCCGCGGCTTGGGACGTTTCGGGCTTGTCTGAGCTCTTCACATGCACGGCGAAGCCGTGCTCGCGAGTGAAGGACATCACCTCTTGCATACGCGATCGGTCCACCCTGCTGGGGCGCGGCCGGCAGGCTTCGAGCCAAGCGTCGATCTGCTCTTGCGGCGACCAAGCGAAGAAGATGGCGGCGGGCACCGGGTGCAGTTTCAACCGCGCCCCGCGGGGTGAACCCAGGGGAATGGGACCGCCCAGGTGGGCCGCTGACGCGGCCCGTTCGGCAACAACCACCTCATGGTCGTTGCGGAAGGAGGCGACGCAGAGGGCGCTGAACTGGTCGGCGAGCGCCCGCATCTCCGGTTGGGCCACCATCGAGGGAGAGGCGTGCTCGGCGGCCTGTCGCGCGATGGCCGTCAGCGCCGGTCCCAACACATATTTCTTGTCGCTGGCGCGGTACAGAAAGCCCACTTCGATCAGGCCCGTCAGCAGGGCATGGCAGGTGGCGCGACTGAGCTTCAGCGCGCGGATGAGTTCGGTCAGGGTGAACGCATGGCTCGGGTGGGCGGCCATAAAGCCCACGATGGCGGCGACCCTTTTCACCGCGGGTGACGAACGGCTCATCTTGTCTTTCGCAATTTCGAATCTTTCGCCATTTCGAACTTGGCCGTTTGAACCATCGGAGCTGAACCGTCAATATCGCGATGCCGTTTAGGGGATCGCGCCTTCGCCCCACTTTATCGGTGCGCCGCAGCATTGGGTTTGGCAAGCCGCGCCCGCGCCCACGAGAACTGGCCGAAAGGAGATGTTAGCGAGCGCCGCCAGTGGAGGCATCTGCATTAATTTTCAGAGATCTGCAGGCAGAACAGATGACCTGAGTTCGAGCGGTCGAAGGTGGGATCGAAGGGCCGGCATTGGGCTTGCATAGGTCTGGAGACGCCGGCGAAATCGTCGGTCTCGATTTCGTAGAGGGCGACATAGGGCCAGAGGTCCGGACTACCCGGCACGGCCGACGCCGGGCGTTCGACGCCCGAGCCCCCTCCTGTCTAAGCGATGCTTCCCTTGAGCCCTCCCGAGATCGCGGCTCAGGCTCCCTGGATGTTCATGCACTGAACCTGCTGGTAGGCGCGCAGGCCCTCGACACCGCGCTCGCGGGCGACGCCGCTCATTTTCCAGCCGCCCGAAGAGGCATAGGCGCTGAGGAGGCCCCCGTTGATGTTGATTGTCCCGGTGCGGATACGGGCGGCCACGGCGATGGCCTGGTTGATGTCCTTGCCGTTGACGTATCCCGAAAGGCCGTAGGGGCTGTCGTTGGCCATCTCCACCAGATGGTCGATGTCGCGATAGCCGATCACGCAGACCGCCGGGCCGAAGATCTCCTCTTGGGCGGCGGGGTTCTTGTTGTCAGGCGTGTCGAGGATGGTCGGCTCGAAGTAGAAGCCGCGTTCGGGCGCGGCGGGGCGCTTGCCGCCGAGCACGACCTTGGCGCCGGCCGCGACGGCGAGATCGACGAAGTGCTGGCAGCGATCGCGCTGCGCCGCGCTGATCACTGGGCCCATGGTGGTGGCGGGGTCGGCCGGATCGCCGATGCGGACGTTGGCGAAGGCGGCGGCCATGGCCGCCATCGCCTCGGCCTTTTCGGCCTGCGGCACGAAGATGCGCGTGCCGTGGGCGCAGCCCTGTCCCGCATGACCCAGGCAGACCTGAATGGCGGCGAGCCGCGCGGCCTGGACGCTATCGGGCAGGTAGATCTGCGCCGACTTGCCCCCGAGTTCGAGTTGTAGCCGCTTCATGGTGGCGGCGGCCTGGACCATCACCTGCTGGCCGACCGCGGTGGAACCGGTGAAGGCCACCATGTCGACGTCCTTGTGGGTGGACAGCATCACGCCGCCCGCAGCGCCCTTGTCGGCGATCACGTTGAGCACGCCGGCCGGCAGCCCAGCGGCCTCGGCCGCCTCGCCGAAAATCAGCGCCGAGAGCGGGGTCAGCGGGTTGGGTCGCAACACCACCGTGTTGCCGGCGATCAGCGCCGGAATGACTTTCCAGAGGTTGGTGTAGAAGGGAAAATTATAGGCGGAGATGGCCGCCACCACGCCCACCGGCAGATTGCGGCGAAGGCTTTGGATGGCGCCGCCCTTAGGCGTGATCCGCTGGGCGAAGGGGAGGGGGTTCTCCTCGAACTCGGGGAGCTTCAGGAACAGGTCGAGGGTGTCGAGACCGTGCTGCAACGGCGTCTGCACCTGGGCGGCCATGCTGCCGGAGCTGATCGGGCAGCCGGCCTCGCGCACGGCAAGGTCGACCAGCCGGTCTCGCTGGGCGAAGAGGTAGCTTATCATTCGGCGCAGCGCTTCGGCTCGCTCCCCTGCGGCCAAGCCGCTCCAGGCCCCGCTGTCGAACGCCTGTCGCGCCGCAGCGATCGCGGCCTCCACCTGGACTGGCGAGGCGCCGGCGAACTCGGCCACGACCTCTTCCGTGCCAGGGCTGATCACCACCATCGGCTCGCCCTCGCCGACGGTGAGCTTGCCGCCAATGTAGAGGCGGGATGGCAATCCGGCGGTTTTCGTCGCCAGAGTTTGGATGGGCTGCACGGTCATGACGCCTCCTTGATGATTTCGGCGTTGTCGCCGAGCCGGCGCGGCGGCCCGTTCGTTCCTCTCGCCATATCGCCAAGACCCGGCGGCAGGCAATCAATTTCTCTATTGCGAACTATCATTCGCATTATGACGCTTACGGGCTCAGCCGGCGGAATCTGCCGCCTGATCAAAGAGATCGACTACTTCACGGACTCGTGCGGGCCAGAGTCCAGAAAAAGGGTGCGTCGAAGTTCTCTATTGCGAAACAATATTCGCATATGAGTGCGAATGTGGTGCGGAGCGCTTGACTCTTTCGATACCGTCACAGATGATCTGTTCAAAATATCGAATAAAAATTCGCGACTATGATGCGCGAGTGGGTTGGAGGTTGCGCATGTGTCCCATTCAAACCGGCGCCGTCGAGCTAGACGTGCGACCTTCCGATCCGCCGCCCAAGGGCGTCAAATCCAAGCACCGCGTGATTGACGCCGACGCTCACTGCGACGCCCCCTATGAGATGTGGGGTGAATATCTTCCGCCCCACCTGCGTGAACTTGCGCCGCGGATCGAGCACGGCGAAGAGCACGACTGGATCCTGTTCGAGGGTAAGAAGCGCCCGGTGCGGATGATTGGAAACCAGGCGGGTCGCACGGGACAGGACTTCAAGATGTTCGGGCGCCGCTCCGAGATGCGGCCGGTCTGGCGCCCCGAGGTCCGGCTGGCCGACATGGATCGGGACGGCATGGATGCGGCGGTTTTGTTCGGCGGCGGTCCGCTGGGCGCCATGAATGTCGATCTCTATATCGCCAGCTTCGAAGCCTACAATCGCTGGCTCTGGGACTTCTGCGAAGCCGACCGGCGTAGGCTTATTCCAGTGGCCTATGTGCCGATGCGCGATGTCGAGGAGACCATCCGGTTCGTCCGTGTAGTGGCGAAAATGGGTTTCCGCACCGTCAACATCCCCGCCTTCCCCATGGCCAAGGACGCGATCAGCAGCTCGATAGAAGTGCGGGCGCTGAACCGGGCCCAGAGCGCGGCCCTCACCGGGGATCCCGGCGGCGACCGCTCATACGCCGATCCAGAGTTCGACGCGCTCTGGGAGACGATTCAAGACCTGGACATGACCGTCACCATGCACCTGGGCGGTCGCGTCCCTCGCTTTGGCGAGAAGAAGTATTTCCTGGC
Organism: Caulobacter sp.; assembly: GCA_026225565.1. Classification (GTDB taxonomy): domain Bacteria; phylum Pseudomonadota; class Alphaproteobacteria; order Caulobacterales; family Caulobacteraceae; genus CAIOYC01. The sequence goes on along the minus strand of JAMFTA010000157.1, from coordinate 16,520 downwards.
GGACATGCCGATGAGCAAGGTCGCCATGATCGAGCCGATCTCGATCTTCATCTTCAATGCGATCTTCCAACGCTTCCCCAAGCTTCGGCTCGTGCAGGTAGAGAGCGGCGCGGGCTGGATGGCCTGGCTTGCGGAGTACCTCGACCGCACCTGGGAGAAACAGCGCTATTGGACCGACAGCCCGCTGACGGAGCCCCCGAGCTTCTTCATGGAGCGGCAGGTCTATACCTCCTTCATCAACGACCGGACAGCAGTGCTCAACCGCGACCTGCCCGGTGCAGCCAATATCATGTGGTCATCGGACTATCCGCATTCCGAGACGACCTTCCCGGATTCACTGGACGTGATCGCCCGCGATTTCGCGGGCATACCCGAGGAGGACGTGCGCGCGATCGTTTGCGACCGCGCCCGCCGGGTCTATTCGGTCAGCTGAGCCCGCCGCGCGCAAGGACGTGCCCATGGGCAACCACACTGTAGACGCCGCGCTTCCTGAGAGTGGCGATTTAAGCAACGGCGCGCCGACGTCCGCCGCCCGGTCGGCGCCGCCACGGCGCTTGCCTTTGCTGAACCGCGAGACGGAGGCCTTCTGGACGGGGGGATCGGAGGGGCGGCTGATGATCTGCCGCTGCGAAGCCTGCGGCCGCTATCTGCACCCCCCCTTGCCGCGCTGCCCCCCCTGCGGCGGTCAGACCGCCCCATCGCCCGTGTCTGGCAAGGGCCGGGTGGCGAGCTTCACCATCAACGTCCAGGCCTGGACGCCCGGGCTTCAGGTTCCCTTCGTCTTTGCCGCCGTCGAGCTCGTGGAGCAGGCTGAGCTCTACGTCTTCACCAACATCATCGACTGTCCGGCGCGGGAGGTGCGGATCGGCATGTCGGTCGAGGTCGCGTTCGAGCCGCACGGCGACGTCTGGCTGCCGTTGTTCCGACCGCAGGGGCAGGCCGATGCCGGCTAGCCTATACCCGGAGAAGCAGGTGTGCATTTCGGGCGCCGGTCAGTCGGAGGTCGGGCGTCCATCGAGCCGCAGCGCCCTGCAACTGACCATCGACGCCTGCCTCCAGGCGGTCGAGGGGGCGGGGCTTCGCCTGTCCGACATCGACGGGCTGACCACCTATCCAGGGCCGTCGCAGGATACGAGCGGGATCTCCCCGATCGGGGCGGTCGAAACCATGCTCGCGCTCGGCCTCGATCCCGTCTGGGTCGGCGCCTCGACTGAAGGCCATGGCAATATGAGCGCCATCTTCAGCGCCATTCAGGCTGTCGCCTCGGGCCTGTGCCGGCATGTGCTTGTCTTCCGCACCGTGGCCCAGGCCACTGCGCGCGCGCGTCAGCACGACGCCGCTGTGCTGGGCGGCGCACCGAGCGGCGGAGGACGCGCCGCTGGCGCCAACGCCTGGACCCTCCCCTTCAACGCCTACTCGCCAGCCAATATCTACGCCCTCTACGCCCAGGCCTATTTCGAGAAGTACGGGGCGAATTCGGCGCAGCTCGGCGCGATCGCGGTCAACAGCCGCGCGATGGCGGCGCTCAATCCCAACGCCATCTACCGCACGCCGATCACCATCGAGGACTATCTGGCGTCGCGCGTCATCTCCTCGCCGCTGCGCCTCTACGACTGCGACACCCACATCGACGGATCCACCGCCATCCTATTCTCGCACCGGGATGCGGCGAGGGACCTGGCGCGCCCGCCGATCGGCATAGAGGCGATGGGCATGTCGATCAGCGGCATGGGCTTCGGTCTGCACCGGGGCGACTTCATCAGTCTGCCGGCGGATCGCACGGGAGCCATGCTGTGGTCGCGCACTGACCTGACGCCCAGGGACGTGGACGTAGCGCAGATCTACGACGGCTTTTCCATTCTCACCCTGCTTTGGCTAGAGAGCCTGGGTTTCTGCGGGCGCGGAGAGGCGGCCGCTTTCGTGGAGGGCGGCGCACGAATCGGCCTGGGCGGCGAGCTGCCCCTGAATACCAGCGGCGGTCAGCTCTCAGCCGGACGCTTCCATGGCTACGGCCATACCTTTGAAGCCTGCCTGCAGCTTTGGGGCTTAGCGGGCGAGCGCCAGGTCGCGGGCGCCCGGGTCTGCGCCGTCAGCAATGGCGGCTACGGCTACGGAGCCCTCTTGCTCACCTTGCCAGAAGTTGGAGCATAGATCGCATAAGTAATATCTCAATCTACGAAGTAAATTATGACCATATGTAAGTATAAATTACCCGATAATAGGGTCAAATGTATTGGGAATGTCTGTGGAAACAATCGCGCTGCAAGGATTTGGCGGCCTGAAACTGGCGGCGGACGTGTATGGCCTGGCCGAAAGGCCCACGGTCGTGCTGCTTCCGGCCGTCGGTCAGGCGCGCGCCTTCTGGCGCGGAGCGGCTGTGGCGCTGGCCGAGGCCGGCCGCTACGCCGTCTGCATCGATTTGCGCGGGCACGGGGACAGTGAGCACGCCCGAGACGGACGCTATGACTTCGATGTCTACGTCGAGGACCTTCGGGCGGTGTTGGCGGCGCTTCCGAACCGCGCGGTCGTGGTGGCGGCCGGCCTGAGTGCTCTGGTGGCGATCGCCGTCGCTGGCGAGGGTCCGGGGCAGCTGGTTTCCGGTCTGGTGTTGATGGACGCCACCATCTGGTTCGACGAAACCGAAGTGGCCCGGCAGCGCGAGATTCATATCCGCAGGGCCGACGGCTTCGACGGCCCCGCCGATGCGCTTGACGAGTTCGCAGCCTTGCATCCAGGAGAGCCTCAACCCATGGCGGGCGAGCGCCTGCTCGCCGCCTTCGCCACAGGCCCGGACGGCCGGTTGCAATGGCGGGGCGACGTTAAGGCCCTGGGAGCGACAAGCATTCGGAACGAAGAGGCGCGGCTCGCCGACGCGGCCGCTCGCGTGGCGGCGCCCGTGGCGCTTATCCGCGGCGCCTTGAACGACACGGTCTCTGACGATGCCATGCGGCGCCTGCGGGATGCAATTCCAGGCGCTGAACTGACCGAGATCGAGGGGGCGGGACACTACGCCGCCACGGACCGGGAAGACGCCTTCAACTCCGTCCTGCTTGACTTCCTTGAACGGCGTGCGCCGCGCCAGCCACTGACCTATATCGGCGGGTCGGAGCCTCGGGTTCTGCGCGACGCGCTGGGATGCTTCGGCACGGGCGTCACCATCGTCACCACGGTCAGCGCGTCTGGCGAGCCCGTAGGATTGACCGCGAACAGCTTCACCTCGGTATCGCTCGATCCACCCTTGATCCTCTTCTCGCTGGGCGGCGACTCGTCCAGCGTGGCCCATTTCAAGGACACGGGCCGCTTCGCTGTGAACGTCTTGCACATCGGGCAGCAACCATTGGCGGCTCGCTTCACCCAGCGCGGCGTCTCACGCTTCGAAGGCGTCGAATGGGCGATTTTGGCTGACGGCGGGTCGCCGATCCTGGCGGGCTCGCTGGCGTCCTTCGACTGTCGCACCTTCGCGGCCCACGAGGGTGGCGATCACCTGATCTTCATCGGCCAAGTCGAACATGCCTGGTTCGAGCCGCACCGCGATCCGCTGCTCTACTTCCGTGGTAAGTATCAACGACTGCACTTCGCCTAGATATGGCGACGTAGTGGCGCATATTTCGTTCGGATAAGTCGAATTATTCTGCAAAATGCGCGATTGATGCGCACTATTGAATATGAATTACTTATCGTAAACTGATATCAACGTCGCGAACATATCAGTACTGGCATTGAATATGTCATCTATGTGGAGGTGATGGAAAATGAGTTGAGATAGTCTTGGCACCAGATCTCGCGACCCAAGCCATGGTCGGGGCGGATCCGCGTATGGGAAGACGAGAAAAGTTTGCTGCGTTAAGGGGCGATCCCGAAAAACCACGGCGACACTTTAGCCCGCTTCCGCAGAATATCTGGTAGTACATATTATAAATACCGACCCGATAACGACTAACAACCTACGACATAACAGAAAATTTTGGGAGAATAACTTGAAATCTCGAAATACATACTTGGCTTATGCCTCGTCGATATGCTTGGTCATCTGTTTTGGAGGCCCCGCTCTAGCGCAGAGCGCGGCGCCAGCGCGGGCGACCGCTCAGGATACGCTCCCAAGCCAGGACGTCGTCGTGACGGCCCGCCGGGTCGAGGAACGTCTGCAGGACGTGCCGATCTCCATTACCGTCTTCAATCAGGCGACTCTGCAGGAACGCAACATCGTCAACGCCCAGGACCTCGCAACCATCACCCCGTCGCTGTCGTCGAACAGCAACTTTGGCAGTGAGAATTCGGCCTTCGCCATCCGCGGCTTCGTGCAGGACATTGGCACCCAGCCTTCGGTCGGCGTCTTCTTCGCTGACGTCGTGGCCCCGCGCGGCGCGGCCAACAACCTGCCGATCGGCGACGGCGCCGGCCCCGGCAGCTTCTTCGACCTACAGAACGTCCAGGTGCTGAAGGGCCCGCAAGGCACCCTGTTCGGCCGCAACACAACCGGCGGCGACATTCTGCTCGTGCCGGTGAAGCCGACCGGTCGTTTCGAGGGTTATGTCGAGAGCTCCTACGGCAACTACGATATGCGCGAACTGCAGGCGGTCGTAAACGTGCCGATCAGCGACACTGCGCGCTTTCGCATCGGTCTCGACCGAAACATGCGCGATGGTTACATGCACAACACTACGGGCATTGGCGCCAGCAACTTCGATAAAACCGACTACACTGCGGCGCGCGCTAGCCTGGTGGTCGACGTCACGCCCAACATCGAGAACTACACCATCTTTTCCTGGGTCTCGTCCAACACCAACGGCACCGCTCAAAAATTGGTCGCCTGCGATCCCGCCAACGCGCTCGGTGCGGGCCTTGGCTGTCCGGCTCTGGCGCGAAACGCCGGTCAGGGCTTCTACGACACCCAGAGCGCCCTGGCCGATCCCTATACCCACCTGAACAAGGGCCAAGTCATCAACACGACGACCTGGTACGCTAACGACAACTTCACCATCAAGAACATCTTCAGCTACGCCCAATTGGAAGAGTCGATGAACTCCATGCAGTTCGGCGTCGATCTTCACCTGAACGATTTAAATGGCGTCTTCTTCAGCGGCTTGCCGGTATTCCCCAGCAAGTCGATCCCCTTCGCCAACGTCACCTCCATCGCCGGCGGCGACACGGCGCATGAATCGACCCTGACGGAAGAACTGCAGGTCCAGTACCGCAGCAACAACAATCGCCTCACGGGACAGGCGGGCGTCTACTATGAAGAGAGCGACCCGCTCTCCACCGTCGGCTCGCAGACGCCGGTTTTCCTGAACTGCACCAACTCCTCCCTATACCAATGCACGGACTACACCGCGCCGATCCTCGGCGCGGCCGCGCTCGGCTCGCTGAATTACAATGTCAACCGCACCTTCTTCCACGACGCGGCGATCTACGCCCAGGGCGCCTACGCCATCACCAACCAACTGAAGATCACCGGGGGCGTGCGCTACACCTCGGACCTCACCACCGAATCCGGCCAGTTGATCGCCTACAAGTTCCTTACACCCAATGTGGCGACGCCGACCTGCGTCATCCCCGGCTCGGACCCCCTTAGCTGCGGCGCGCACTATAGACAGGCCTCCGGGGCGCCGACCGGCATGGTCGACCTCGAATATAAGCCAACCAGCGACATTCTGACCTACGCCAAGTACTCGCGCGGCTATCGGGCTGGCGGCATCTCGTTCCAGGCGCCGACGGGCTTCAACACCTTTCAACCCGAGCAGGTGAACACCTACGAGGCTGGCCTCAAGACCTCCTTCCGGGGTCCGCTCCGCGGCACTTTCGACGTCACGGGCTTCTACAACGACTTCTCCAACCAGCAATTGCAGTTCGGCCTCAGTTCGACCACCGCCTCCCCCGCCTCGGCCATTTTCAATGCCGGCCAGTCACGCATCTACGGCGCTGAGGTCGAAGCCTCGGTCATCCCAATCCACAACTTGGTGCTCAGCCTCAGCTATACCTATATGAACACCGAGATCACCAAGATCGCCACGATCGTCAATTCGCCCGGAAGCCCTTACACGGTCCAGCCCCCGGCCAACCAGGGCGATCCTCTGGTGCTATCGCCGGCCAACAAGGCCAGCCTGACAGGCGTCTACAGCCTTCCGATCTACGCCAAGTACGGCAAGGTCTCGTTTGGCGCCAACGTGATCTACACCGACAAGCAGCTATCGAACTATCAGGATCGATTGATCGCCCAGACGCAGGAGTTCGCTTATCTCAAGGCGACGACCCTGCTGAATGTCAACGCCGACTGGAAGAACGTCTGGGGCTACCCCGTCGACCTGTCGCTGTTCGCCACCAACGTCACAGGCGTGAAGTATTACGGCTTCTTTGGCGGCACCATCACTGCGGTCGGCTTCGAGACCGCCGAAGTGGCCCCGCCGGCCATGTACGGCCTACGTCTGCGCTACCATTTCAGCGACTGACCTCGGGTCTCCCTTCCCCACCCTCCCCGGGATTCTGGGGTCGCCTCTGGCGGCCCCATCTTTTTCGCCACTGATCTTCGTTCATGCCCAGGGGATCACCGCTTGGGCGGGACGCCCGCCGAGAGCCCTCCGTCCACGGGCAGATTCACACCGGTGATGTTGGCGGCCAGGTCAGAGGCCAGGAACAGGGCCGCGTTAGCGCAGTCCATCGGCTCGATCACCTGGCCGAGCGGATGGGTTTTTCCCATGCCGGCCCGGATCGCCGCCGCCTGCGGACCGTCCGGATCCATGCCGGCGAAGTGTGTCGGCATACCGGCGGGGCAAACCGAGTTCACGCGGATGCCCTTGGCCGCAAGTTCGAGCGCCAGGGTGCGGGTCATGTTGGTCACCGCGCCCTTGGTAGAGCCATAGGCCACCCCGCCCCAGCCGATCAGGCCGGCGACGGAGGCGGTGTTGACGATTACCCCAGGTCCACCCTGCCGTTCGAAGGCGGCGATGGCGGCCCTACAGCCATTCAGCACGCCGAACACGTTCACCCTGTAGACCTTGTCGATCGCCGCCTGATCGGTTTCGAGCAGGCTGCGCAGGCCCCTGCCGGGAATGCCGGGCACGGTGACGCCAGCATTGTTGTACATGATGTCGAGCCGACCGAAGGTGTCGACCGCAGACTGCACCAATCGCTCCACGGCTGCCGCGTCGCCCACGTCGCAGACCTCCGCGAGCGCCTGGCCGCCCTCTGCGGCCACTTGCGCCACGGTGTCGTCCACCCAGGCCTTGTCGATGTCGGCGGCCACCACCTTGGCCCCGTGTCGCGCGAACAACAGCGCCGCCGCCTTGCCGACGCCCGAGCCTGCGCCCGTTATGACGGCGACCTTGCCGTCGATCAGTCCCTGCATCCGATCACTCCCCGAAATTTAAGCCGCTAAGCCGCCGATAGAGCCCTAGGGGCCCAAATCCCGCGCTCGCCTCAGCCACGCATAGCGCCTTTCATACTGCACAGCGCGTCCGCAATTAGAAATATTATTCGCATATGTAGATTCTATTTCGAATTAGGGCTACATGCCTTGATGAGGAATGCGGCGTGGGGCGCGGCTCAACCGGCCGCCCGTCAACAGAACGCGATATCGAGGAAGCAGACATGACCAAGGTTCTGGTCGCCGACGATTCTATCTACGAGGCGCTCTACGATGTCCGCGTTGAGGCGAAACATTCGGGAAATTTAGTCGAAGGCGACATGAACCCGGGCATGAACGCCTTGCGCGACAAGGGGGGGGTGCACAGCGGCTTCCTGCGCGACCTGCTACATCTGCCGCCACACCAACGCCACGCCATGGCCGTGGGCAAGCCGGGCTACACCTGCTTCACTTGGAAGGCGTGCGACACGGCCTTCCGCGACAATGTGCGCTTCTCCTCCAAGCTCATGCACCGCTCGCCCGACGATCCGGAGAAGAGCCTTGGCCTCCTGGAGATGGACGAGCCAGAGCACCTGGCCTTCCGTAGAACCATCCAGCCTATGTTCCTGAAGCCGCGCGCCCTCACTTGGTGGCGGCAGAACTGGATCGACGAAATAGTCGACACCTTGGTGACGCATCTGAAGCGCCAAGACCGGGCCGAACTGAACCTGCAGCTGTGCGCCCGTGTGCCGGTCCACACGGTGACTCGCGCCATCGGCATGACCGGCGATGACGCCCTTGTCTTCCGTCACGCCCTGATCAAAACCTCCGCCCATGGCCGCATCCCGGTCGAGGAGCAGCGCGAGGCGATGCTGACCGTCGATCGGATGGTCGACGACCTGATCGCCAGGCGCCGCGTCGATCCCGCGGACGATGTGATCACCGGCCTTATTCAGGCCGAGGTGGAGTTGGAGGAAGGAAAGCGGCCGCTGACCGGCCGAGAGATCAACATCTTCGCCAAACTGGTCATGCTGGCGGGCGGCGGCACCTCCTGGCGCCAGATGGGGATCACCCTCTGGGCGCTGCTCACTCACCCCGACCAACTCGAAGCGGTGAAGGCCGACCCCAAGCTGATCGACAAGGCGATCGAGGAGTCTGTTCGTTGGAACCCCACCGATCCGGTGTTCAGCCGCTTGGTCGTCGAGGCCACCGAATTGGAGGGCATGGTCATTCCGGCCGGCTCGGTAATGGAGATCTGTCTCGGCGCCGCCAACCGTGACCCAACGCGGTGGGAGCGTCCCGACGACTACGACCTGCACCGGCCTTCGCAGTCACACATAGGCTTTGGCATGGGCACCCACCAGTGCCTCGGCATGAATGTGGCGCGCAGCGAGATCAGCGCCGCGATCAACGCCCTGCTGGACGCCTTCCCAAACCTTCGCCTCGACCCCGAAGCGCCCCCGCCCGTCGTGACCGGCGGCCTTGAGCAGCGCGGCATGTCGGGCCTGCCCGTCCTTTTGAACTGAGCGTCCGGAGCCTCCATTCAATGCCCGCCCCCGAAGAGACCGGCGCACTGCCGACCACCGACGTCAGCCTGCGCGGCGACGAGCACGTCCGCATCTACCGCGAGACCAACGGCGAGACCGGATATATCTGGAACGGCGCGCCGATCCTTCTGATGACCAGCCGGGGTCGACGCTCGGGCGAAGCGCGCACCATCCCGATCATCTTCACCCAATACGGCGATAGCTGGGTGATCATTGCCTCACGCGGGGGCTCGCCGACCCACCCGGCCTGGTATCTCAACGTGACCGAGGACCCGCACGTCACCGTACAGGTGAAGGGCGAGGTCTACGAGGCGAAGGCGCGCACAGCGCCCTCGCCCGAACGCGAGAAGATCTGGGCCGAAGCGATCAAGACCTGGCCGAGCTACGACACCTATCAGTCACGCACCTCACGCCAGATCCCAGTGGTGGTGCTGACCCCGACGGGGAAAGTATAACCGAAGGAGGCGGGAGAGAGCATGGGCAGGCCCCTTGAAGGCGTAAAGGTAGTCGAGGTCGCGATGTGGGCCTTTGTGCCCGCCGCCGGCGGTATTCTCTCGGACTTCGGCGCCAATGTGATCAAGGTCGAGCCGCCGACCGGCGATCCGCTGCGCGGCCTCAGCATGGGCATGGATGGCGACGCCAAGATCGATCTTTCCTGGGAGTCGTACAACCGCGGCAAACGCTCAATTACGCTGGATCTCAAGCAGGAGTCGGGACGGGAGGTTCTGATGAAGCTTCTCGCAGACGCCGATGTCTTCCTTACGAACCTGTTGCCGCCGGCGCGCAGGTCGATGGGCATCGATTCGAAGTCATTGCGCGCCCGATTTCCACGATTGATCTACGCCACCGGGAGCGCGGTCGGTCAGAGCGGCCCGGAATCCGACAAGGGCGGCTACGATGCGATCACCTTCTGGTCACGCGGCGGAATAAGCTCGGCGCTGACTGAGGAGGGGGCGGAGCGCCCTGTGGGCCCCCCTGGGCCGGCGTTCGGCGACACCCTGAGCGGGTCGATGCTGGCGGGCGGGGTCTGCGCGGCGCTGGTCAAGCGTGCGGCGACCGGCGAAGCCTCGGAAGTGGACGTCTCGCTGCTAGGCGCCGCCATGTGGTCGATGCAGCGGGTGACCGCGCAAGCGACAATGCAAGGCATCGAGCGCTTCCCGAGGCGGGCGGGTCAGCTGCCGCATAACGTCCTTTCACATACATACCGCACAAGCGACGATCGATTCGTTGCGCTCTGTATGCTCCAGGCGGATCGATATTGGCCCGGCTTCTGTACAGCGGCTGGCCGCGCCGATCTCGCCGTCGATCCGCGTTTCGCAAACGCGAAGGCGCGCCGCGCGAACATCGATGCGTGCTTCGCCGAGTTGAAGGCGCTGTTCGGGTCGAAAACTCTCTCGGAGTGGGAGGCCATTCTCGGACGACAGGATGGGCAGTGGGACGTGGTGCGCCACGTTGGCGAGTTGCACGCCGACCCCCAGGTCCAGGCAAACGGCTATATCCAGAACGTGCGATGCACCGCCGGCGTCGACATTCCGATCGTCAGCGTGCCTGTCCACTTCGATGGCGCTCCGATGCCCATCGGGGCGTCGCCCGACCTGGGTGCAGACAGCGACGCGATTCTCCAAAGCCTAGGCTATGACGAAGAAGCGATGATCGACCTTAAGATCCAAGGCGTGGTGTTCTGATGCGGTGAGTAGTGAGGAAGGACGTGAGAGGCGCAGCTATGCTGGCCCGCCAAATCACCCTAGCCTCCGCGGGGTGAGCAGGCCCTTCACCTTCTATGAATTCTTCGCCGGCGGCGGCATGGCGCGGGCGGGGCTGGGCGAGGGCTGGCGCTGCCTGTTCGCCAACGACTTCGATCCGGTAAAGGCTGAGACCTATCGCGCCAACTGGGGCGGGGGCGACCTGCATGTGGGCGATGTCTGGGCGCTGACGCCAGAACAGCTTCCCGGCGCCGTCGATCTGGCCTGGGCCTCTTCCCCCTGCCAGGACCTCAGTCTCGCCGGCAAGCGGGCGGGACTGGACGGCGCGCGCTCGTCGGCCTTCTGGGGATTTTGGAGCCTGATGAAGGCGCTGAACCGCCAGGGACGGGCGCCAAGGGCCCTCGTAATCGAGAACGTCACCGGCCTGCTCACCTCCCACGCAGGCGCCGACTTCACCGCCCTTTGCCAGGCCTTGGCGGATGAGGGCTATCGGTTCGGGGCGGTGGAGATCGACGCCGCCCTGCTGCTGCCCCACTCGCGCCCACGCATGTTCGTCATCGCTACCCGCGGGCGAGCGCTTGGCGCGGGTCCCGCCGCCCCCTTTCACGGGGCTAAGGTGATGCAGGCGTTCGAGCGCTTGCCCGACGCCCTGAAGGCCCACTGGGTCTGGTGGGACCTACCCGTCCCCTCCGCCCGCAATACCGACCTGGCCAGTCTGCTAGAGCCGGACGATCAGGCCGCCTGGCATAACCGCGCGCAGACTGCGGGGTTGCTGGCTTTGATCTCGCCCCTTCATCGGGCCAAGCTCGACGAGGCGAAACGGCAAAGCCGCTTAGTCGGCGCCCTATACCGGCGCACCCGCGTGGAGGACGGTCGCAAGGTCCAGCGGGCGGAGGTGCGCTTCGACGGCGTGGCCGGGTGCCTGCGCACCCCTGGGGGCGGATCGTCTCGCCAATTTGTGGTGGTGGTCGAAGGCGAGGAGGTGCGGACGCGTCAACTCACCCCGCGCGAAGGCGCAAGGCTGATGGGCTTGCCCGACGCCTATCGCCTCCCCCTGGGCGCGACCCGAGCCATGCACGTGGTGGGTGACGGGGTGGCGGTCCCGGTGGTCCGCTGGCTGGCCGCCCATCTGATCGAGCCGCTCCTGCTCGCCAAGCCGGCGATGGCGGCCGAATAGCTGCTCGCCAGACGAGACAGGGACGGCGGCAGCCTCTATCCTGGCGGTGAAAAGGCCGCCTGCACCAACGATAGAGACGCCTCCTATGTCCGACGCCTATGACGCCCATCATTACGCCCGCAAAGGCCGGGGCAAGATCTACGACTCCATCCTCGATACGGTCGGCGACACGCCGCTGGTGCGCCTGCCGCGCCTGTCGGCCGAGCTGAAACCCAAGGGCGAGGTGGTCGCTAAGCTGGAGTTCTTCAATCCCCTCTCCAGTGTGAAGGATCGCATCGGCGTGGCCATGATCGAGTCCCTGGAGCTGAAGGGCCTGATCAAGGAAGGCGCCACCATCGTCGAGCCCACCTCGGGCAACACCGGCATTGCCCTCGCCTTCGTCGCCGCCTCCAAGGGCTATAAGCTGATCCTGGTCATGCCCGAGAGCATGTCGATCGAGCGGCGCAAGATGCTGCTGCTGCTCGGGGCCAAGCTGGAGCTGACCTCGGCGGAAAAGGGAATGCGCGGAGCGGTGGCCCGGGCGCAGGAGCTCTTGGCGGAGATCCCCGGCTCGGTGATGCCTCAGCAGTTCGAGAACGCCGCCAACCCCGCCGTGCACCGGGCCTCCACAGCGCAGGAGATCTGGAACGACACGGGCGGCCGCGTGGATGTGGTGATCTCGGGGGTGGGCACCGGCGGCACGATCTCTGGCGTCGGCGAAGTGCTGAAGGCCAAGAAGCCAGAGGTCAAGATGATCGCCGTCGAGCCCGAAAGCTCCGCCGTGCTTTCCGGCGGCCCTCCCGGTCCGCACAAGATCCAGGGCATTGGCGCGGGCTTTGTGCCGGGGATCCTTGATCGCGGGGTGATCGACGAAGTGGTGCAGGTCTCCAACGACGAAAGCTTTGAGATGGCTCGCCGGGTGGCTCGAACCGACGGCATTCCCGTAGGGATTTCCTCCGGCGCGGCAATTTCGGCGGCCTATCGGGTGGCGGCGCGCGATGAGTCCGCTGGCAAGCTGATCGTCGCCATCATCCCGAGTTTCGCGGAGCGCTACCTCTCCACCGCCCTGTTCGACGGGCTTTAGCACTCCGCCACCACGCGATTACGGCGCGCTCATCCTCTCCAGATTGACTTCAGGAGCGGGCGAGCGTAGCCGATGGGGCCTTGGCGGGCGGATGGCCCGCGCCTCATACGAGCAGGGACGATGCTAAGCTGCACCTTCATCGTCATCCCGTCGTCCCGAACCGCCCATGGTGGCGATCGAGGCGTCGCACCCGCTCGCGAGGAGACCACCGCTTAACAGGACCGACAAGGTTCCAAGGCGTCCCACCCCTCCCGAGCCCGCAAGCTTTGGAGGGTTTTTTGCGCAGACCCTCCTGCGGTTTCGGGTTCGGTTCGTTGAATAGACCCGACCATGACCGATCTGACTGACCACCTCACGCTCCAAGCCGCCGGTCCGCCCCGCCCGGCGCACCGCCTCGCCCCGTGGATCGCCGAGGCGCGGGCGCTGGGCAAGCTCGCCTTGCCCCTGGCGGCGACCCAGTTGGCGCAGATGGCGGTCCTGACCACCGACATCATCATGCTGGGACGCCTGGGTCGCACCGCCCTGGCCTCGGCCGCCATCGGCAACACGGTCTTCTATTTCGCCTGGCTGATCGGCATTGGTCCCATGTCCGCCCTGGCGCCGATGATCGCCCAGGCGCTGGGGGCCAGAGCCCACGCCGTGGGCGAGGTGCGGCGCATCGTTCGCATGGGCCTCTGGGCCATCCTCTTGCTGGCGCCCCCGCTTATGACCTTTCTGCTATTCGCCCGACCGATCCTTTTGGCGGCCCATCAAGAGCCGATGCTGGCGCGCGGCGCGGGGCAGTTCGTAGCCATGCTGGCCATCGGCCTGCCGTTTTCGCTCACCTATCAGGGGCTGCGCAACGTCGCCTCCGCGTTGGGGCACGCGCGGCCGGCCCTGGCGGTGATGGGGGCGACCATCCTCTTCAACATCCTTGGGGGCTACACCCTGATCTTCGGCCATTTCGGCGCGCCGCAGCTGGGGATCGTCGGGGCGGGGCTGGCCACCAGCGCCTCGATGATTTTCAGCGCCCTGGCCATGGCGACAATCATCCGCTTCACGCCGGGATTACATCGCTACCGCATCCTGCGCCGGTTTCACCGCCCGGCGTGGAAGAAGCTCCAAGAAACCTTCCGCCTGGGGGCGCCCATCGGCGTGACCATCCTCTTTGAAGCCATGATGTTCAACGTCATGACCCTGGTTATGGGCACGTTCGGGGCCGAGGCCTTGGCCGCGCACCAGGTAGCGCTGAACGTCGCCTCGATCACCTTCATGGGCCCGCAAGGCATCGGGATGGCGGCGGCGATTCGGGTCGGGCTGGCGGCGGGGGCTGAGGATTACCCCGGGGTGCGCCGGGCCGGCTATACGGCGATGGCGGCGGCGGCGGTGCTGATCGGCGTCTGCGGTCTCGCCATGGCCCTGTTCGGAGTCAATATCGCCGAGCTCTATATCTCCGGACGGACGGCTCAGGATTTGGCGGCGATCGCCTTGGCGGTCAGCTTTCTAAGGGTGGCCGCCGCCTTCCAGATCGGCGACGCCCTGCAGGTGGTGGGCGCCATGGCTCTGCGCGGCATGAAGGATGCGCGGGCGCCGATGCTGATGGCGGGGGCGAGCTACTGGCTGGCCGGGGCGCCCATGTGCATTTTTCTTGGGGTGGGGCTGCACATGGGGGGGCTCGGCGTCTGGCTGGGACTGGGGTTTGGCCTGACGGTGGCGGCGGTGTGCATGGTGCTGCGCTTTCGCCATCTCAGCCGGGAATGACGGGCTAGAGGCCGCGCCTTGAGGGTTTATTGACCTATAGAGGGCACCTTGCGGGAAACGCGGCCCGGCTATCGGCCGCTTCGCCAAGGAATCTGCGATGCGCGCGAGCTTTTCCGTCGCCCTCACCCTGACGCTGGCCCTCGCCGCGCCGGCCTTGGCCGACAGCCTGGTGGTGCCGATCGACCACTCCATGCGGCTGGCGGTGCATGGCCAAGCAGCCTCGGTAGTGGTGGGCAATCCCGCCGTCGCCGACGTGACGGTGGTCGACACCCACACCCTGTTCGTCTCCGGTCGCGGCTATGGCGAGACCGACGTGGTGGTGCTGGATCGCGCCGGCCAGACGATCTTTTCCGGCGACGTGATCGTGGCGGCGGCCGGCGGCGGCCGCGTGTCGGTCTATCGCGGCCCGGACCGCACCGACATGGCCTGCGCGCCCAACTGTTCGGTCTCCACCCGCTCTCCGACCGCCCCGTCCAAAGAAGGCGCAGCGCCGAGCGGCGGCGGCGCTTCTGCGCCATCCAACCCGATGGCCGGACTGGCGGCAGGGGTTGGCGGCCTCGCATCCGGGGCGGCCGGCGCAGCATCGGCCGGCCTTTCGGCCGTAACCGGGGCGGTGGCGACGCCCGGCTAACGGTTCGTTCAACTCGTTGCTGTAGAGCCATACGGTCAGGCGTGGGCCTGGCGGGAGATGTCTCGTTCGTGACCGACCGTTCCGCAAACCGCTTCGGCCTGGGCAAGGTCCGCAGACGTTATGCCCTGGCGATCGCCCGCCTCATGCGCCTGCGCGATGAAGAGCGGGGCGCGACGGCGGTGGAGTTCGCCCTGGTGGCGCTGCCCTTCCTGTTCATGGTGATGTCGATGCTGGAATTGGCCGCGGTCTTCCTGGTCTACACCACTCTCGACAACGCCATGGCCAACGCCGCCCGCACCATCCGCACCCACAACAGCGCGCCTCCAAGCGCCTCCGCCTTCATAACCGCCACCTGCAACAACATGGGTTGGCTGCAGTCCACCTGCAGCAGCCAGCTGCACGTGGACATCCGCACCGAGCTGACGTTCGCCAATCCCGTGGCCCCCGATCCGATGGCCACCGGCGTCTTCAACCCCGCCGCCTTGACCTATGACCTGCCGCTGCCGGGTCAGATCGTTCTGGTGCGGGCCTTCTATGAATGGCCCTTGATCCTGCCAATCATGGATGCGGCCCTCTCCAAGTACAACAACGGCGTCGCGCAGATCATCGCCACCACCACCTTTGTCGTGGAGCCGTCCTGATGATCGGATGGACTCGCCTGCTTTTGGGATGGAACGCCTTTCGCCGCGACCGGCGCGGGGTGTCGGCCCTGGAATTCGCCCTGATCGCGCCGGTGATGATCACCGCCTATTTCGGCGTCTCCGAGCTCTCCACCGCCATGATGACCCAGCGGCGCGTCAGCCATTCGGCCTCCGCCCTCGGGGATCTGACGGCCCAGGCTCAGTCTGTCACCTCCGCCAATGTGGACGATATCCTCGCCGCCGCCGCCAAGATGATGGAGCCCATGTCGACGACACCGTTGAAGCTGCGGCTGACCTCCATCACCCAACAATCGAATGGCAAGGCGACGGTGGACTGGTCGGTGCCATCAGTCAATCAGACCGGCTACGCCAAGGGGACGACGATGAGCCCGCCGCCGGGGCTCCTGGTGAACACCGGCGATAGCATCATCATGTCCGAGGCCGCCTACACCTGGATCTCGCCGGTCGGCTACATCATCCCCAACGGAATTCCCTTCTCCGACACCTTCTATCTGCGGCCCCGCTACGGCGCGCCGATTCCCTGCACCGGCTGCTAGAGCAGATTCCGATCAGTCTGGCTCGTATCCCGCAGCGGCGAAGTAGTTGGCGCACTCCTGCGGCGTGTAGGTGTCGATGATGGTGGCGATGGCCCGCCACAGATCATCGACGGTGCGGGCTG
>JAMFTA010000156.1 GCA_026225565.1 Caulobacter sp. | reverse complement strand
GTGGCGTCGAGCAGGAACTGCACCTTGTTGGCCAGGTGCTCCTCGTAGCTGTTCAGGGACACGATGTCGGCATGGACGGCCTTCAGCCGCTGGATCACCGGATGGGAAAACCCACAATGGGGCGTTTCGATCATAAAGGCGCAGATTCGATCGAGGCCCAGAAGCGTGTCGCGAATCTGGGAAAGGCCGTCGCCGGTCTGGCCGATCTTTCGCAGCACCGACCGTAGGGTTTCGCTGGCCTTGGCCACGTCTCGCCGCCGACCGCGATCGGCGCGAAACGCCGACTGAGACACGGCGTCGAGCGCGCCGCCGGAATGCTCCAACCGATCCGCCGCGCGGTCGACCATGGCTTCCATCAGGCGGGTAAAGACGTCTTCCGCCTCAGGCTCGGCTATGTCCACCACGGCCTTGGCGACCGCGTCGAAAGCCAGGGACTCAGCGAACCGGACGGTGAGCAAGGTGGTCTTGGAGATGACGAACCCCACCGGCATAAGCGTGGTCCCAAACTCGTCTACCTGTGTGATCAGGGGCATCGATAGGTAGATCGAGTCGTTTTCAGCGAAGATGCGGCTGGAGGATTCGATCTCACTCAACGCCTCGCGCGTTGGCACCCGCAGTCCGGTCAGCCGCTCCACCTCGGCATTCTCGGCAGCGTCGCCATTTACAAGATCGATCCACGCCGGCGCCGCGCCTGATTTGGAATGGACTGGATATAGGGTCTGCATCGGGTCCTCTTATCAGCAAGCAGCGACCCTGAGTATCGTTGCGGGCGGGCTTTGCGCCTTGAAGCCACCGCATTAACCCGTCGGCGGGCGAGCGCATTTTCAACATGCGAAAGCGGGTGTAGGCTCAAAGGCGTGAAACAGGCGACTTTCAGCAAGCCCCCGTTCGGCCCGCCCCCCGAGAAGCCGATTGTCTGGATCGAGGGCGAATTCGTCGTCTCAGCTTCGTCGCCTCTCCTCGTCGCAAAAGGGGCCGGGCAGACCGCAAAAGCTAAATCCAAACGATCTGCGACCGTCCTCGGGTTACGCCACGGCTTGGGCGAACTGATCGTTCGCCTTCTGGCGGTCGCCACGGGATGCGCCCTCACCGTCGCCCTGGTCCTTCTCTGGGCGGCCCAGCTGTTCTAAAACCCCTATGCCTCCAGTTCGATGTCCCAATAGAGGTAGTCGAGCCAGCTGGCGTGCAAGTGGTTGGGCGGGAAACGCCGGCCGTGCTCTTGCAACTGGAACATGGTCGGACGGTGCGCCGGATGGTGGATGACCATGCCGGCTTCGCGCGGGGTGCGGCCGCCCTTGGCGAGGTTGCAGGGGGAACAGGCGGTGACGATGTTCTCCCATGTGGTTCGCCCGCCCCGGGAGCGGGGATTGATGTGGTCGAAGGTCAGGTCGTCCCCCGAACCGCAATATTGGCAGGTGAAACTGTCGCGCAAAAACAGGTTGAAGCGCGTGAAAGCCGGCGGCCGGTCCTGGGCCACATAGGATTTCAGCGCCACCACGCTGGGCAGCTGCATCTCGAATGAAGGCGAGCGAACGATCTGGTCGTAGTTGGAGACTACGTCGACGCGATCGAGAAAAACCGCCTTGATCACCTCCTGCCACGGCCAAAGGGACAGGGGATAGTAGGACAACGGCCTGTAATCGGCGTTGAGCACCAAGGCGGGACAGCCCGACGGCGGGCGACGCAACACTTGCATTGTCATGGGGCCGCCCTCGACCGAAGGGGTGCGGCTATTCTGTTCGTTTGCCTGAAGACGAGTCTCCTTCAAACCGACGCTCGGAATCACTCGGACTCCAGACCTGAACCTCTATTGGACGATTTTTGCGACGGGTCCAAGACGAACCCGCATCACGCGACGACGATCGACGGCGGCGCTGCGATCTCACCGCGTTTGATCGCTCCATAGTAGGCCCAAAGCAGGTGAGCCGCGACCCCGCGGTAGGGGCGCCATTCCTGAGCCCGGACATAGAGGGCCTTTTCCGAAAGGCGCGTCGCCGAACCCTCGGCCATGCGCAGCGCCTCCTGCAGGGCCACATCCCCGGCCGGAAACATGTCGAACCGCCCTTCGCAGAACATCAGATAGGTTTCGGCCGTCCAACGACCGACCCCCTTGATCGCCGTCAGTGCGGCCACCGCCGCGTCGTCGTCGAGCGCGCCAAGCCGTTGCAGATCGACCTGTCCGCTGAGCTGGGCCTCTGCGATAGCCTGGGCGTAGCGGGCCTTGGGCCCCGAAAGGCCGAAAAGCTTTAGAGCCGCTTCATCTCGGGCGAGGATCGCGTCCGGAGTGACGCCGCCCAAACCCTCCTCAAGCCGTCGCCAGATGGCGGCGGCGGCGGCGACCGACACCTGCTGCTCCACCACCATCTTCACTAACCCTGAAAAACCGCCCAGGCGTGTCCGCCACTCGATGGGCGGCGTTGCGGCGTTGGCAACCGCCAAGGCCGGGTCGATCGCGGCGAGAGCCGAGCGCGCGCCGTCTATGTCCTTTCCATCGCGGATATTCATAGGCGACAGGAAACATCCGCTTGGATGGCTTTCAAGCGCTGAGCGTCAAAATCCCACCAGGAAGGCGACCGCAGCCGTGGTGACGCCGAGAACCAGGATCATCCCAATCTGTGCGTCGTTCGGATAAAGCGTTAGAGTAGCCGCCATGGACGCTTCAAACGCCGCTTCCGTCCCGTCCTCCTCCTGGCGCATGGCGCGCGGCCAGGTCCCGGCGGCGGACTAGGTGACAGACTTCGTCACCCGCTTCGCCCCCTCTCCCACCGGCCGGCTGCATCTCGGACATGCCTTTTCCGCTCTAACAGCCTACGAGGCGGCGCGGGCGGCGGGTGGACGCTTCATCCTGCGTATCGAGGACATCGACCGCCAGCGGTGCAAGCCAGAGTATGAGACAGCGATCCTTGAGGATTTGGCGTGGCTGGGGCTCACATGGGAGCAACCTCCGCGTCGCCAGTCCGAGCACATGGCCGACTATGAAGCGGCTCTGGACCGCCTGCGGGCGCAGGGCCTGCTCTACCGCTGCTTTCGCACCCGCAAGGATCTGGCCCCCATGGCCAGCGCCCCCCACGGCCCAGCCGAAGCCTTCCGGGGCGCCGCCCTGCCGCTGGACGAGGAAGCGGCGCGGCTGCAGGCGGGTGAAGCGTTCGCCTGGCGCCTCTCTCTAGACCGCGCGAAGGCGGCCCTGGGCGCCGATTGGGAGACCCTCTCCTTCATCGACCTCGACGACGGTCCTCGCTCTGCAAACCCCGAGACCGCCGACATGCTTTGGGCGCGGCCCGACACCGCGGGCGACGTCGTGCTGGCGCGCAAGGGGTTGGGGGTTGCCTATCACCTCGCCTGCGTAGTGGACGACGCGCTGCAAGGCGTGACCCACATAATCCGCGGCGAGGATCTGCGCGAGGCCGTGCATATCCAGCGCCTTCTGCAGGCGCTACTGGACCTCCCCACTCCACTCTATCGCCACCACCGTCTGCTGATGGGTCCGGACGGCAAGCGGCTGGCGAAGCG
>JAMFTA010000155.1 GCA_026225565.1 Caulobacter sp. | reverse complement strand
TTCAACAAGCTCAAACACTTCAGGGCCGTAGCCACGCGCTTCGACAAGCGAGATGATAACTATCTCGCCGGCGTCAAACTCGCCTCCGCAAGAATCTGGATCCGATTTAATGAGTCGGTCGCCTAGCTGGGGCATTATTATGGACGCCTAGATCACGTTCGAGCGAAACCCTTATGACTTCACCAGCCTCGAAGATGCCGACCTTGTTCATCCCGCACGGCGGCGGTCCCTGCTTCTTCATGGACTGGAGCCGAGGACCCGCGGATAGTTGGGATAAGACCGCAGAATACCTTCGCAGCATTCTTCCCTCCCTGCCAGAGCCGCCCAAGGCGATATTGGTCATCTCAGGTCACTGGGAAGAGCCGCAATTCACTGTCACGTCTGGCGCTAATCCGCCGCTGATCTATGACTACAGCGGCTTTCCGGCCCATACCTACGAGCTGCGTTACGACGCCCCCGGCGCCCCGGCGCTGGCCCAACACGTCCGAGATCTTTTGACCGCCGCAGGCATAGCATCGGCATCCGATCCCGACAGGGGATGGGACCATGGGGTCTTCATCCCGTTGAAGGTGGCCTTTCCGTCCGCCGACATTCCGGTGGTGCAATTGTCTCTGAAAGACGGCCTCGACCCGGCGGAGCACGCCGCCACAGGTCGCGCCTTGCAACAGCTGCGCGATGAGGGCGTCCTGATCATCGGCAGCGGCATGAGCTTTCACAATATGAGGGGGTTCGGCGATCCCCGCTTCTCGCCGGTCTCCGACGAGTTCGATGTTTGGCTGACCGGCGCGGTGGAGAAGCCGCAAAGCGAGCGGCAAGTCGCGCTCGCCGACTGGTCGAATGCGCCGGCGGGCCGATTGAGCCATCCTCGGGAAGAGCATCTGCTCCCGCTCATGGTCGCCGCTGGGGCCAGTGAAAAGGCCGGCAGCAAAGTCTTCTCAGACCGCGTGATGGAAACCACCCTGTCGGCTTACCAGTTCGAGTAGTCGAGGCTTTGTTCAGCAACGCAGCCACAGCGTGCTCGCTGAGCCAAGTCGCATCGAAAGGCCTATCCGTCGGTGGACTGGCCATCGGCGACCTTAGAAATCGGGCCGGTCATGGATCGTGCGCGATCGATAGGCTTGTCGACGCCCAGGCGCCGATCTCGGTTAGAAGCTGACCCTGCCTGTGGGTGGCGTAGTGCAGGGCGTTGGCGCCAAGCAGCAGATTGAGAGGCGGAGATGGCTCATCGGCGATCTTCAGGATGGCGACGGCGGCCTTGGCCGGATCTCCCCCTTCACGGCCGGCGTTTCCAGTCAGGACACGCTGGGCGTTATGGCCCGCGCCCTGGTAGTCGTCGATCGCCGTCTGGGTGACCCGCATGGATGTTCCGGCGTAGTTGGTGCGAAGCCCGCCTGGCGCGACGTTGATCACCTTGACGCCAAATTCCTCCACCTCTTGCGCCAGCGTGGCGCCAATAGCCTCCAGGGCGAACTTGCTGGCGGAATAGATGCCGGTTCCAGCCCAGGTGGCCAGGCCGCTCACCGAGGTGATGTTGATGATGCGGCCCGCCCGGCGTGCGCGCATACCGGGCAGCACCGCCTGGATCGCCGCGATGGGGCCAAGGACGTTCACCTCGAACTGCGCCCGGATCTCCGCAAGGCTCGCCTCTTCGATCGCCCCGATCAGACCGTAACCGGCGTTGTTGACCAGGATGTCTATGCGTCCGGCCCGGGCCTCGATCTCCTTGACCGCGGCGTGGAGGGCGGTTTCATCGGTGACGTCGAGAATAAAGCCGTGGGCGCGTTCCGCCGCCAGCGCCTCGAAGGCTAACTTCGCGTCGTTCGTGCGGACCGTCCCGAAAACTCGGTCGCCGCGCTGCAACGCCGCCGTCGCGAGGGCCTTGCCCAATCCGGAGCTGACGCCCGTAATAAACCAGATCTTGCTCACGTCGATTGCGCCCCGATGAAGGCCTGACGCATCCACGCAAGGGTGTCTCGAACGTCGGCCTAGGCGTTCAAGCTACCGCCTTACGCCGCTCGGTCTTGCCCGCAAGCGCCCAAACAGTTGCGCCTTAGATCCGGTCGCTCCATCCTGTGCTGCGCTCCGGTCCGATCGCTCCGGCCATGCTGAAATTTTAAGCGCCCGGCGCTTTTCGCCTTGTCCCGACCAAGAGATCGGGCGCGCGCGAGCAAGACCGGCCTAGCCATAGCCCCTAAGCTGATCCTCCCGGCGCCCCAATTTGGAGCAGTCTCGCCATGTCGCCAGCGCTTCTTAACGACAGTTTCTTCGAAAGCTTCAGCGACTCCGTCCTGGCGCTCGAAGCCGCCAAGACCCTTCCGCCGGCCTGCTACACGGACCCACAATTCTACGCGTTCGAGAAGTCCGCCCTGTTCGATCGGGAGTGGCTGTGCGTCGGGCGCGTCGAGTGGGTGAAAGCGCCGGGCGATTACTTCACCTCCAAGATCGTCGGCGAGCCCATTGTCGTCGTCCGGACGCGCGAGAACGAGATCCACGCCATGTCCGCCGTCTGTCAGCACCGCGCCATGCTGGTGGCCGAAGGCAAGGGCAATACGCGCGGTTTCGTCTGCCCCTATCACCATTGGGTCTATGCCCTGAACGGTGATCTGGTGAACGCCCCGGCCATGGAGCGTACCTGCGATTTCGACAAGAAGACCGTGCGCCTGCCCGGCCTCAAGGTGGAGATCTGGCTCGGCTTCATCTTCATCAACTTCGATGCGGACGCCGCGCCGTTGGCGCCCCGTCTAAAGCCGGTAGAGCAGGCCATCGACCGTTACGACCTTGCCAACGCCGAGGGGCTGCCTGCGATGACCGGCGCCTTCGGCTGGAATTGGAAGGTGATGTTCGAGAACAACAATGACGGCTATCACGCCTCCAAACTGCATCGCGGCCCCTTGCATGACTTCGTGCCGAGCGAGCTCTCCACATTCCCCGACGCGGCGCCGGAAGATGCGGGCTTCCTGCGTTTCAACGGCACCCTGCACGCCGACGCCAGCTTCAACCCCACCCAGAAGGCCGTGCTTCCGATCTTCCCTCAGCTGAACGAGGAGGATCGGGGCCGAATGACCTTCGCCAACGTGCCGCCCACCCTGTCACTCGTCCTGACCAGCGATGTGGTCATCTACCTGATCCTTCGTCCCACGGGCCCTGAAACCATGGAGCAGGATACGGGCGTCCTGGTCGCGCCGGGGGCGATGGCCGAGCCGGGGTTCGAGGACCGTCTGGAGATGCTCATGACCAGCGCGTCGAAGATCATCGCCCAGGACATGCACGTGGACGCCCTGGTGCAGGAAGGGCTCCGCTCGCGGTTCGCCCCGCGAGGCCGCTATTCCTGGCAGGAAGGCGCGCAAGGACAGTTCAACCGCTGGCTGGTGTCCCGCTATCGAGACGCCTGGGCCGCCAGCAAAGCCGGGTCGCCCTCCGCCGCGACCAATGTCGCCGCCTAACCGAATTTCAAATCTGCTCTAGATACAAAGGGGTATTCATGGCCTTCATCTGCGAGCCCGGACAAACCCGCGAGACGCCCGAGCCCGGCGGCCTGCACACCTTGCGCGCCACCCCCAAGACCATCCACTGGGGCTACTTCGACGCCTCCATCGCCCCGGTGCTGCGGGTGAAGAGCGGCGACCTGATCCGCGCCGAAGCCATAACCCACCACGCCGGCGACGCGCCCGAACTGATGATGGACGAGGGCGTGACCGCCATCTTCAACGGCGTTCCCGAATCCGACCGCAACCCCGGCGTCCATATCATGACCGGCCCGATCTATGTGGAAGGCGCAGAGCCCGGCGACATGCTGGAGGTGCGCTATCTCTCCATGACGCCCCGCTGCGCCTACGGCTCCAACCTCGCCGCCAACTGGGGCTACCTCTATAAGGAGTTCGGGGAAAAGGAGCGGGTGACCATCTATGAGCTCGACGCGAACGTGCAGACCGCCTCGGCCCTCTACGCCTATGACTTCCCGGGCAAATATCTGGTCCCCGGCACGGTGACACACTGCCCGGTCTGCGACCGGGAGCCGGCGCTGAAGGGCATCCGGGTGCCCGCCCGTCCGCATCTGGGCACCGCCGGCGTCGCGCCCGACGTATCGGGCCGCGTCTCCACCATTCCCCCCGGCGTACACGGCGGCAATATCGACAACTGGCGCATCGGCGCGGGCTCGACCATGTACTACCCCGTGCAGGTGGACGGCGCCCTCTTCTCCATCGGCGATCCGCACGTCAGCCAGGGCGACGGCGAGATTTCCGGCACCGCCATCGAGGCGTCCCTCAACGTCATGTTCCAGCTCATCGTCAGGAAGGACTTCAACTTCTCGTCGCCCCTCTTGGAATCGCCAAAATACTGGATGACCCACGGCTTTAACGAAGATCTCAACGCGGCCATGCGGGAAGCATCGATCAACATGCTCACCCTGCTGAACGAACACGTGGGGCTTTCCAAGGTGGACGCCTATTCCTTGATAAGTGTCGCTTCCGATTTCGCCGTCACCCAGGTGGTGGATGGCCGTCAGGGGTGCCATGCCCGCATTCCGCGGAGTATCTTCCCGCCGAAGGGCGGCGCCGTCGGTCTATGAGGAACTCCCGCCAAGGAGCGCGATGAAGGCTTGGCAGTTCAGCACCGACGGCTATCCCCGTCATGAGCGTCGATCAGCATGGCTGGACGCAGCGGCGCGGCTGCGCCTGCCGATCGACCGCCTTCCCGTAGACGATCCATTTCATGCCTCGATCTCCAGCCTGACGTCGCCGCTCGGCATGGAGTTCGCGGTGGTGTGCGCCACTCCCCTGGAATTCAAGGGCCGCAATCCCGCCCAGCCCGCGGCGGTCTGGCTCTCGATGGTCTTGGAGGGAGATGCGATCCTGGACGACGGCGAGACCCAGGTGTCGCTGATGCCAGGCGATATCGCCTATGGGCCGACGGGGATGAGCGCGCGCCTGTCGTTCACGACCAAGTTTCGCCAACTCTTCGTCACCGCCCCGAAGGTCTCCCTGGATCATCGGCTGATATCGCCGCTTTCCCTTCGGATCGGTCGCCTGCAGGGAGCGACCGGCTCCAACCACATCTTCTCTGGCCTGTTGCGCGCCACCGCCGAGATCCTGGACGACATCAACGCCTCAGACCTTCGCCCTGTCGAACTCGCCCTCACCGAATTCCTCATCGCCGGCCTATCCGCCGAGGGAGCGCCGGCGGCGAGAGGCGGGGCGGCGGAGGCGCGTAACGCCCACCTTCATCGCATCTGCCAGACCATCGAGACCAATCTGGCCGAACTGGACCTCAGCCTTGGAAAGGTCGCGGACGAGGACGGGATTTCCCCGCGCTACCTGCAGAAGCTGTTCGCCTCCGCCGGGCAGAGCTTCACCGCCTATGTCCGCAAACGCCGGCTGGAACGCTGCCGCTCGGACCTGACCAGCCCATTGTCCGCCGACCTGTCGATCTCGGAGATCTGCTTTCGCTGGGGCTTCAACGGTTCGGCGCATTTCAGCCGGGCCTTTCGGGCCGAATACGGTCAATCGCCACGAGAGCACCGCCGCGCCGTGCTGGACGCGGCGGAGTAGGCCGCCGGGCGCCCTCGCCTATTCCTGGGTATAGTCCGTCGGAACCACCGGATCGGCGCCCGCCTTCACCCAAAGAATGATCTCATTGCCCCACGGGTCTCGGAAGGCGTGATTGAAGCCGTTGAACTCCTTCCAGTAGTGATTGGTCCACAAGATCTCAGCACCGCGGCTGACCGCGCGCTCGAGGATCTCTTCATGGGACTGGTCGTCGCCCACCAGGATCCATACGCGGGGCTTTCGCCCGTCCTGGCTGAGCGAGCGGGGCCCCACTCCTTCGGCCTTCGGGTGCGGGCGGGCGTTATCGGCCTTGAAAATCCCCAGGTGCAGGTTGCCGATCTCGCTCTCTCCGCCATCGGGATTGAGGAAATTCCCGCCGGGCACCATGCGATGGTAGAGGCCCAAAGGACGCTCGTCGTTCCGCCAGCCGAAGACCTCTGCATAGAAGACGCCCGCCGCGGCCGGATCGTCGGAGGCGATATCTACGAAGATCAAAGTGTTGGGCGTGGCCATGACGGCTCCTCGATGTGGCGTATGTCTAATGATCGGACGGGCCAGGATGCATATTCGGCGCGTTTAGGCGTGAATACGTCGAGATTCAACACAGGTTCGTCGCCGACCACCTCGCTCCAGTGGCGCGCGTTGAGCGGCGCCGCCAGAAGGCCGGCGGCGCTCAACAGCCAAGGCCCGTCTGTCCGCGGGTGGAAGGCGACGATCTGACCGTCTCCCCCTTTCGAACGCCCCTTCCTGCCCGACCCCAGCCGATTATCGCTTCTGCCGGCTTATCCGGCGCCCAAACGCTGATCTCCTGGCGGGGAATAATGCGTCGATCATCAATGCCAAGTACGCGCCATGACAAGACGCAAGGGGTTTTGTCCAATAGTCTGAATAGCAACTGGAATAGGCCAGACCCGGCTGCATGACACATAGGGACGCAACTGCGATGGCGCCTTCCACATTGCTCTCGCTCACCGATGACCTGCCGCTCATCACCAGCGCCGCAGCCTGGCGGGGCGACCAGCTGAGTAAGAGCCAGGAGTGGGTCTATGTTCTGTCCGACGCCGAGATCGCGGAGCTCGAAGAACTCGGCGCCCGGTTCGCCACGGAAAATCCCGATCTGCGCACAGTCCAGACTTCCGACTACCCCCTCGTGGCCTGCGCAGCGGCGGTAACGCGCTGGGGCAAGGACCTCGACACCGATCGCGGCTTCAATCTGGTCCGGGGGCTTCGCACCCATCTCTATTCCGACGCCTTGTCGGCCGCGATCTACTATATTCTTGGTCTGCACATGGGCGACCCCATCCGGCAGAACGAGATGGGGGACCTGATCGACCACGTCTACGCCACCTCGGACAAGACGATGGACGATCCCACGGCCCTATCCTCCAAGGTGCGCGACAAACTCGTGTTCCACTCCGACAGTTCGGACGTTGTGGCGTTGATGTGCCTTCGCCCGGCCAAGGAGGGCGGAGCCTCCCTCCTGGTGTCGGGCGCCGAAATCTACAATGAGATCGTCCGCCGCCGGCCCGACCTGGCGCCGCTTCTGTTCGAACCGTTTCATTGGGATTGGCGACGCCAGGATCATGCATCCCCCGCCAATACCTACACCTCTCCGATCATCAGTCTGGTGGACGGCGTCTTCAGCATGTACGCGGGCGCCCTCTACATCACCACGGCGCAGGCCTATCCTGAGGTCCCGCGTCTTCGGCCGGAACAGGTCGAGGTGTTGAAGCTCTTCGACGAAATCACCTACGAACCCGGCATGGCTATCGAAATGGACTTTCGCCCCGGCGATATCCAATGGCTTTCGAACTACGCCGCGTTGCACTCGCGCACGGAGTTTTGGGATTTTCCGGAACCCCAGCGTAAACGGCATCTTCTGCGCCTTTGGCTGAGCCGCAAGGTCGGTCGCCCGATCATCCCCGGCTTCGGCAAGAATGGCGTTGTGAGCGGACGGGCCGCGCCACGCACGGGCCAGGATGACGAAGCCATCGGTCATTTCACAGTCTCTCAGGCGGCGACGCCCCGGATGCTGTCCTGATAAAATCGTCAAAAAAGGATGTCGTCGTACTGAAGCATCAGAGACCGGTGGCGGCCCCGACCCCCGATCCTGTGACCGAAGTGAGCTTTAGGGACCTATTCTCACGTCCGTAAGACTTGTAGAAGTCGCTGTAGAAATACCCAGGCCACGAATCGAGCCGGGAGAACAGGTGGGGAAGTCGGATGATACGCACCTTGTTGGCGGCGAGCGCGCTTGCGGGTTTCATGGCCTTGTCCAGCGCGGCGTGGGCGGGGACGGCCAGCCCGTTTGTCGGGGAGACGGCGTTTGGCGACAGCCTGAGCGACGGCGGCAATCTGTCGATCCTGGAGGGCGCCCCCACGATCATGCGCTTCACCACCAATCCTGGCCTGACGACGGTCGAGAACGTGGCCGCCTTCTACAGTCTTGCGCTCACCCCCTCCCTGGCCGGCGGGACCAACTACGCCTATGGCTACGCTGGCGTGGTGACAAACTCCCCCGGCTCGCCGGCGAGCGTTCCCACCCTGACCGCCCAGGTCACCGGCTATCTGGCCGCCAATCCCAAACTCAATTCCAATGAGCTCTACACCGTGCTCGGCGGTGCCAACGACATCTTCTATCACGCCACCTCTGCGGCGGCGGCGGGAGTGGCGGCGCAGCTTGCTGCCTCCCTCACCGTTGGCCAGTCCGCCGCTCAAGCCGCCGCGACCACCGCCAGCATCGATGCCCTGGTGGAGAAGACCGAGGGCATCACTACGTTAGAGACCGCCGCCCAGGCCTCCACCGCCATCGCCGGCGCCGCGACCCAGGAGTTGGCCCTGATAAACGGCCTGCAGAAGGCCGGCGCCCACTACATCATCGTCATCAACCTGCCCAATATCGGCGCCACGCCAGAGGCGAAGGTCGACGAAGCACAGGTGGCCGGCTCGGCGGCGGCCCTGACGGGCTATTCCCAGCTCTTCAACTCGACCCTCAACGCCGGCCTCGCCACCCTGAAGGTTGGCATCATCCCAGTGAACACCTACGCGCTGTTTGGCGAGATCCTGGCCAATCCCACCGCCTATGGCTTCGTCAACACCACCGTCCCGGCCTGCACCACGGCCAGTTCCCTCAACTGCACCTCCCAGACCCTGGTGAACGCGACGGCCCCCTCCAACTATGTCTTCGCCGACGGCGTCCACCCCACCACCGTCACCCACGCCCTCTTCGCCCAAGCGGTGGAGAGCGAGATCATCGCACCGCAGGAAGCCTCGCTCCTGGCCGAGCAGCCCCTGGCCACCCTGGACTCGCACCGTAGCGCCATCGGCGAACAACTGCTGCAGGACCAGACCTCGGGCGCGACCGGCCTTCGGGTGTTCGCCACCGGCGGCTATGTGCATCAGCACACGGCGGGGCAGGCCTATACCGCCTCGGCGCGGGACGATGACGGCCTGATCACCGGCGGTGTCGATTACCGCCTGAACGCGGCGCTGAACTTTGGCGCGGCGATCAGCGGCGGTGCGGCCACCGAGGATCTCACCGGCCAGCTGCGCCGCTTCAAAACCGATACGGTGCTCGGCTCGATCTTCGCCCAATATGTGGTCGGGCAGACCTATGTGACCGCCACGGCGGGCTATGGCGCCCTGCAGTTCCGAGACATCCAGCGGGCCTTCAAGCTCGGTCCCGCCACTCGCGGCGAAAGCGCCGATGCGGATGGCAATACCGTTCAAGCGGGCCTCACCGCCGGCTACTGGTTTGACGCCAAGCCGCTGCAGGTCGGCCCCTTCGTCGGCGCCGCTTATGAGCGGGTGCGGGTGGACGGCTATCACGAAACCTCCGGCGATAGCACGGCCATGACCTTCGCCGCCCAGACCCGCGAGGCGCTTCTGGCGCAGATCGGCCTTCGCGCACGCGGATCGACGGTGCTCGACGGAGTGGCGCTGCATCCCTTCGCCGAGATCGCCTACACCTATGACGCCGACGCCCGTCAGCGCGACGTGGTGGGCGGGCTGACCACCATGAACGGCCAGTTCGCCATCCCCGGCTTCACCCCCGACCGCGATTGGGCCGAGGCGCAGATCGGGGTGGAGGCGGCCTTCACCCCGAGGCTCAGCGGCTATGCGGCCTATCAAGGCCGCTTCGCCGGCGCCTCGTCGACCTATGACGGGGTGAATATCGGCTTGAGGTACGGTTTCTGACGAAAGCGCCTGACAATCGACCCTTACCCAAAGTCTATTTCGGATCTGGCTACACCTATGCGTTATCGGTGTTGCCATTACCATCGGCCTGAGCCTTTTATAAAAACAAATGGGCAGGCGGCGTTCTCCCCCTATCCTGATAAGATCGTCTTGTGAGGACTCGCGATTTGCAGAACGCTGCCGAATTCGCCGCTCAGGTCGTAGAGTTCACCCACGAAAACACGCGCGCCCTCCCCGCCCCGGGCATTCGCCCGCTGCTGATAGGCGTGCCGTTTTACAAGAATGAGCGTTTCGTCTCCTCTGTCGTTCGCTCGCTTATAAATAGCGCGGCGGAAATTCGAGAGGTCGGCGCGGAGCTGATCCTTTATAACGACTCGCCAGACTATCCCCCGCTACAGGCGGCGCTGGACGACATTCTCCCCTCAGCCGAAGCCTTGTTTCCCGCCCGCATTGAGATCAACTCAGCCAATATCGGCTTCGTGCGAACCATGAATCGCCTGATCGCCGAAGGGGTGGCGCGCGGGTTCGATGTGTTGATGTTGAATTCAGACACCGTGGTCTTCCCA
>JAMFTA010000154.1 GCA_026225565.1 Caulobacter sp. | reverse complement strand
ATCGAGCGTATCGGGCAATAACATCGCCTGACGTCGGTCTACACCTTCGACAAATCCAGACATCATAGCCTCCCGCGAAGCACATGAAGTCTAACAGATCAGGGAGTTTTCACACAGGCTCCACCCAAAGGGATTGGAAATAATTAGCGCGGCGCGTGCATATGCGGCTAGCCAGAATTTCTCCCACCTGAAGCCGATCTGTGCGACGATCAATCGCGGGAGCGGCGGCGAAATAGGCAGGTCCCGCACCCGTTTCGCCCCGATGAAGGAGGGACGCCGAGAATCTCGGTCATCCGCCCGCCCCGCCGGACTTGAGGTAGGCGATGACGTCATCGACGTCCTCGGGGCGGTCGAGACCGGCAAAGGGCATCCGGTTGCCCTTGACCAGCGATTGCGGCGCCTTGAGGAAGGATCGCAGGGCGTCCTCGGTCCACACCACGCCGCTCCGCGCCATCGGGGCGGAGTAGCGGAAGCCGGGCGCCGAGGCGGCCGGGCGGCCGACCACGCCCTTCAGGTCCGGCCCCAGGGCGCCGGGGCGATCATTGTGGCAAGCCGCGCAGGTCTTGAACACCAAGGCGCCGTGCGCCAGGTCCGCCGCCGCGGCGGGCGTCGCCAAGAGGGCGGCGGCCATGATCAGGCCCCTCACGCGACCAGGCTCCCGGGCTGCTTCAAGTAGCGCTTCACGATCGCGTCGGCGGCCCAATAGGTCAGGGCGCCGACCGTGCCGGTGGGGTTGTAGCTGGTGTTTTGGGGAAACACGGAGGCGCCCAGGATGAACAGGTTGTCGGCGTCCCACGCCTGCAGATAGCGATTGACGACGCTGCGCTTGGGATCGGCGCCCATGATCGTGCCCCCGGTATTGTGAGTGGATTGGTAGGGCTCCACGTGGAAGTCGCCGCCACGGCCACGGCCGCCGGCTACAAGGGTCGCGCCTGTGGCGGCGGCGATGCGGACCGTCGCTTGGTCCATAAAGGCCGACAGCTTGCGGTCATTGTCCCGATAGTTGAACGTCATCCGTAGGAGCGGGCGGCCCAAGGCGTCGCGATATTGCGGATCGAGATCGAGATAGTTGTCGCGGTGGGCGTAGTTGGCGCCCGAGGCGCCGATGGCGAAGCTGCGGCCGTACCAGTCCGCCGTCGCCTGCTTCCAGGCCGAACCCCATCGCGGCGTACCGGGCGGGGTGGGGCGCGAGCCGATCGGCCGGGCGCCGCCGCTGGTGGCGCTGATCGTGGCGCCGCCGAAGAAGCCCAGCCCCCCGTGATCGAAGTTGTCCCCGTTGAAGTCGTCGATGACCACGCCAAGCGCGCCGGCGCCCATGAACGGATTCATCCATTCATCCTTGAAGAACAGCTGCACGCCGCCGCCGGTTTGGTAACAGTAGTTCTTGCCGACGCCCCCCCGTCCCGTGCTGGGGTCGTAGGGCTCGCCTATGCCCGAGACCAGCATCAGCAAGGTGTTGGTGAATGTATAGCCGGCCAGAACGACGATATCGGCGGGTTGTTCGTATTCTTGGCCGGTTCGGGTGTCGACGTAGCGCACCCCCGTCGCTCGCTTGGCGCTCCGGTCGTAAGCGATGTCGCGGACATAGGCGCCCGTGCGCAGGATGAAACGGGTATCGGCCAAGACCACGGGGAGCAGGGTCACGTTCGGGCTGGCCTTGGCGTTCACTTCACACCCAAAGCGCTCGCAATGGCCGCAATAGGCGCACGCGCCCAGGGTCTGACCCTCGAAATTGGTGTAAACGGCACTCGCATTGCTGGCGGGTATGGGAAAGGGATGGTGGCCGAGGCGGGCTGTGGCGGCGGCGAAGATTTCGCCCGCGCGGGACGATTTGAGCGGCGCATTGGGA
Source organism: Caulobacter sp. (assembly GCA_026225565.1). Taxonomy (GTDB): domain Bacteria; phylum Pseudomonadota; class Alphaproteobacteria; order Caulobacterales; family Caulobacteraceae; genus CAIOYC01. The sequence continues at coordinate 1,214 of JAMFTA010000154.1, read as the reverse complement.
TATTCGCTGGCGCGGGCCCCTTCGAAGATGTTGCCGCCGGCCACCCGCGCGCCCCGAAGGTTGCCCGCCTTGCCCGAGACGCCGCAGAGCTTCTCGAACCGGTCGTAGAAGGGTTCCAGCTCGTCATAGGATACGCCGAAGTCCCCGATCGGCATGTCGCCCGGAATGGCGTGGGCGCCGTAGCGTGCCTCGATGTGGCTGCGCGGCGCGAGGTCGTAGGGCAGATAGCGCCAGTGCATACCGTTCCAATGGGTCCCAGCGCCGCCCAGCCCCGTTCCCGGCAGGAAGGCGCCGAGCCGCCGGATCGGCAGCGCCCTCTCCCCCGGCGCATGGCGCATCGTCACCGTTTCCAGCGCCGCATCCTGAAACAGCTCCTGGCGAACCGCATAGCGCAACTCGTCGCGGATCCCGGGCAGGGTGAAGTCCTCGGTCGGCGAGCGCATCGCGCCTCGCTCCAGCCCGACGACTTCCATGCCAGCGCGAGTCAGTTCCCGCGCCAAGATGCTCCCGCTCCAACCCACGCCGACGACGACCGCATCGACCGGCTTCAACTTGGTGGTCATTGCGGCGCACTCACGAGAAATCGGCGATGGATTGGGGCGCGGCCTGGTAGCGGCGGCCTCGGTAGGCGGCTATGGCGTCGGCATAGGTCGCCGGCAGCCCCGGGTAGCCGACCATCTTCCAGCCGGCCTTGTCGCGATTGCCGCCGTAGACCGGGTCGGCGAAAAAGCCCTCCTGGGTGATCGTCAGCAGGGCCTCAAAGAAGCCCTGGCTGGAGAAGTCGGGAAACGCCGCCTCCCCCGTCTCCAGCGCCTTGAGCACGGCGATCTGGTCGGTTTCCGCCAGGCCGTCGATGGCAGCGCCGTGGTGGGCCTGGGCATAGGCATTGGTCGCCGCGATCCCGGCCCCGAAATACTCCCGGGGGGTCAGCGGCAGCTGGTAGCCGTGCTCGGTCTTTCCCTTCAGGAACGGTCCGCTGCGATAAAGCCGGGCGCCCGAACCCCAGGCGCCCGCCAGCTGGCGGTCGATGAAGACGGCGACGCCGCAGGCGCTGCCGGAGGGTGACAGGGCGTCGGCCGGGATCAGCCGGTCGACCGCCGCAACGACGAAGGCCATTTCGGTGGCGTTCAGGGTCAGCGGCGGCTCCGCGGGAGCTTGCGTCGCCCCCAGCCCCCCGGCCTTCTCTGCCGGCGGCGGCGACACCGGCCCTGGAT
>JAMFTA010000016.1 GCA_026225565.1 Caulobacter sp. | reverse complement strand
GTCGGCCCCACCCACAACCTCTTCAAGGTCGAAGGCTTCATCGACGAACTGGCCCATGCGGCGGGCAAGGACCCGGTGGCCTATCGCCGGCGTCTTTTGACCAAGAACCCCCGGGCCCTTGGGGTGCTGAACCTGGCAGCCGACAAGATCGGTTGGGGTCAGCCGGTCGCCGGCGGGCGGATCGGCCGGGGGGTGGCGCTCGGCGCCCCGTTCGGCAGCTTCATCTGCGTCATCGTCGAGACCGAAGTGACCGAGGCCGGTGAGATTCGCCTCCGCCGCGCCGTGGCGGCGGTGGACTGCGGCATCGTCGTCAATCCCAATACGGTGGAGGCCCAGGTGCAGGGCGGCCTGGTGTTCGGCTGGACCGGCGCCCTCTACAGCCGGCTGACCTATGAAAACGGCGCCGTCCAGCAGAGCAACTTCAACGACTACCGCATGATGCGGATGAACGAGACCCCACCCATCGAGGTGCATCTGGTCCAAAGCTCAGAGCACCCCGGCGGCATCGGCGAGGTTGGCACGGCCATCGCCGCTCCGGCGCTCGGCAACGCCATCTTCGCCGCCACCGGCGTGCGCATCCGCTCGCTGCCGATCGACCGGACCCTGCTGGTGGCCGACAAGGACGTGAACAAGACGGCCCTGGCCACGCTCGCGCCCTTGGTCGTCGGCGCCGGCGCGGTGCTGGCGGCGATGGATCGCGCGGCGCCAACCTATGAACTCCGCACGGGAGACGATCCATGATCCGCCGCGCCTGGGCCGCCGGCCTCGTCGTCGCGGTGGCGGGGCTGGCCGCCGTCATCGCCTTCGGCTCGGGCGCCACCCGCGCTCAGAACGGCGCCGCCCCGACGACCGCACCCTCGGCGGCTCTGATCGCCCGTGGCCGATACCTGACCCGCGCGGCCGACTGCGCCGCCTGCCACACCGTGCCCGGCGGCAAGCCCTTCGTCGGCGGCTATCCGTTCAAACTGCCGTTCGGGACGATGTATTCCACCAACATCACCCCCGACCGGGACACCGGCATCGGCGCGTGGAGCGACGACGACTTCGTGCGCGCGCTGCACACCGGTGTCGCCAAGGGCGGCGCGCACCTCTATCCGGCCTTCCCCTACACTTCATACACCGGCATGAGCCGCGAGGATGCGGTGGCCATCAAGGCCTATCTGTTCAGCCTGCCGGCCGTGCACGCGCCGGCAAAGCCGAACAACTTCCCGTTTCCGTTCAATCAGCGTTGGGCGATGGTGTTCTGGAATATGGTGTTCCTGAAAGATCATCGGTTCGAGCCTAAGCCCGACCTCAGCGCCCAGCAGAACCGCGGCGCCTATCTGGCCACCGCGCTCGGCCACTGCGGCGAGTGCCACACGCCGCGCAACATCGGCTATGGGCTGAAGTCGAGCAAGCAGTTCGCCGGCGCTACCCTGACGGGTTGGCGCGCCTGGAACATCACCTCGGACAAGCGGTTCGGGGTGGGCGCTTGGTCGGATCGGCAGCTGGCCGACTATCTAAACACCGGTCATGCCGATGGGCGCGGCTCGGCCGCTGGGCCGATGGGCGAGGCGGTGGAGAATAGCCTGCAGTATCTGACGCCCCAAGACACCGCTGCGCTGATCGCCTATCTGCGGACGGTGTCGCCGAAGTCTGGCGACGCCAGTGCGCAAGTGAACGCCGCCCCCGCGCCGATGCTCGCCTCCAACGCCTGGGCCCCCGGCGGCGATGTGGGTCCGGCGGGGATCGGGCGACATATCTTCGAAGGCGCCTGCGCCAGCTGTCACCAATGGAACGGGCAGGGGCAAGAGACCCCCTACGCCGCCCTAAGTGGCAGCCAGGCGGTGAACGATCCGAACGGTGTGAACCTGATCCAGGTAGCAATCCACGGCGCCAGCCTCCACACCGCCAAGGGCGTCGCCTACATGCCGGCCTTCGGCGCCGCCTATACGGATCAAGAGATCGCCGCCGTTTCCAACTATGTGATCGGCCACTTCGGCGGCAAGGCTGGCCGGGTCACCCCCGCGATGGTGCATAAGGCGCGGGCGGAGTAGGGCGCGAGGCGAGCCCAGGACCCTGGGCTCGGATCGGCGGCGCTGAGCTTCGTCGCATATTTTGCTCTGACTCTGGCGCGGGGTTGTTTAAGTTCAAGCGATGACGGCAGCCAGAGGTCGAGCATTTGAGTAGGCGACCCACGTCATTTGGAAAATTGGCCGGCGCCGGACCGCCCGTCGCCACCATCTACGATGTTGCGGCCCGCGCGGGGGTCTCCATCAAATCCGTCTCGCGGGTGCTCAATAAGGAGCCCCACGTCAGCGAAAAACTGCGTCTGAAGATCTTGGACGCGGTCGCCGCCCTGGACTTTCACCCCAATGTTTCGGCGCGGGGTCTGGCGGGGAAATCGCGCCTGGTGCTGGTGCTGGTGGATGCCGAACTGACCTTGAGCCATCTGCGCAGCGAGCACGGCAACCTCTACTTCGATCGGCTGCAGCTGGGCGCCATGCTCAAATGCCGCGAACACGGCTACCATCTGATTGTGGAGCTGGTGGCGCCCGGCGCGGACAAGCTTGGAGAAACCCTCAGTTCGCTTCGCCCCGATGGGGTGGTGCTGACCCCGCCGAGCTGCGACGACGTCACCATCCTCGACAAGCTCGATCGCGCGGGAACGCCCTATGCCCGCATCAGCCCCAGCCGGTTCTTTGAGCGGGGGCTCCGGGTGTTCATCGACGAGGCCCAGGCGGCGCAAGAGATCACCGCCTCGCTGATCGATCTCGGCCACCGCCGGATCGGCTTCATCGCGGGCCCCAAGGATTACGGGGCGAGCCAGACGCGGCAGGCCGGTTATCTTCAAGCCATGTCCGCCGCCGGCCTTGAGGTGAAGCCCGAATGGATCTCGCTCGGCGACTTCACCTTCGAATCGGGCATCGACAGCGCCGCGGCGCTGCTGGGCCAGACACCCCGCCCCACCGCCATCTTCGCCAGCAATGACGACATGGCCCTCGCCGTCGTGCATAAGGCCGCCGAGCTGGGAATAAAGGTTCCAGACGCCCTGTCCGTGGTCGGGTTCGACGACGCCTTGAGCGCGCGCTTCTGCTTGCCGCCGCTGACCACCGTGCGCCAGCCCATCTCGGAGATGGCGTCCAAGGCGGTGGAGCTGCTGATCGCGGGGGGCGAGGCGAAGGACTGTACCGATGCGGCGCAATTACCCTATCGGCTGGTCATCCGGGGTTCTACGGCCATGGTCAGCTCGGATTAGGCTCGTCGCGAAAACCACGCCATGGCGAAAGACAGCGGTGTCAATAGCGATTGAAATGTGCTCGTATCGCCGGCCGCGGCGGGGCAGGCGAGACAGTGAGACGCCGCCGCCCTTGACGGCATAAGAACAGGCAAGCCGCTGAAAGCGGCTGCACCATAACGGGAAGAAAATTATGCAAGCGACTGGACTGCCAAATCAAACCGCGCCGGGTTCATCCGGCAATCCACGGCTGTTGCCGGTAATGATGTCGCTGTTCTTCGCCTTCGGTTTTTGCACCGTCCTGGTCGATACCTTGGTCCCCAAGCTGAAGGCGATGTTCTCGCTCAGCTATGCCGAGGTGATGCTGACCCAGTTCTGCTTCTTCGCCGCCTATTTCATCATATCCATTCCGGCTGGATGGTTGTTGACCCGCATCGGCTATCTGCGCGGCATCGCCCTCGGCCTGGTGGTGATGGCGGTGGGGTGTCTGATGTTCACGCCCGCAGCGGCGCTCGGCCTCTATCCGGGTTTCCTTTTGGCCCTGTTCATTCTGGCCAGCGGGGTGACCACGGTGCAGGTCGCCGCCAACCCTCTGACCGCCAGCATCGGCGATCCGCACAAGGCCCACGCTCGCCTGACCCTCGCCCAGGCCTTCAACTCGGTGGCCACCATGGTGGGACCGATCTTCGGCTCGGTGCTGATCCTCTCCCACAGCGTCGCCAGCCCCGATCCCAAGACCGCCACGGCGGCGGCGCTGGCGGCAGACCGGACGGGGGAGGCTCACGTGGTGCAGCTTCCGTTCCTGGGCATTGCGGCGGCCCTGACGGCCTTAGCGGGGCTTTGTTGGGCGGTGCGGCGCTGGGCGCCGGCGGCCAACGCCCAGTCGCTCGGCTCCTTCGCCCGGCTGCTGCGCAACAGAAGGCTGGCCCTGGGCGCCCTTTCCATCTTCGCCTATGTCGGGGCCGAAGTGTCCATCGGCAGCGCGGTGATCAACTATCTGACGCTGGATTCGGTCTTGGGCCAAAAGCTGCCGGGCATGGCCCTGTGGCTGCAGGGCGCGATCGCCCATGGGACCAGTTTTGAGAAGATGCAGGTCGCCGGCTTCATGGTCAGCATCTACTGGGGCCTAGCCATGATCGGCCGTTTCATCGGCTCGGCGGTGCTGCGCACGGCGCCGGCCGGGGCTGTGCTCGCCCTCTGTGCCGTCGGGGCGGGCCTATTGGCCGCGGCCGCGGCCCTGTCCATCGGCGCGGCGGCGGCGGCGTGTATCCTCGCCATCGGCCTGTTCAACTCGATCATGTTCCCCACCATCTTCACCATCGCTATCGAGGAACTGGGAGAGGAGACGCCCCAGGGTTCGGGGCTCCTGTGCCTGGCCATCGTCGGCGGAGCGGTGGTGCCCTTGATCACCGGACTGGCGGCGGACCGCTTCGGCCTGCCCCATGCCCTGTTCGTGCCGGTGGTCTGCTATCTGTGGATCATGGTCTACGGCGCTCTGACCCACCTCGGCGTGCTGAAGCCCGAGCCGCCCGCCCCTTTGATGTCGGAGGCGCTGGCCCCGGTGATCTGAAAGCGACTATGCGGCGGGGCAGGGCGCCCCGTCGCCCTGGATGAGCTCGACCCGCTCGATGGTCAGGGCGAAGGCCCCGTCGGTTTGCAGCACCAGCGGGTCTTCGATCTTCGACAGGTCGGCGCCGGCCTTGGCGAAGCAGGTCAGCGGCAAGGCCAGAGTACGCCATCCATGGGATGGACCCGATCGCATCTGCGCCGTCACCTCGATCTTGCCGGCGCAGGCTTCCCCGCAACCGAGCCCTAGCGACACCTTGCCGGCAGGCGCTTGCTCGACCCGAAAGGTGATGGCGAGCGCCTTGCCCGCCTGGGCCGCTGCGGACATATCCACGGTGCGGCCGCCGCCGCCGATGCGCCAGCTGGCCAAAGCCCCGCCGCGCCATGCAGCGCTAACGCCGCCGTCCTTGTGCTGGGTGTCGAGGGCGCCGGTGGGGCTTTGCTGCTCGCCCATGGTCAGGCGCACTTCCGCCGCCGTATCGCTCACATAGATGGACCAGGGGGCGGTGACGTGACCAGCGTGGAAGAAGCTGTCCTCGACCAGCCGATCCACCGGGATTTGTGCATCCTCGCTGAGCTGGGGAACGTCTTTGGCGGTGGTGTAGTCGAGACCGTAGCCGCGGGAAAAGAGCACGCCGCGCGGCCGGCCGGCGGCGTCGAAGGTCACCGGCATACCGGTCGCGGGCCAGGAGAAGGCCAGCCGCCCGGTGAAATCAAAACCGGGCTGACCCTTGGCGTTTTTGAACAGCAGGTCCGCCACGCCCTCGCCCTCGCTGCCCGGCAACCAGGCGGCGACAAAGGCGTCCGACGCGTTGATCTCCGGATTTGTCCAGAGCGGCCGACCGGAGAGGAACACGGCCACGACGGGAACGCCTTCCGCGTGCAATTGCTTGAGCAGACGAAGGGCGCTCTTGTCTCCGGGCGAAAACGCCACCGTCTCGCGATCGCCGACGAATTCCGCATAGGGCGTCTCGCCGAAGACCACGATGGCGGCGTCGGGCCGGTCGGTAAAGGCGCCGTCCACGCTGAGGCGCGCCGAACCTCCCGCTCGCTCCACCGCCGCCTTGATCCCGGCGTAGATGGAAGTGGCGCCTGGTAAGTCGGCATTGCTGTTGTGGGCGCCCTGCCAATCGACGGTCCAGCCGCCCGCTTGCTGACCGATACTGTCGGCGCCGGGGCCGGCCACCAGGATATGACGCGTTGGGTCCAGCGGCAGAAGTTGAAGCTGATTCTTCAGCAACACGAGCGATTCGCGCACGGCTTGGCGGGCCAGCGCCCGGTGGGCGACGCTGCCGATGGTGTTGAAATCGCCGGCGCCCGGCCGCGCGGCGGGGGCCTGCCGGTCGAACAGGCCGTCCAGCGCCTTCACCCTGAGGATGCGGCGCACCGCGTCGTCGATGCGCGCAGCAGGAATGATCCCGCGCCGCGCCTGGTCCAGCGTGTTGTCATAGAGGACGCGCCAGCTGTCGGGCGCCATCAGCATGTCCAGGCCGGCATCGATCGCCGCCGGGCAGGACGTCTTGGTGCAGCCGGGAATCTCCTCCTGGCCGTTCCAGTCGCCCACGACAAAGCCATTGAAACCCATGCGGTCCTTCAAGACGCCGGTGATCAGGCTCTGATTGGCGTGCATCTTCACCCCCTGCCAGCCATTGTAGGAGGCCATGACGATGGCGGCGCCCGCAGCGATGGCGGGCGGATAGCCGGCGGCGTGAATCTCGCGCAGCTGGGTTTCCGAGGCTAGGTCGTCCCCTTGATCGCGGCCGTCCAGGGTGCCCCCGTCGCCCAGGAAATGCTTCACCGAGGAGAGGGTGCGGCCCTGGGCCAAAAATCCAGGCGCGCCCAGATCGCCCTGCAGGCCGCGCACCATGGCGGCTGCGTAGGACGCGACCAGCTTCGGATCTTCCGAATAGCTTTCATAAGAACGGCCCCAGCGCACATCGCGCACCACCGCGACAGTGGGAGCGAAGGTCCAGTCAATGCCCGTCGCCGCCACCTCCTGCGCCGTCGCCTGTCCGATTTGCGTGATCAGCGCTGGATCGTGGGCGGCGCCCAGGCCGACGTTGTGGGGAAAGATGGTGGTCCCGCGCACCTTGGCGTCGCCATGCACGGCGTCGATCCCGAACAGGATCGGTATCGGCGGATGGGCGGGGGAGGGGCCGGCCGTGGAGGCCTTGTAGTAGGCGTTCACCATATCGAGCCAGGCGCGGGGACCGGAATGATTATCCCCCCCCGGCGCGGCGTTGCCGCCAGCCAGCACCGATCCGAGATGATAGCGCTGAACCTCTTCGGGCGTGACGAAGGCGATATCGGCCTGAATCATCTGGCCGATTTTCTCGTCTAAAGTCATGGTTTTCAAAAGGCCGTCGATAAAGCTTTCCGTTTGCGGACGGATAAGCAGGGCTCGCGGTCCCTCTGGCCACGCCGCCGGATGGGCGACCCCGGCGACCGCCGTCGGCGCGGCCTGCGCCGCCGCCCCAGTTGCGACGCCCCAGGCGAGCGCCAAGACGATTTTGGACAGGGTTCGAGAATGGCCGAACGTCCCATTCATGAAGTGCAAGCGCGCCACCCGGCATTTCCCCGTTTTGTCTTTTTTACTGCTTGGATGAGGCGCGCCGTTTACGAGGAATCGCGCCAGATTTGGACAGTTCCGGCCTTGGAGCCCTTTGCCTGAGACCAAATACAAAAATTGTTAGCGCTGTCAATGCTGGAGTCCGGGGAGTGGAAGATTTTGCCTGCAACCTCGTAAACCGAATTGACAGCCCTGTCATAATGGCCTTCAAATGACGGAACGGCGCAAAGTCGCTGATGCGGAGGAGGCACTGTTGGGGTGCAATGAGCGCTAGCTCGCTCGAACCCTATCGAACATTCTATCGCCTTGGGCGTGGGCCGGTCATCCGTGACGGCGGGTAGCGCGCTGTGTGTAAAAAGTTATCCACGCCTTGGCGGCGGAGGTCGCCAAGTTTTACCTAAAGTAAAAAAATCAAACAAAAAGACCGTCCTGGGGAGGGCAAGATCATGACTGGATTTATCCGATATTCGCGCGTCGTTTTGATGAGCGGCGCGTCATTGTTGGTGCTTGGCGTCACATCCGCGGCCTATGCGCAGGCGACGTCTGGCGGCGCCGGGCCGCCGGGCGGCGCTCAGGCGCAGGAAATCGTCGTCACCGGCTTTCGCGCTTCGCTGCAATCGGCCCTTGACGCCAAGCGTCGGTCGGATTTGCCTATCGACTCGATCGTCGCCGAAGACATCGGCAAGATGCCCGATCAGAACGTCGCTGAATCCCTGCAACGCCTACCCGGCATCCAGATCGACCGGGCAGGCGGGCAGGGGACGGCGGTGCTCATCGACGGGCTTCGCCAGAACCTAACCACCTTGAATGGTGATGACTTCCTCACGGGCAAGGAGTTCTACGTCTCGGGCGAAGGATCGGGGGGCGGCGCCGGCGGCAACGCCCAGTACGCCTCCCTCGAAGGGGTGCCCAGCGAGGAGATCGGCGGCATCGACGTCTATAAGAACCCCAAGGCCTCCCTCACCGAAGGCGGCCTCGGCGGCACCATCGACCTGAAGACGCGCGATCCTCTGGCCCAGCCGATGGGCTTCTCCCTCGGCGGCAACTTCCGCGGGACCAGTGCGCAAAACCAAAGCGATTGGACGCCGGATGGCACTTTGGTGGGCTCCTACAAGTACAGCAGCAACCTGGCCTTCACCGCCAGCGTCTCCTATGACGATGAGAAGACGCACACCAAAGAATTCCAAGACGCCAACCGTAATCAGTGGATCATCACCAATTCGGCGACCGGGCCCTATACCGGCGCCTTGACGGCGGCGGGCCTCACCACCCTGCCAAACGGTCAGCGGTACATAGATCCGCAGCTCGCCTACTTCTCAGACATCCTCGACGAGCGCAAAACCCTTGGCGCGACGTTCGGCGTGGCGGCGAAGCTGTCGGACTCGGTGAAGACCAGCTTCAACTGGTTCTATTCTCACGAGGAAGATCAGAGCACCACCTATTCGAACAAGGCCTGGTTCAACGGCGCCGGGGCTTCGGCCCCCTCCTTGATCCCGGGCATCGACCCGACCCAGCCCTATTCGATCGACAACAATGGCGTGGTGGCCAACGGCACGTTCAACGCCAACGGCGCGGAAACCGCGACCCTCTATCAAGACAACCGCACCAATGCGAACAACCTGCAGTGGGTGACGAGCTATAACAACGGCGGGCCGCTACGGGCGAAAATTGACGCCTCCTACGCTCGCGCGACGTCCAATCTGCAAGCGGACCAAGCCGACGTGGAGCATGGCCTCTATACGACCAGTTCGGGCGTAGCCACCTCTCCCTCGGCCCCGGGGTGCCCCGGTGGCGGGTCCACCTGCACCACGCCGGGCAACCATGGCTATGAGTTCGCCTATGGCAGCGGCGGCAGCTCGGGCTTGCCGTCTCTGCACTATCTGGCGCCCTACGCCGATGTGCTGAGCAATCCCAACTACACCACCTTCAAGTCCAACTGGGCCTGGGCGAACCTCTCCAAGCAAGAGGCATACGCCATCAAGGGCGATGTCGAATATGATCCCAAATTCATCAAGGGGGTCGATGCGACCTTGTCGGCCGGCTTCCGCTACGCTGACCGCCAGGTCGACCAGACCTTTGGCCGCTATCTGATCAACGGCACCCTGGCCAACGGTCAGGTGGCGGGTTACCGCGGGGTGGCCACGGCGGGACCTTGGGACTACTATCAAGATCCGGGCTACGGCACGCCGAACATTCCCTATTCGACGGCCCTGTCTAATCCCTCTCTGATCAAGACGTACAACAACTTCGCCGTCGGCAACATGATCGTCATGAACCCGTCGATCATGAAGAACCCGTCGAAGTTCTTGAACAATATCTGGGCGGCTGCGGGCGTCCCCAACAACACCGAAGCCTTCTTCAAGGACGATCTCAGTTCATTCAAGGTGGATGAAAGGACCACCGCAGGCTATCTGATGGGCGACATCGGGGGGCGTGAAAACGGCTTCCATATCAACTTCGGTCTGCGGGCGGTC
>JAMFTA010000153.1 GCA_026225565.1 Caulobacter sp. | reverse complement strand
GCCAACGCTCCGCCGCCCCAGACTATGCCGATGGCGGAGGACGACGCCCTCTGGCGCGGGCGCAACGGGTCCGCGACCTGAGATGACCCTGGAGTTCTGGTACGAGTTCGCCTCCACCTATTCCTATCCGGCGGCGTGGCGGGTGGATCGGCTGGCGGCCGCCCAGGGAGTGAAGGTGGTGTGGCGGCCATTCCTGCTCGGTCCCCTGTTTCATAAGCAGCAGGGGCTCAGCGACAGCCCCTTCAACGTGGTCGAGCCCAAGGGCCGCTATATGTGGCGCGACATGGAGCGGATCTGCCAGCAGGAGATGCTGCCGTTTCGCCGGCCCAGCGTCTTTCCCCGCCGCACCTTGCTCGCCGCCCGGCTGGCCTTGGTGGGGGCCAGGCGCGGCTGGATCGCCAGTTTCAGCCGGGGGGTCTACACGGCCAATTTCGGGCTCAACCGGGATATTTCCGATCCGGCTGTCCTGGCGCAGATCGTCAAGGAGGTGGGCGGCAATCCTGTGCCGGACTTCGCCGAGGCCGACACCGCCGCCATCAAGGCCGAGCTTCGCGCCAATGGCGAAGAGGCCGAAGCCAAGGGGCTTTTCGGGGCGCCGAGCTTTGTCTGCCTTCGCGCCACGGGCGAAGGCTCCGAACTGTTCTGGGGCAATGACCGGCTGGAGCAGGCGATCGCCTGGGCCGCCGCGCACTGACAACGGCGAGGGCCGTGTCCGTGGAAGACCGGACCGTGCTGCGGTATGCAGCCGCGGTCGGTCCGCATTTCCTGGCGATCTTGTAAGGCGGCCGCGATGGACGGGCGGGGGTGGAACGGTCAAGCTCGCCCCATCCCCCCGGCACGCGGGGGTCGATCCTGGAGACTCCCATGCGCAAGTTGATCCTCGCCGCGGCCGCGCTGGCCATCGTAACGGCCCCGGGCCTGGCCCTCGCTAAAAACTACGACTGCACCAAGGCCGGCAACGCCAACAAGGCCCAATGCAAGGCCGCCGCCGCCACCGCGGCCGCGACAGTCACGCCGGCCGGCGCCGCCGTCGTCACCACGGCGCAACCGGCCAAAAAGCCCCTATTCGGCAAGAAGCCCGCCGCAACTATCACCACCGCGACGGCCACCACCGCCGGCGGCTCGACCATGAAGGCCTGCGCCGCCCGGTGGGACGCCCTCTCCGACGCCCAGAAGGGCGCCTACAAGACCCAGGCGACGGGCATGAAAAGCAAGAAGGGCGGCAAGCTCTCCGGCTACAATGTCTTCACCGGCGAATGCATGAAGAAGAAATAAGCCCACCCATTTTGAGCTTGAGGGAGCGGGCCGACCTCACCCCCACATGGGCGCGGCCGCCCCTATCGAGCAGATCTAGTCGGGTTCGGCGGCGGCGTCCCGCGGGGTGTCGCCGTCCTTTCTCATCCTCGTAGCCGACCGACTGAACGAAGATCGTCTTCTCATATCCGGTCGCGGATCGGGCGGATGATGCGCTGGACCCTGCCCAGGGCGTAGGCCCCGGCGACAGCCTAGCTCATCAAACCGCGCACTTGCAGGCGCACGCCGCCGGTGACCCCCATCACCCGCACGGGGACGTCGGGGGGCAGGGCCTCATCGCCGGCGTCGATCTCGGCGCCCCATTCGGCCCCATCGATCCACACCCGCCCGACGCCGTTGGCGAACTCCCCCGTGGTGCGTCCGATGCGGCCGATCAGGCGGCCGGTGCGATCGCGGGAGGCATGTTCCAGAGATTCCGGCGTCGGCAGGGCCTTTTTCTCGGCCTTAACCTTCCGATCGGGAGAGGCATGGGGCCGCCGAAGGCCGAAATCGGAGGTCAGGGCGATGCCGATCACCGAGACGGACACGAACACCGCCAGCTCGACCATGACGCCCATGCGCACGTCCGCCAGATTGATAAACGCCAAGGCGGCGGCGGCCACCCCGGGCCAGATCAGCTTGCCCGTGCCCGTCGCAACGTCGAGCGCGACAAAAACCGCCCCGACGGCCAACCAAATCCAAAAAGGATTTTGCAGGTAGAGATCATAAAGAGTCTGCATGTTCTGAACCAAACAAAAGTGAAGGTCGGTCGATGCAACAAAGAGGCCAATAGCACACCCCGCCCCCTAAGACGGTGAAGTATGCACCGCCATCGCACCCCTGCGCCATGGCCGTAATGAGGTCGGCTCACCTTCGTCTTGTCAAGGCGACTCCCCTGTGGAGAGATGTCGCGCCAGCGCCCGGCCCTTGGTTGCCGCCTCCCGTTCGGCGGCGGCGGCCTTGTCGGAGCAGGTGAGATATTGGGCTTGGCGCGCCACATAGCCGGCGTTGAAGCTTTGCATAAGCCGGGCGCGGTAAGGGGCGGCCGGGGCCTCCACCTCAACCAGCCGGGCCATGCGTCCACGCCAGGTGTTGTCGTCGGGGCCAGCACAGAGCCTATGCAGGGCATGGGCTTCGCCCAAGACGTAGGCGAGATCCACCACCGCCTGCCGCTGCTGCGGCGCGGATGCCAAAGGCTCGGCGGCGGCCGATCCCGCGAGCATGAGGGCGACGCTCAATAGTCTTGAAATCATCGTCCGGTCCCATCGCAGCGACGGGCGCAACCTGCCCCGTCCCGCCACTCTATGGACCCTCATGAGATCGTGAACGACCATCTGAGCATGATTGGCATGGACGCAGAAAGCGTCCCTCTTCAGCATGACGCCGAACCCTCCCAGCGCAGAGGCCGCAGACGGCTAAGCCGGAGGTTTTTGGGCTAAAGGCCCGCTGTTCTGGAATGGGTCGAGGCGCAGACAAAGGCGGCGATGATCCACGCCGACAAGAACGCCCAGAATCCACGATCGACCACAGTGTGATCCATAACCAACCTCCTGAGGATCGCCATCTGTGCGGCGTATCCAGAATAGACCCTCCTCCACAAACCTCCCCCGGTAAAGAAGTTTCTGAAGAAAACTCATACACACCATGCATGATGCGCATAGACTGTGACTTCAGACGCGATTGGTTACCGCCGGCTTCATATTGAGCAGATCCCAGGCCACAAATCGCCATGATCGTCCGACGTCACGCCAGTGGTTTACGACAGACCACCACGTCTTGCAGGCTGCGCGTCAGGCCGCCGCCACGCCATTCGCCATATTCGACGGTGCAGGGGATCAGGCCGGCCTCGAACACCATGGCCTCGATGCGGCCGATGTCAAAGGCGATGAAGGCCAGCTTGTCGGATCTATCGCCGATGAAGATGTCGCCCCCTTCAAGGAAGGCGGAATTGGCGTACTGGCTGGCTGCGGCGCCGGTGGCCAGCATGGCCCGCGAAAAGGGGGTGAGGATGAAGGCGGTGAACAGGAACCGCCCGCCCGGCTTCAGCATCGTCGCCACGAAGCGCAGAAGGGAGACGAAATCCTTCCCGTCGATATGGGTGAAGACGGAGAAGGCGTAGGCGGCGTCGAAGGCGTCGCCATAGCTTCGGGTGAGTTCGCCCCGCGACCTGGCCGGCGTGCCGTCCTTGAACCGCTCGTAATGGTCGTTGTTCTCGGCCAGCAGCTCGAAATTCACGTGGGGGAAGGGCTCGGCGATCTCCGCCTCGCAGAAGCGGATCAGTTCGGGGATGATGTCGATCCCGGTGATCCCTTTCAGATAGGGGCGGTGCTGCAGCACGGTCAGGATCACCCGGCCGATGCCGCAGCCGAAATCCAGGAGCCGAGTCTCGAAGTCGATGGGGATGTGGCGGGCCAGGATCTCGAAACAGT
>JAMFTA010000152.1 GCA_026225565.1 Caulobacter sp. | reverse complement strand
CCTAGTGGATGGAATTCAACACTTGGCGCCCTTGGCTTGGCAGCGATGATTTTGTCGGGATCGGCGACGAAGCGGTTGATGGCGGTCTGGGGCCGGCAATGCTCCTGCCCATATCCGTGAGACGAGTTCCGGGTGGCTGGCGGTGTCCACATCCTTGGAACGCGCAATAATCGTCTTGCCTTGGATTTTTTCGGGGAAGCGCGCGCCGTGCGCGTCTTTAGAAGATAGTGGGCCGCAGGCCGGCAGGGCGTCCGCCCTTGCTGATCGAGCCGCCCAGTGGAGATGCATGGCCGACGTCGGTGCAGGCCGAACCAAAATCGACCCGAGCCGCGACGCGCGGCTGGGGGGCTTGGCGCTGCGCTACCGCGATCCCTTGGTGCGCTATTTCATCCGCAAGGGCGTTCCCAAGGACTCGGCCGAGGATTGCGCCCAGGATGTTTTCCTCCATTTGGCCCGCACCAATGAGGAGACCATCCAGAACGCCGAGGCCTATCTGTTCACCATCGCCTCCAATGTGGTGATCAGTTTCTGGCGCAAATCCAAGACCCATCGGGAGGCCCAACATCGTCCGATCGAAGATTTTTTATTGGTCAGCGGGGAAGCTGCGCCCGATCGCGTCTTTGAAGGCAGGGAAGCCCTTCTGCGACTGGCCGCAGCCCTGGGCGAACTCCCGCCGGACACGCGCGAAATGTTCCTGCTCAATCGTGAGGATGGCCTGACCTACACTCAGATCGCCGCCCGTTACGCGCTCAGCGTCAAGGTGGTCGAGCGGCACATGATTCGCGCCCTTAATCACCTTCGTCTTCGGTTGCCGCTCCGTGATTGAGCCGAACGCGCCGATCTGCGAGGCGGCCGCTTTCTGGGTCGTGCGACTGCACTCCGATCAGCGGACGCGGGCCGACGAGGCGGCGTTCCGCGCCTGGCTGGAGCAGGATCCGGCCCGTGCTGACGCCTATGCCGACTGCGCGGCGCTGTGGGATGGGGTGGCCCACGCCGCCGAGACTACAGATGGGCGCGACGCCCTCAGGACGCTTCGCTTGCCTCCGCGCGCGCCGCTCAGGTTCAGTCGTCGCACCGCCCTGTGGGCCGGCGGGGGAGCCGCCGCGGCCGCCGCCGTGGCTGTCCTGGCGGGGCCGGTGGCCCTGCACGCCGAACAGAGCTTCAAGACCAAGCCCGGCGAACAGCGGCGGCTGCGCCTCGCCGACGGATCGGGCGTGCTGTTGAACACCGACAGCCAGCTGCGGGTGAGATTCATCGCCAGCGAGCGGCGGCTCTATCTCGATCGCGGCCAAGCTTTTTTCCAGGTCGCCAAGGACCAGAACCGACCTTTTCGCGTCTTCGTCGGCCGAGACGAAATTCGCGCCCTGGGGACAGCCTTCGAGGTTCGTCGTATCGGCGACTCAGCGCTGGTGACGCTGGAGGAAGGACGGGTGGCGGTGTATCGCGCCGATGGGCTCGAAGCCTCCCAACGCCTGCATTCCTCCGCTTCTCTGCAAGCCATGGAGGGCGTCGCCGCCGGCCCGCCCGTCGCCGTGCTTCGTCCAGGAGATCAGGTTGACCTAGCCGCGGCCAAGCCCGTGGAGGTGCGCCAGGTGGACCTGCGCAAGGTGCAAGCCTGGCGCTACGGCCGCATGATCCTGGATGACGCGCCGCTTGGGGACACCGTGGCCGATCTGAACCGCTACGGCGGGATTCAAATCGTGCTCGCCGATCCCAAGCTGGCCAATATCCGGGTGAGCGGCGTCTTCCATACCGGCCGGCCCGATGACTTCGTCGAGTCCGTGATCGCCGCCTTTCCCGTGCAGATCGCGCGCCAGGACGAAAACACCATCGTCTTGCAACCGCACTAGAGAATTTTCAGGCGAACCGGACACCGGTTCGCCGCCCGACGGGCTCCAACTCCATGATTTAAAGCCTTTTTCTCCGTCAGGGCGATTCGCCTTGATCGGAAAAGGCTCTAGCGCCTCGCCAGCGACTGTCGCGGAAAATTCACACAGATTCCCCAGGGAGCTTCGATCGGCTCGCGTCTTAGGAGGTTAACGCACTGTGCGTAGGATCCGGGGGAAATCATGGCCAAATTAAACATACGATTTCGTGACGTTTTAATGGCCGGATGTGCTGTCATCATCTTAGGTTCAACTGTGACGCCAAGCCACGCGAACGCACAAGAAACCCCGAAGATCTACGCGATTGAGACAAAAAATCTCGCCGCCGCCCTTCGCGAGTTCGCGGTGGCCAGCGGGAAGGACGTGGTGTTCGATCCCGCCCTGGTGAAGGGCAAGGCGACCCACGGCGTGAAGGGCCGCCTCGGCGATGAGGAAGCTCTAAAGCGTCTACTGGCGGGCTCGGGCCTGTCGTTCGAGCGGACGGCGATCGGCGGCTTCGTGGTGCGGCCGGGCAGGAGCACAGACGAGGCCGGCGCGTCCGACCAGACCGCTGGCTCAGCCGCCACCTCGGTCAACAACGTCTTCGCCGTGCAGGAAGTCGTCGTCACCGGAACCGCGGGGCACATGGACAAGTTCACCGCGCCCTATTCTATCTCCACCCTCAAGCAACAGGCCATCCGCGATAAGTCTCCGCGCAGCCTGGTTGATCTTTTTCGTGGTCAACCTGGGATTAACGTCGAAAATTCGGGGGGTAAGGGCGGTGACGAAAACATCGCCATCCGCGGGCTGCCCTATGTCGGCTTTCGCCTCATCGATGTGCGTGAGGACGGCCTTCCGCTATTTGAATCCAACTACGAGCGGTTCTTGAACATCGACGAAATTTTCCGGGTCGATCTGATGACCGAGCGCGCCGAGGTGGAACGGGGCGGCACCGGCCCGATCTATAGCAACAACGCCTCCGGCGGCGTGATCAACCTGATCACCCGCCACGGAACCGCCACGCCTGAGGGCGCGGCCCAGATCGAGTTTGGCAGCGACTCCCTGGTCAGGGTGTCGGCCTACCAGTCCGGGCCGATCACCGACCATCTACAGATGAGCATGGGCGGTTCGTATCGCCGCGACGACGGCCTGCGCGATGAGCACTACTCTCCCGGCGACGATGGCGGCCAATTTCAGGTGGGCGTCAGCTACATCCTGCCCCGTGGGAAGATCTTCGCCGACGTTAAGTATCTGAACGACAAGAGCGTCTTCTACACCAGCATCCCCCTGATTAACCCGCTGACCGGCGGCTCCCTCAGCAATCTGATCAATCCCAACACCGGCACGCTGACCAGCAGCGCCTTTGAAAATGTGCAGATCCGCACCCTCAACGGAACTCCGGCCGGGCCGACCGTCTCGCGCAAGCTGTCCGACGGCGTCCACCCGGATGTGGCGACCTTGACCCTCGGCGGCGACTACGATCTTGGCGACGGTTGGACGGTGACGGATCGCGCCCGCTTTATCGACGGACGCATCGGCCTGAACGCCATCTTCAACGCCGCCACCCCCACCGACGCATCCGCCTTTCTCGCCAGCCAACTGTCACGCACTCAGGCCGCTTTTCCCGGCACAACCTCGCTGAACTATTCAATCGCCGGTTCCGCCGCGCCGTATAGTCCGGCGGCAACCGCCAACCTCGTTATGGCCAACAACTACGATGCCATCCGCACCCAGATGCGCGACGTGATCAACGACGTGCGAATACAGAAAAGCGCTGATCTTGGCGCGCTCGGCAAGCACGACTTCACTGCCGGCCTCTACACCAGCTACTTCGTCTACGGACACCAGGAGCAGCTGAGCTCGATATTGGAAAACGTGAAGAATAATCCGGATGCCCTTAATATAAATGCTCTGGACGCCGCCGGAAACATATTGGGTTCGGTGACGGAGAACGGCTTTCTGAGCTACGGTTCAGGCAGCAACAGCGGCACGGCCCGCGGCACGTCCATCGCCGGCTATCTGGCCGATACCGTACACATCACGTCCAAGTGGCAGGTCGACGCCGGCGTCCGTTCGGAATCGCGCCAGGCGTTCGGCCAGCAGGGCGTCCTCGGCACGCAGGTGTTGAGCGCCACGGGCCCGCTCGCGGCCCGCTCGGTGCAGGGCGTTGTCAGCTACACCGATCATCACGAGAACCTGCACGGCCTCTCCTACACCTTCGGCTCGGCCTATGATTTTAATAATAATGTCAATGGTTTCGCCCGCTATACCGAGGCCTACAGCTTCCCCCAGTTCACCACTATTATCAGCGGCGCCCTGTTGCCGAACGGCCAGAAGGTGCCGGTCTCGACGGTGGAGCAGGCCGAAGGCGGTTTGAAGTTCTCCAGTAAGACGTTCCAGACGGCGCTGACGGTCTATTACTCGAAGTTCAACAAGCTCAGCGCAACCACCCAGGTCGCGGCGGCCAACGGCTCGGTCACCAATTCGAGCGTTCTGTTGAACTCCACCGCCGTTGGTCTCGAGGGTGAGGCGGATTGGCGCCCGGTCAGCTTCTTCGAGCTCTCCGGCTCCATCACTATTCAGGACCCAAGCATCGATTCGATCCAGGTGCTGACGGGCTCCACCGCCGCCAGTTCTCAACACGGCACGCTGCCGCGCGTCCCGACCTACAACGTCCTGTTGGAACCCGCCTACATATTTGCCATCAACGGCTGGCGGGGTCGGGCCTTCGCCGACGTCTACACTGTGGGCAAACGCTTTCAGGACTTTTCCAACTTAAGCGTCCTGCCCAGCTATACGACCTTGGATCTCGGCGTGACCCTGAAACCCAGCGATCGCATCGAACTTCGCCTGTTGGGCACAAATATCACCGACTCGGCAGGCCTGACCGAAGGCAATTCACGAGCCTCGGCGCTGGGTGTGGGGACGGTCAGCGACGCCAGCGTGGGGCGGCCCATCTTCGGCCGCCAGGTCACCGCCTCTGTGCTCTATCATTGGTGAGGACAGTGGCCGCGACTGTTGCAATTCTCAGCTGCATCGCCGCCACCCTTCCGCGGGTGGCGGCGACCATGGGGCGAGCCCGAGGGGTAAAGCTCAAGTCTGTGTGCCGCCGTCGCGCGGGCTCCAGGAGGATTGGTCGATGGACCGGCCGCGCCGTCATTTGCGCGATCCTGTTTTTCGCCACCGCAGCGGGCGCTGAGGGGCCATTGCAGGATCTCCCGCCTTGGACGGACGGCTACCTCTACATCCATCACATCAGCACGGGCCGAGGAAGCTCAGCCTTTGTGGTGATGCCGGATGGAACCACCCTCTTGGTGGATGCCGGTGAAGCGGATCAGACGTTCATCGACTCCGTAGCTCCCTTGAAGCCGTTTCCGGCGCGGCCGGACGCCACCCATTCAGCCGGCTATTGGATCGCCAGCTACATTCGCCAGTTCGCGCCCCAGGGCAGACCGGTCGTCCTAGACTATGCCTTGGTGACCCATTTCCACACCGATCACATCGGAACGATCACACCCTCCAGCCCCCTTTCTGCGAACGGCCACTACCGCCTGGCTGGCATTACGGAGGTCGCCGATCTCGTGCCGATCAAGACACTGATCGATCGGGCGGCTCCCAACTATACCCTTCCAGTGGACCTTCATGCCTGTACCGCGGGAAACGACGGCAAATCCCTCGTCAACTACCTCAGCATGGTCGCGTTCCGATTGGGGCATGGGCAGGCGGTGGTCGGCCTTCACCCGGGGGCGCTGGATCAGATACGATTACAACAGCCCGCTAGATTTCCCCAGTTCCACATCCGCAACATCGCCTCCAGCGGCGTCATCTGGACCGGTCGCGGCGATGAGGTGCAGCGGTATATTCCGGGCGATGCGGTCAAGGATTGTCATTTCGATGAGAACCCCTTCAGCAACGTCATAAAGATCAGCGACGGGCCGTTCAGCTATTACACCGGCGGCGATATTCCTGGGGTTCCCGACTACACCCAGCCCTTCTGGAGAGACATCGAGACGCCGGTCGCCGCCGTAGTTGGATCGGTGGACGCCATGACGCTGGACCATCACGGCAATCGGGACTCCACCAACGGCGCCATCCTGCGGGCGCTCCGGCCGCGCGTTATCATTCAGCAGAGCTGGCTTTCGGCCCAACCCGGCGAAGAGGTGGTGGTGAGAATGGCCTCTCACGAATTCTATCCTGGCCCCCGGGACGTTTTCTCAACCGGCATGAGTCCAGAAACACGGATTGCAATCGGCCCCATCATGGATCGGATTTACAAAAGTTATGAGGGCCACGTCGTCTTGCGCATCGCTCCCGGTGGAGCGACATACGAGGTCTTTATTCTTGACGACAAAGATACCAAACGTCATGCAGTCGCTCACTTTGGCCCCTATATAGCAAATTGAACGCTACCCTATTTGCTTAAATTTCCCTGCAGGAAGCAGATTTGCCTTTTTCTTTGAAATCGGTCAAATGTGGCTCCAGCTTTCCCCCTACAGCGCAAATTTTCCGTTTGAGCGCGACGAACATTAGGGTCGCTTTTGGCGAAATTCCACCGCCAGCGGCGGTCCCTTAGCCTGCAAGGGAGGCGGCCTATCGGGTCGCGGGATCGAAGATCATGACTCGGGCGGTACCGGGCCGTATGTGCGCCCGTCCGCCGGGGTTCGGGTTCGGGTCGGTTTCGGCCGCGACGATGTAGAGGCGCCCGCTGGCGGGGTCGACGGCCATGGTGCGCCCGCTGACCGCGGTCGGGATGGTTTCCAGCACTCGATAGGCGTCGGGTGAAGTTTGCTGAAAGATGGTCAGCGTTCCATCGACCCCATTGGGGCTGAACACCATTTTGCGCGTCGGATCATAGGCGATGGCGTCGCTGCCCCGCCCAATAGGTAGCTTGGCGACCACGCGGCCGCTGTCGGCGTCCATCACCATCGTCACGCTGTTGACGCAGCCCATGAAGAGCCGACGCCCGACCTTGTCCATGGCCAGGCCGTGGGGCCGGGCGCAGTCCGGGGCGGGCCAGCGGGCGACCACGGCGTTGGTGCGGGTGTCGATCTTCAGGAGGTCGCTTTTTTCGACGCCGGCGACATAGAGAACGCCTTGGTCATCCGAGACGGCATATTCCATCGGCTCGCCGGCCTTGATGGTGGCGGCGACGGAGTCGGTCTTCGGATCGATCACGGTGATCGCGCCGGGATCGCCCTCGATCACGAAGATGTGGCCGCTGGCGGCGTCCGCGACGATGGCGTCGGCGTCCTTGTCCGCCGGTATCTGCTTGGCGATCTTGAGGGTCTTCAGATCGAAGGCGATGGCGACGCCATTCTTGCCGTCGTCGGTGAAGCCCTGGCCGGTGGTCGGCGATATTCCCGTGCCGTGGGTTCCGCCGGCGATCCCTGCGACCGCGCCGACCAGGTCGCCGGATCGCGCATCGAGCACCGCCAGGCTGTCGCCGTGGGCGACATAGACCCGCTGGGTCGGGGCGTCGAACACCACATAGTCCCACCGATCCGGCAGGCCTAGCGGCGTGGTCCTGATCAGGGTGTAGGCCGGCACGGCGAGGGCGGGCGAGGCCAGCGCCAGCCAGGCGACGGCGGCGGCGAGGCGTCTGGGCATGGTGTGGGCTCCGGTTCTGACATTGGTGGAGGGGGCGGGTCGGCGGTTCATGCGGTGGCGGCTTGCGCCGGTTTCCGCAGCTTCGGCGTCAGCAGGATGAGCACGATCATAACGAAGGCGATGACCCCCGTCGCCAGGAAGCGCCCGAACTCAAGGCCGCCTTGAGCGTGCGGCTTGGTCAGGGTGTCGCCGAGGGTCGCGCCGAGAGGGCGGGTGAGCACGTAGGCCGCCCAGAACAGCACCGCCTGGGGCGCCCACTTCAGAAGGTGCAGCGCCGCCACGATGGCGATCAGTCCGGCGAACACCACCGCCGCCAGCTCAAAGCCCCAAACATCCCAGCCGCCGACGGGGGCGTGGACGATCTTGTCCATCAGGTCGGGGATGGTTTCTGAAGAGAAGTCGCCGAGCGCGGTGCCGAGCGTGTTGGAGACCAGGATGGTCAGCCAGTAGAACACCTCGTCCTTGCCCTGGACGATGTGGTCCGCCGCGATCTTGCCGGTGGTCAGCTTCCAGGCGATCAGCACCGCGATCACCAGCGTCAACAGGCCTGCGGAGGAGACGACGTAGCCAAGATGCAAGGTCCGGTCGATGAAGTCCGAGGTGGTCGTGCCGACCGTGGTGGTGGCCACCACCACCAGCCAGTAGGTCCAGGGATGATAGCGCCGGACTCTGATCTGCGCTGCCAGCGTCCCCACGAAGAAGGCGAGGAAGATCAGGCTGGCGACGGCATAGCCGAGCTTCAGCGTCATCGAAACCGCATCCCCGCCGGTCTCGCCCACGGTGGTGGCGCAGATCTTCACCAGCCAGAACATCAGGGTGGCCTGCGGCGCCTTGCTGAACGCTTCTGCGGCTGCGCCTTTTGGCGCCTCTTGGGCCTTCATACAGGGGCATCCAAAGCTGCACGGAGTTTGCGACCGACATAGCCGCCGACCACGGCGGCGAAGAGCGCCGGCGCCACCAGCACGATCCACCGCGCGTCATGCTGCAGGGAATGATGGTACGTCTCATAGGCCGGCAGCACGCCGGTGATGGTCTCAAAGGTGTTCACCGCGGCGACCACCAGGCCGATCACAGTCCCGGACAGCCAGAATCGCCGGGGCTGAAGCACGCCAAGCGCTACGCCGATCAGGCTCACCATCGCCACCGTCAGTGAGTTTTCGTCGACACTCCATTGATAGGCGGTCATCAGCGCGATCCCAAAGCCAAGCAGGGTAGGGTAGATCGCCCATTCGAGCGCGCCCGGTGCGCGATAACCCGCCGCCACGCAACCGACCGACCAGCGCAGGCGATCGTCATCGGAAAGGGTCGCCAGGCTCTCGCTGGCCATGGCGTCCGCCCACTCAGGATGCTTGCGGCGCAGCGACCGTTCGGCATGACCCATCATCGCGTCGGCCAACCGGCGCTTGGGCCCGGCGCTGAGAGTCATGCGAGCACCTGTTGGGCCGATGGGAGAGACACGTCCGGCCCAGCCTTCAGTCCGCGTGCGAAGGCGGCGCCAGCCGAGGTCAAGCGATAGGCGTGGCGGGGAGGGCGACCCGGCCGCTCGGCCTCGACCCATTTGGCCTCCAACAGGCCGCGCTCATGCAGGCGAATGAGGACAGGGTAGAGGGTTCCCGACCCAAGCCCCATGCGCTTGGACAGCTCATAGCCATATTGCCACCCCAGAGGCTGGCTGAGCAACGCCTCCAGGACGGCGCGGGACTGGGGGGACGGAGTTCGCGTTCGCATTGCCTGCTAACTCAACATATGTTGTGTTGTTGCGCAACGGCGATAAACGGGGCGATGAGATTTGTTCGATAAGATCATGAAACCGTTACGGCGCCTTGCGATCATCCTCGCCTTGACGGGCGGCGGTGCGGTGGGCCCGGCGGCGGCGGGGCCGCCCTACCTCAACGACGACCCGGACCCGACCGACGTCGGTCATTGGGAGATTTACAACTTCGCCGTCGGCGCGGGCGCGCCGGGCAGCCTTGATGGCCAAGCCGGTTTCGACCTCAACTATGGCGTGGCCAAGGATCTGCAGCTGACGGCGGTCCTGCCCCTAGCGTTCGACAATGCCCGGAGCTTCGCTGTGGAGGGCCTCCGCGCTGGCCCCGGCGATGTGGAGCTGGCTGTCAAATATCGGTTCCTGCATCAGTCGGATGACACCTGGACGCCTGATGTCGCGGTTTTCCCGCGCCTGTTCGCGCCGACGGCCGATCGCCGGTTCGGGAGCGGTCGATTCGGGCTGCTCTTGCCGGTCTGGGCGGAAAAGGATTTTGGTCCCTGGTCGGTGTTCGGCGGCGGCGGCTATCAGATCAACCCAGGAGCCGGCCAGCTTGATTTCTGGCAGGGGGGCGTGGCGGTCAGCCGGACCCTCGGCGAACGCCTGTCCCTCGGCGCCGAACTCTATGGGCAGACCCGTGACGCGAAGGATGGCGACGCCTTTCGGACCCTGAATGTCGCCGCGACCTACAAGCTGATGACGCACTGGTCGCTGCTGGCCTCGGTCGGTCCGACCTGGAGTCCAGGAAACGCGGACGGCTATGTCTTTTATCTCGCCCTGAAGGCTGACTACTGATCGCTCGAAAGACCGCACAGTTCGCCACCCTGAAGGGGCTTCGTCATAGATCGGTCGCAGGACATTCAGCGCCTATGAGGGCGCTTCGCCGGTCCACTCCCAGTGCCAGGGCTCGAACGGGTAGTTGACGAAGCCGAAGCGGGCGGCGTTGCGCACCAGCCAGCGATAGGTCTCAGTCCGCGACTGGTAGAGCCGGTTGGCGTCCGCCGAGGCGTCGGCCATGAACCCCGGCGCAAAGCCCACGTTCAGATCCACCGCCAGCCCGGTGCGGTGGGCGGAGCATTGCGCCCGCACCATCCCCTGGCAATTGTGCTCGCGCCCACAACGGGCGAGGTCGGCGTCGGGGCTGCGATAGCCGGAAAAAGCGGTGAGCAGGGCGGGGTCGGCGGCCGCCTCCGGCGCCTCCTGCCGCGCCGCCGCCGCCATGCGCCGAAGCGCCGCCAGGGCGAGAGGGCGCAGCATCACCGGCTTGTCGCCAAAGGTCTCGTTCGGGCGAAGCGTTTCAAGCCCAGCCTCGTCCGCGCCAGCGGGACAGATCCCCGCCACCCGCAGCATGATGAAGGGCCGGCGCTCCTGCCAGACGCCCTTGAGGGTCTGGAAGGTTTCGGGGGTCAGGGCGCCGTCTGGGGGCAGGCCGTGGGCCGACTGCCAAGCAGACACAGCTTTGGCGAAGCCCTGGCTATCGGGCGCGCAATGGGTTTGCAGAGTCTCAGCGGCGAGCGGCTCATAGACGGCCCAGCCCGTCTCCAGCCTTCCAAAGGGGGAGAAGACCAGTTCGCCTTGGGCCGCGTCGTTATAGTGGGCCGCCGCCCCAAAGCCGACCTCGGCGTAGCAGCCCAGGCCGAACAGAGCTCCCAGGTGCGGAAGCGTCGGCGCGGATAGGGGCGGCGTCGGCGGCGTCGGCTGGGGCGGGGGTAGGGGCGCTGAAGCGCAGCCGACGACCAGCAAACTGACCACAGCGGCGGCGATGAGCGTTAGGCGGCGCAAGGCGAGGCGTTCCGGGATATTCCATTCACCCTATGCTCATCTCCCTGTCCCAAAGGTGTCGCAAGGATTACTCACAAGTCGTTTATACGCGGGGGCGTCATGGGGCATAGACTGAAGCTGAGCTTGGCCCTGGCTCTGGGCATCGCGGTCCCCGGCCTCGCCCGCGCCCAAGATGCCCCCCAGCCGGACCGCAGCGGCTTCACCCTGCTGAACCCAGCGCCCGACGTCGCCCTGCGCGGCCTCTGTACCGACCGGCCGACCAAATCCACCGGGCCCTGCACCGCGGACGCGGGCCGCTTCCAGCTGGAGGCGGATGTTTTCAACGCCGCCTTTCAGCGCACCGGCGGGGTGACCACCGACACCTATCTGTTCACCAATCCGACCCTGAAGCTCGGCCTGACCAATACCTTGGATGTGGAGCTGAACATCGCCCCGGTGGAGACAGTGGTCACCCACAGCGCCGGAGATCGATCGACCCTGACCGGGATCGGCGACCTCTATACGCGACTGAAGTGGAACCTGATCGGGGAGGACGGCGGCGACGTCTCGATTGGCCTCGCCCCCTACATCAAGGCGCCCACCGCCCGCCACGGCATAGGCAATGGGGCGGTGGAAGAAGGGCTGATCGTTCCGGTGCAGATTGCCCTGCCCGCCGGCTGGTCCTTAACCATCGACCCGGAGATCGACGCCCTGAAGAACCAGGATGGGAGCGGTCGCCACGCCAACTATGCAGGATTGCTCAGCTTTAGCCATGCGGTAAGCCAAACCTTGACCGGCTCGGCGGAGATCTGGGGCGACGTCAACGACGATCCCACGGGGACCGTGCGGCAATATTCCTTCGACCTCGGCCTCGCCTGGATTCCCGCCGCCACGCCCAACATCCAGTTCGACGGCGGGGTGAACATCGGGCTCAACAATGCCACGCCGGGCGCCCAGATCTATATCGGGGCCTCGCGGCGGTTTTAGTCCGCTAGGTCTGATCAGGCAAACGCGGGGAAGGGGGAGACCAGCTTGGCGCCCGACGGCGGGGTCTGCCGCTCCAGCATCGACCAGCCCCGGGTCTTGGCCCAATCGATCATTTCCAGCCGTCCGTCGTGATGCTCGACGATGGCGGTGCAGCTTTCCACCCAGTCGCCGTCATTGACGTAGAGGATGCCGTCGATCTCGCGCATTTCCGCATGGTGGATGTGGCCGCAGATCACCCCGTCGACCCCACGCCGGCGGGCTTCCTCGGCCACCGCGTGCTCGAAATCGTCGATGAACTGCAGGGCGTTCTTCACCTTCAGCTTGACGAAGGCCGAAAGGCTCCAGTAGCCGAGGCCGAGCCGGCGGCGCAGGCCATTCCACCGGGTGTTGAGGGTCAAGAGCGCGCGATAGGAATAGTCGCCCAGATGGGCTAGCCACTTGGCCTGGTTGATGATGCCGTCGAACTCGTCCCCGTGGGTGACCAGGTAGCGCTTGCCGTCGGCCGCCACATGGATGGCGTCCCTGGCCACCACCACGCCGCCGAAGTGCACGCCGCAGAAGTCCCGCAGCCGGTCGTCGTGATTGCCGGGGATATAGATCACTGCCACGCCCTTCCGGGCCATGCGCAGCACCTTTTGCACCACGTCCGAATGGGTCTGCGGCCAGCGCCAGCCGCTGCGCAGCTTCCAGCCGTCGACGATGTCGCCCACCAGATAGAGGCTCTCGCACTCGATGGATTTGATGAAGTCGAGCAACAGTTCAGCCTGGCACCCGCGCGTGCCCAGGTGTACGTCCGAAATGAATACCGTGCGACAATTGAGGGTCATGCAGCCGTTCCCGGGCAAGGGCTTAGACACCGATAAAGCTGCAGCTAAGCTGATTGCATGACGGCTGCGTGACGGCCTGCGCCATAGCCCCGCACCATTTGTCACAGTCCGCCGTCAAGGTGGCCCGCGTCCGCCATCCTAGAGAGAAATTGATGTTCGCTCGATCGACCCGTTCCGCCCTCGCCGTCGCTCTCCAGGCTGTCCTCGCCGTCAGCCTCCTCACCGCGCCCAGCGCCTACGCCCAGGCGGCGCGGCCCCACAATGTGATCATCTTCGTCGCCGACGGCCTGCGCTCGGGCATCGTGGACGATCAGACCGCGCCGACCATGGCGGCGATCCGCCGCGAGGGCGTGGACTTCCATAACAGCCACTCCCTCTATCCCACCGTGACCACCCCCAACGCCTCGGCCATCGCCACCGGCCATGCGCTCGGCGACACCGGCGATTTCGGCAACACCATCTGGGTCGGCGCGCCGACCAGCTCGGACACGCCCTCCTTCTTGGCCGGGCTGGAGAACGACGAGGTTCTGGGCGGGATGAACCAGCGCTATGGCGCCAACTATCTGAATGAGACGAGCCTCTTGGCGGCGGCGCGCGCAGGGGGCTTCTCCACCGCCGCCATCGGCAAGCTTGGGCCCACAGCCATCCAGGACGTGACGGCGCGAGACGGCGTCGGGACGATCATCATCGACGACAACACCGGTTTTCCCGGCGGCATCCCCCTCGCCCCCGACGTGGCCAAGGCGATCAAGGCCATTGGCCTGGACCCCCGGGCGGAAGACCGCGGCCTAAACGGCGACCCTGGCGACAACATCCGCTCGGGCGTGCACGTGGCCAATGTGCAGCAGCAAAATTGGTTCGTCGCTGTGGCCGCCAAGGTGCTGCTGCCCCGCTTCAAGGCGGCGGATAAGCCGTTCGTGCTGGTGTTCTGGTCGCGCGATCCCGACGGCACCCAGCATTTCAACGGCGACAGTCTGAACACCCTCACCCCCGGCATCAACGGTGAGACCTCCCTGGCGGGAATCAAGAACGCCGACGACGATCTGAGCCAGCTGCGTGAGGCCCTAAAGACCCTGGGCCTCGACACGACCACCGATATCGTGGTCACCGCCGACCACGGCTTCTCGGTCAGCGCCAAGCAGAGCGCCACCAGCGGCGCGGCCAAACTATCCTATCGCGACGTGCAGCCCGGCTTCCTGCCCCGCGGCTTTCTGGCCCTGGACCTGGCCAAGGCGCTGAAGCAGCCCCTGTTCGAAGGCAATGGCCTGCCCATCGAATGGAAGACCGGCCTGCATCCCCGCTCGGACGCGCAGATGATCGGGCCGAGCGCCAGGCGTCCCACGCTGGCCATCGCCGCCAACGGCGGATCGGACCTGATTTATCTGTTCGGGTCCAAGCAGAAGGCCTTGGCCGCCACGGTGGTGAAGGCGCTTCTCGCTGAGGACTACCTGGGGGGGATCTTCGTCAACGACGCGCTGGGCCCAATACCCGGAACCCTGCCGATGAGCGCGGTGGGTTTGCAGGGCGCGGCCCTCACCCCCGCCCCCAGCCTGATTGTCGGCTTCCGCAGCTTCTCCACCGGCTGCGCCAACCCGGAGGTCTGCGCGGCGGAAGTGGCGGACACCGAATATCAGCAGGGCCAGGGTATCCACGGCAGCTTCAGCCGCGCCGACACCCACAACTTTATGGCCGCCATCGGGCCCGACTTCAAGACCGGCTTTGTCGATCCCGCCCCGGTCTCCAACGCCGACTGGGCGCCGACTTTGCGCGTGCTCCTGCACCTGGACACGCCGTCCAAGGGCGCCCTGAACGGGCGGGTGATGAGCGAAAGCTTGAAGGACGGGGCCATGGTGGAGTTCACCGCCCGCACCCTGCGCTCAGCCCCCGCCGCCAAGGGCTTCACCACCGTGCTGAACGAGCAGAGCGCCGGCGGCGAGCACTATTTCGACGCCGCCGGCGCGCCAGGGCGGGTGGTCGGCCTGAAGCCTTGATCGCCGCCGGCGCAGGCCGGATGACGAAATTCACTGGCGGATAGAGGCGGCCAGGGCAGGGCGCCTAGCCCGCGCCCTGAAGATTCGGTTACGGTCCACCCGAGCGGGACGCAGAGCCGCGCGGAGGACCGTCATGAAGAATCTGTTTTCCCTGGAGGGGCGCACGGCGCTGATCACCGGGGGCTCCCGCGGCATCGGCAAGATGATCGCGCGCGGCTTCGTCGCCCAGGGGGGCAAGGTCTATATCTCATCCCGCAAGGCCCCCGCCTGCGTCGAGACGGCGGAAGAGCTGTCCA
The DNA here is from genome assembly GCA_026225565.1 of Caulobacter sp. Classification (GTDB taxonomy): domain Bacteria; phylum Pseudomonadota; class Alphaproteobacteria; order Caulobacterales; family Caulobacteraceae; genus CAIOYC01. The sequence continues at coordinate 18,033 of JAMFTA010000152.1, read as the reverse complement.
AGGACGGGGTCTGTATTTCCCTGCCCCAGGATGTCTCCACTGTGGAGGGCGCACGCGCCCTTGCCACCGCCTACGCCCAGTTTGAGCCTAAGCTCGACATCCTAGTCAACAACGCCGGGGCCGCCTGGGGTGCGCCGTTCGACGAATTTCCCGAAAGCGGCTGGGATAAGGTGATGGACCTGAACGTCAAGTCGCCCTTCTTCCTCACCCAGGCGATGCACGGCGCCCTGAAGGCCGGCGCCAGCTTCGAGCGCCCCGCCAAGGTGATCATGATCGCCTCCATCGACGGCATCCGCCCCAGTCCGATGGAGACCTATAGCTACCACGCCTCCAAGGCCGGGCTGATCCACCTGACCCGCCGCATGGCCGCCGAATTGATCAAGGATGACATCGTGGTCACCGCCATTGCGCCGGGCGCCTTCGCCTCGGAGATGAACCGGGTGGCGCGGGACTACGGAGAGGAGATCTCCAAACATATCCCCGCCCGCCGCATCGGTACGGACGAGGACATGGCGGGGGCGGCGATCTTCCTGGCCTCTCGCGCCGGGGATTACGTCGTGGGTTCGACCCTGACGGTGGATGGCGGCGTCGCCTTCGCCAGCCTGAGCATCTGAGGGGACCTTGACCGACTACGTCGCGGCCATCGACCAGGGCACCACCTCCACCCGCTGCATCGTCTTCGACCGCAAGGGCGACATCTGCGCCGTGGCGCAGAAGGAGCACCGCCAGATCTTTCCCCGTCCCGGCTGGGTGGAGCACGACGGTCTGGAGATCTGGGCCAACGTCGAGACCGTGGTCAAACAGGCGCTGGAGAGCCTGAAAATCAAACCCGCGGACCTGGCTGCCGTCGGCGTCACCAACCAGCGGGAGACGACGCTGCTCTGGGACAAGGCCACCGGCCTGCCGATCCACAACGCCATCGTCTGGCAGGACACCCGCACCGACAAGCTGGTCAAAAAGCTCGGCGGCCAGAAGGGCCAGGACCGGTTTCGCAAGACATGCGGCCTGCCGTTGGCGACCTACTTCTCCGGCCCGAAAATCCGCTGGCTGCTCGACGAGGTAAAGGGCGCCCGTAAACGCGCGGAGGCGGGCGAGGTGCTGTTCGGCACCATGGAGACCTGGTTGATCTGGAAACTCACCGGCCGCCACGTCACCGACGTGACCAACGCCAGCCGTACCATGCTGATGAATCTCAAGACCCTGGACTGGGATGAGGACATGCTGGCGGCCATGGGCGTCCCCCGCGCCATGCTGCCGGAAATCCGCTCCTCTTCCGAAGTCTACGGCGAGGCGACCGGCGTCCTGGCTGGCGTGAAGGTGGCCGGGGCGCTCGGCGACCAGCACGCCGCCCTGTTCGGCCAGACCTGCTTTGAACCGGGCGAGGGCAAATGCACCTACGGCACCGGCGGGTTCTTACTGGTCAACACCGGCGAAAAGCCGATCCGCTCCAAGAACGGCCTTCTCACCACCCTCGCCTATCGGATCGGCGAGGCCAAGCCGGTCTACGCCCTGGAAGGCTCCATCGCCGTGGCCGGGGCCCTAGTGCAGTGGTTTCGCGACAATGTGGGGCTGGTGGACACAGCGCCGGACATCGAAGCCCTGGCCGGGAGCGTGAAGGATAATGGCGGCTGCTATTTCGTGCCGGCGTTTTCCGGCCTGTTCGCCCCCTACTGGCGCGCGGACGCCCGGGGCGTGATCGCCGGCCTCACCGGCTATGTCACCAAGGCGCATTTGGCCCGGGCGGTGCTGGAGGCCACCTGCTGGCAGGTGCGCGAGGTGGTGGAGGCGATGAACGCCGATTCCGGCGTGGATCTGGTCGCTCTGAAGGCCGACGGGGGCATGGTCCCCAACAATCTCTTGATGCAGATGCAGGCCGATATTCTTGGCGCGCCGGTGATCCGTCCGAAGGTGATCGAGACCACCTGCCTGGGCGCCGCCTACGCCGCAGGCCTGGCGGTGGGCTTTTGGCCCGATCAGGCGGCGCTGAAGGCCAATTGGAAGAAATCCGCCGAGTGGAAACCCAAGCTCGATCCCGAGACCCGCGAGCAGCACTACCGCAAATGGAAGAAGGCGGTGCAGGCGACCATGAACTGGATGGACGAGGACGACGGTTAAGGCTCAGTCCTCGACCACGGCGGGCGTCGCCGCCCAGCCCGATACCTCCGCCCCCGCATCCCTGGGCAAGGCGATATAGAAGAAGAGGGCGATCAGCGACAGCGCCGCGACGATGACAAAAGCGGGGGTGATGTCCGCCGAGACCATCTTGGGGCTGTGCCGTGCCAGGATGGTGTAATGGATCAGCGTCGCCGCCAGCCCGATGCCCAGGCTCTGAGCCAGCTGCTGGAACATGCTGGCGAGGCTCGACGCCCGGCTCATCAGTGGTTGCGGCACATCGGCATAGCCCATGGCGTTCAGGGCGGTGAACTGCAGCGAGCGGAAGAAGCCGCCAATCAGTAGGGTGGTCAAGAGAATCCAGTGCGGCGTGCTCGCCTGAAAGAGGGCGTAGCTTCCCGAGATGGCCGCCACGACGATGGCGTTGACGATCAGCACCGACTTGAAGCCGAAGCGACCGATGATCGGCCGCGCCGTGGTCTTCATCAACAGCGCCCCGGCGGCGCCAGCAAAGGTCAGCAGACCCGCCTGGAAGGCCGAAAGACCGAAGCCGAGTTGTAGCACCAAGGCCAGCAGAAACGGGCTCGCCCCGATAATCAGCCGTGAGAACAGCCCACCGACGGTGGAGGCGGTGAAGGTCTTTATCTTGAGCAGCGACAGATCGAGGATGGCGTTGGGCGTGCGCCGGGCGTGGAATACATAAAGCGCGCCGCAGATCAGCCCCCCCGCCAGCATGGCCAGCACGACAACGAAGGGTAGGATGTTTTTGCCGAGGTTGTCGAACCCGTAAACCAGCCCCGCCAGACCGCAGCCGGTGAGGATGAAGCCGCGCACATCCAGCTTCTCGCGCACCGCCTCTCGTACATCGGGGATGAACAGGGTGGCCAGGGTCACCCCCAATATTCCCATCGGCACATTGATGAAGAAGATCCAGCGCCAGGAGGAGAAGGTGACGATGAAGCCGCCGATGGGCGGTCCCAGGATCGGCCCCAGCAAGGCCGGCATGGTCAGGTAGGACATGGCCCGCACCAGCTCGGACTTGGGCACGCTTCTCAGCAGAACCAGCCGCCCCACCGGCAGCATCATCGCCCCCGCCACCCCCTGCAGCATCCGCGCGCCCACCAGTTCCCATAGATTCTGCGACAGGCCGCAGAGCAGCGAGGAGGCGGCAAAGCCGACGATGGCGGCGCGAAACACGCGCTTGGCCCCGAACCGATCCGCCACCCAGGCCGAGATCGGCAGGAACACCGCCGCCGACAACAGATAGGCGGTGATCGCCAGGTTCAGCATCAAGGGGTCGCGATGCAGGGAGACGGCCATGGTCGGCAGGGCGTTGGCGATCACCGTGGCGTCCAGAGTCTGCATGAACAGGGCCGCGCCGATGATCATCGGCAGCAGGGGCCCGGTGCGGGCGGTGGTTTTCTCCGGCGTCAGCGGCGGGGTCAGCATCGCCTCGGCCATGCCCTGGCCCGACGCCGGATCGAAGTCGGTTTGCGGCGGAGAGACCGTATCGTCGACGGCCAGGGTCACGATTTCACCTCCACCAGCCGCCCTAAGGGCGCCAATCCCGCGGCGAGGGCGCAGAGTTCGCTGGCGCTCAAGGCCGCCAGGCGGGCGGCCAGCCAGTCGTTGCGCGAGCGCTTGATGGCCAGAAGGGCCTGGGCGCCCTTGGGCGTAAGCACCAGCCCGACCCGCCGCTTGTCGCCGCCTGGCGCGTTCGCCTGGCGGGTCAGCCAACCGGCCGCTTCCAGCCGTTTCAGATGGGCGCTCATGGACGGGCGGCTCATCTGCTCCAGATCGGCAAGATCCGAAACGCCCGCACCCGGCGAGAGCTTGATCATGCCGAGCAACTGGGCGTCCAGGGCTGAGACCCCGACCTTTTGCGCCTCTCGCCGCAAATGACGGCTGAGTTTCAGCACGGCGGGGCGCAGCTGGTCCGCCAGGGCCGCCAGATCGACGGGAGGCTGCGGGGCGGGAGGAGGGGGTTCCATAAGTTCAACATATTAGGAAGCCTAACTATCTACAAGGCGCTGATGGAGGGCTCATCGGATTTTCCGAAGAGATCCAGGGTCGCCCTACTTTCTTCTTGTCTCGCGGTGCGACATAGCTCGCCCATGTGGATGCTGCTCGTCTTAGCCGGCCTGTGGGCGGGTGTTCAGAACGCCCTGGCCGGCGGCGGCTCCTTCGTCACCCTGCCGACCTTGATTCTGTCGGGCTTGGATCCCCGCGCCGCCAACATCACCTCCACCGTGGCCCTGTTTCCCGGGCAGGTGACCACCGGGCTGGCAGGGATCAAGAAGGTGTCGGGGGCGGAGAACCTCTCCTTTCGCGCCCTCCTGATCATCAGTCTGGTCGGCGGCGTCTTGGGTGCCGTCTTGCTGCTGGCCACCCCGGCCAGCTTCTTCGCCCGGCTCGTGCCGTGGCTGGTGCTGTTCGCCACCGCCGTCTTCGCCTGGGGCAGCTTCGTGCGCAAACCGCCCAAGGCGGGTAAGGGCAAGGCGCTGAGCCCTTTGCAGGCCGGCGGGGCGCAATTTATCATCGCCATCTACGGCGGCTATTTCGGTGGCGGCATCGGCTTTCTGATGCTGGCGGCCCTGACCGTCGCAGGCCTGCCGGTGCGCGAGGCAGCGGCCACCAAGAACGTGCTGGCGGCGGTGATGAACGCCTCTGCGGTGGCCATTTTCATTTTTTCCAAGGACGTGCACTGGCTGGCGGCGACGATCCTGGGGGCGGCCGCCATGGTCGGCGGCCTTTTCGGCGCCTGGCTGCTCAGTCGCGTGAACGAGCGCCTGCTGCGCATCGGGGTGGTGATCCTGGGAATCGCCCTGACTGTTGGACTATTTGTGCGTCCGGTTTGACACACGGAAATCAGCCGCCGCATCTCGAAATGCCAACTTGTCATCAACGGTTGAGCCGCGCTAATTTAAACTCTCAAATGATACAAACATGAGTGAAATGTCATGACTTTCATCGCATCGGCATTAACCGCTGCGGCGCTTGCCCTAGCCGCAGCGTCGGAAGGTCAATCCACGCCCCCGGCTCAGACGATCGCCGCCGCCCCTGCAAGCACGACTGCGCCAGCCGATGACGGCGACACGGTCGTCTGTAAATCCATCGAAGTCACAGGCACCCGTTTTTCAACACGAGAGTGCAAGACGAAGACCCAGTGGGCCGACATCACCCGCAACGCGCGAGACTATGTCGACCGCAGCACCATGATGAAGGGCGGCGCTCCGGGTCATTGACAGGGGCTCTTCGCCGGTGACTGAACGCCGGCGCCGCTCGGGCGCTAGCTACTGACCCGATGACCGCCGTCTACCCCCCGAACGGCCGGTCGTGGATCCATTGGGACAGCAGCCATTTCTCTCCCCGCAGCGGCGGCAATCCCGCGTGAAGACTTTCCGGATCGGGCGCCCCGGCGGCATCCACATTCGCGAAATAGAGGGCGTCGCCCTTGGCCGCCTTCACCTTTAGATCGGGGCGAGGAAACCACGTCTCACCGCCCTCGAACCCGTCGTTGAGATAGACCAGCACCGTGGCGATGCGATCGCCTTCATAAGAGCCGACGCCGATACGGTCTGCCCGTTGAAGATAGTCCACGTGCGGCCTCAGCTCCTGGCCGGTGGCGTAGTGGAAGATTTGCGGCGGCTCCATGGCCGCGATGGGCAACTTGACCAGCGCGCTGATCCGCTCTCGGACAAGGGCGAGGACGCAGTCGGCGCCGAATATATCGAAAACAAAGTCGCTGTTGGTGCGGTCGGGCGTCAGCCGCGCTTCCCCTCCATAGCTCTCGACCATCTTCGCCGGTTGAAGCCGGCCTTGCGCCAAACCGATCAGCCAGTCGCACATCGGCGGGGGAATAAACGCCTCCGATGTGCGCACACGCGGATGCTCGCACAGGGGGCGGCGATTGGGCGGTGCAAGCCAAGCCTCCATAGGGATCGCCTCCCGTCGCGCCTGCCAAGTCTCACCTTCGCGCGCCAGCAACAAGAGTTGCCCCTGGGCGGAGAGGGAGCCGCGCTCCGCGGCCAGCGCCAGAAAGTCCAGCGCCATTGGCCAGCTTTGCGGCATCCACGCCCCCGAAGCGCAGAGGGTGGCCATCAGATTCGCCGCCTGCGGATCGCCGCGCTCCGCCGCCTCTCGCAACAATGCAACGCCGGCCTGGGGTCCGCCTTCGGCGCCCAGCAGACGCGCCTTCGCGGCCTGAATTGTCTTGGAGACCACTGTCATCGACCGAACGGCCGATCATGAATCCACTGGGACAGCAGCCACTTTTCTCCGTTCAGCGGGGCCAGTCCCGCGTGCAAGCTCTGCGGATCGGGCGCGCCGTCGGCGTCCACGTTCGCAAAGTAAAGCCCATCGCCCTTAGACACCTTGACCTTGAGATTCGCGCGGGGGAACCAAGTTTCGCCGCCTTCAAAATTGGCGTTGAGATAGACGAGAAAGGTGGCGATCCGATCACCCGGATGTGTCTCACCATCGAGCGGCCGATCCGGGCGGTGCAGATAGTCCACGTGAGGTTTGAACTCCTGGCCAGGAGCATAGTGAAAAATCTGCGGTGGCTCCATGGCGATGATCGGCAATGTCAGCAGGTTGCTGATCCGTTGGCGGACAAGCGCCAAGATGCAGTCAGCGCTGATAAGGTCGAAGGCGAAATGGCTGTTGGTGCGGTTAGAGGTTAACCTCGCCTCGCCTTCATCCCCTTCCAAGGTGGCTGCGGGGCTCAGCCGCCCCCGGGCGCGATCGACCAGCCAGTCGCACATGGCCGGCGGGACAAAATTAGCGCAAGCCCGCACCCTCGGCCTTTCACATAGGATCTGGCGAGGCGGAGGCGTCAACCAAGCCCCCAGATCGAAGGCGCCGCGACGAGCGCTCCACGATGGGCCGTCCGCCAGTACCGTGAGCTGCCCCTGGGCAGAAGCGGACCCGAGTTCCGCCGCCAGTTGAAGATAGTCCAACGCCGCTGGCCAGTCCGGTGACGCCGCACCGCCCGATGCGCAAAGCGTTGCCATCAGGTTGGCGGCCTCTCCATCGCCGCGATCCGCCGCCTCGGCTAGCAGCGTCATGCCATCTTGCGGCCGCGCTGCTTCCCGCTCACCGAGGAACAACGCCAGGGCTTCTCGAACCGCCAACGATAGATCCAATCGGGATAGCGTAAGATCGGCGGTCATCGCTGTCCTGGAACAGATACATAGGCGGCGCAGCTGAATTCTAGTTGGCGGCGGTGACCGGGGAAAGGTTTCTGGCGTATCCGCCTGCTCATTCCCGCAGCGGTGCGGCCGTGATAACGGTGGCCCCGCGATAAGCCCTCCACGGGCGGTTCTTTATCCTCTGTCACCGGACGGCATATGGTCGATTTACAAGCGACGTCTTTAACGGTTCAGCGCCGTCTCGACGCTGTCATGGCGGCCCTCGACGCGGCTGACACTGATCGGGCGATCGTGCTTGCAGACGAAGCCTTGCAAGCGGGGATCGACCACCCCTTGCTGTTGAACCTCTCCGCCTTTGCGCTTGAGCGGGAGGGCCGGTTGGACGAAGCCTTGGATCGCCTCATGCGGGCGCTGGAGCTTTCTCCGAACGACGTCCTAATTCTTACCTCCATTGGCGCCACCCTATCTCAACAGGGAAAAGACCGACAGGCGCTCATCTATTTCGATGGGGCGGCGACCATCCATCCCGGCCATGCGCCGGCCCACAACGGGCGGGGGACATGCCTGCTTGTGCTGGGGGAGCTCGACGAGGGCCGACGCGCCTTTTTACGGGCGGCCGATCTCGACCCCCGTTATCCTGATCCCCTGGGGGCCTTGGCCGATCTCGCCCTGCGCAAAGACGACGGCTCCACAGCACGACTTTTGGCGGAGAGGGCCCTGGCGTTGGACGCCGGCCAGGCGAGCGCGGTGATGGTGATGGCCAAGCTGGACGCCAAGGCTGGCGATCACGCTATCGCCGCCCAGCGGCTGACGGCGCTTTTGGATAAAACCATCAGTCCCCTGCATAGGGCCGCCGCCCAACAGTTGCTCGCCGATGAGCTGGAAATGCTGGACCGCCCGGTCGAGGCCTTCGCGCTCTATACCCAAGCCAATCAGCTGGTGCGCGAGATCCACAGCCCCCTCTACTCTCGCCCGGACGTGGAGATCGGAATCCAGTTGGCTGAGCGTCTGCAGGCCGCAATGGACGCTTCGACCGCGGGGGATTGGAGCCCGGCTGCGGGTGTCGCGACGCCGCCGTGTAAGGGGCACGTGTTTCTCGTCGGTTTCGTCCGTTCCGGCACCACCTTGCTGGAGCAGGTCTTGGCCAGCCATCCGGACGTCGTGGCCCTGGAAGAGCAGGCGACCTTGCGCGCGCTCACGCCGGCCTATTTCAGCGACGATGAGGGCCTGGAACGGCTGAAACATCTTGACGCCGAAGAAGCGGATCGTCTGCGGGCGGACTATTGGGCGCGGGTCAGCAGCTTCGGCGTCGATCCTACGGACAAGGTGTTCGTGGACAAGGCTCCCCTGTCCTCGCTCTGGCTGCCCATGGTGGCCAAGCTATTCCCGGACGCCAAGGTGCTGTTCGCCGTGCGCGATCCCAGGGACGTTGTGGTCAGTTCGTTCCGCCATCGTTTCCAGATCAATGCGCTGGCATGGGCGTTCACAGATCTGGTCGCGACGGCTCAATTCTATCGTGCGGTGATGGACCTTGTGGATCGTTACCGGAAGAAATTAGGTCTGACCCTCTACCAACATAAGCACGAGGACATAGTGCTCGATTTCGACGGCGAAGTCGGCCGCATCTGCGACTTCCTCGGCATCGCTCAAAGCGAGGGGATGCGCGACTTCGCCGAAACGGCCAAGCGCCGGGATGTGCGCACCCCCAGCGCCGAACAGGTGCGCCGCGGTCTTTTCACCGAAGGCATGGGCCGCTGGCGGCGTTATGGGGACGAGACGGCGGCGATGTTGCCGATCTTAAGGCCCTGGGTGGAACGATTTGGCTACGCTCCCGACGTGGCGTCAGAGGCGTCATAGGCTAGAGACGCCAAGGTCCGGCGCCGGCGTCCCGTTGAACTGATCCAGGGCGCCGCTGACGGCGCCGATCATCTCGCGCTCCCAAGGCGAGAGGCGTGGGTTCCAAATATCGAACAGCAGGATGAGGCGGGGATCGTCGCTGTCGTTCCACGCCTCGTGTTCGATGGTGTCGTCAAACACCCAGGCCCGGCCGTCGTCATAGGTGCGCGTCTCATTGCCGACGCGAAACCGGCATCCCTCAGGCACGATCAAGGGCAGATGCACCACAAGACGGGTGTTGGCTATGCCCGTATGGGGGGGGATGTGGGTGCGGGCTTCAAGCGCTGAGAACATCGCCGATGGCGAGCGGTTTGGCGCCTTCGGCTGGGGCGTCTTTGCGAGCGCCGCCAGGGTTTGCGGGCACTTACGGCAATTTTCCTCCACCCGCCGACCATAGGCGAGCAGATGGAAGGCGCCCCAATGGCGCGATCTGTTCAGGGCCGCCCATTGATCGAGTGGCGCGCTGTCGGAATAGTCGATGTAGGGAATGAAGGCCGCCGGGCCGTCTTGCATCACGGCCATGAGTTCTTCGCGGATCGCCGGGGTGGCTCCCTCCAACTCGGCTAGCCAGGGAAACTCTTCCCGCTCCCAAAACTCGATGGCTGGCAGACCGGGATAGAAGTAGCCGTGAGGCTCTTGCCGGTAATTTTTCCGTCGGCCCAGCATCAGGTCGATGAAGGCGTCGATGCGCCGGGCCTGGGCGGGCGGGCCCGCCGCCTGGGCCTGCACCTCGGCGCGAAGAAAATCGGCCAGCTCCGAACCATAGGCCATGTTCACCGCCCGGCCGTGGGCCAGGGCCTGGCGGGTGGGTCCGTCCAGCTGCGTCTCGGGCGGGGCCAGCAGAATGGCGACGCCATAGGCGGGGCCCGCCTCGCGCAGGCGGCCGGCCCGCTCCAACAGCGACGCCTTCATCAAGAGGGAGACGAAGCTTCTGGGATCGAGGCGCAGCGCGCCCTCCACAGCGTCCAGCGCCTCTTCGATCGCGCCAATCGCCCGGTGACAGGCGGCCAGCTGCAGCCAGGTCGAGATGTCTGCGCCCCCCTGGGCGACGATCTCCCGCAACAGGGTTGAGGCGAGACGGAAATCACGGGCGGCCATCGCCCGCCCCACCGCCTCATGAGGCTGCAGGGCGGGAATGGGCGAACTCAGTCCCTCCATGGGTCTTTCCACCATAAGAAAAGGCGGCGAACAAGGTTCGCCGCCTTTCCAGTCTACGCCTTCGTAGGGTCGCTTAGAAGTCCGCGGTCAGACCGATGAAGAAGGTCCGGCCAAGGCTGTCGTAAACCCCCGGATAGGTGTTGCCGTTGCCTTCCGGCGGACCGGAGGCTGGGATGTCGTTGGAGTCCAAGATCGGCGGATCCTTATCCATCAGGTTGGTGACCCCAGCGCGCAGGTTCAGGTTATCGCGAACGCGCCAGGTGGCCGACAGATCGATGTAGTTGTAGGCGTCGATCTGTTCATCAGCCGTATCGGTGATGCCGGACGGGTGGCTGGCGAGCAGTGAATTGCCCGTGACCGTGGTGACCGGCACGCCATTGGGCGTGGAGCCCAGGTTTCCTTGGTTGGCGTCAAATTTCACACCGCCGATATAGCGCCAATCGAGCGAGAAGGAGACCGGCAGGGTCGGGGGCGTGTAGGTGAACCGCACCTTGCTGCGCCAACGGGGAAGCGGCACGCCGCAAGTCGGCCCGTAGAGGCCGGCGCAGTCGTAGGAGCCCCCTTGGGCGATCGGCTGGGTCTGCAGCTTGAAGACGTGGGTGCCGATCATGGCGATGTTCAGGGTGCCCCAGTTGGGCAGGTTCCAGTCGGCCGGATGGAAGCGATAATTGGCCGTGACGTCGAGCCCTTGGGTCTTCTGATAACCGCTGTTGACCTCCTGGTCGACGACATAGCCGGTCGAGCCGTAGAGGATCCCGGTCAGCGGATCGCGCTGAACCAGGCCGCATGCGGTCATGTTGCCGCCTTCGCATTCTCCCAGAACAGCGCTCGCCGCCGGCTGGTTGATGTAGTTGTAGACTTGAATGTTGTAGTAATCGATGCTGCCGCTGAAGCCGCGCAGCCAGCTCAAAGTCGGGGTGAAGACCACGCCGGCGGTGTAGGTGTCGGCGGTTTCCGGCTTCAGGTTGGCGTTGCCGCTGAAGAGGCCTGAGCATTGCGCAGCTGGGCATTGGCCGATGTTTATCAGCCTCGCCGCCGCCTGGGCGACCGTTTCGTGGTTCGTCGCGGCTTCGCCGATGAAGGTGTTCAGACAGGCCTGGCTATAGCTGGTTTGGTTCGCACAGGGATCGGCGGCTGATGTATTGGCGACCGCCGCGGCATCGTAGAGTTCATTGATATTGGGCGCCCGAACCGCGCGATTGTAACCGGCGCGCAGACGGATGGAGGAATTGATCGCCCAATCGCCTTCTAGCTTATAGGTGTCGGTCTTTCCCGAGGTGCTGTAATCGGAGAAGCGGTAGCCCGCGTCCATGGTCAGGCTCTTGACAAAGGGCTTGTCCTCGATCAGCGGCGCACGAATTTCACCGAAGAGTTCATAGACATCGAAGCTGCCGGCTGAGCCCAGGGTCGGACCGCCCTGACCCGAAAGGTCCCCGGAGGAGAATTCGTCGTCCACGCTGACGTTCAGGCTTTCCCGACGATATTCGGTGCCGAGGGCGACGCCGACGCCGGAATTGGCCCATGGCGACTTCCAGCCCTATTGGCCAAGATCGCCGGTGACGGAGGCGCTGGCGATCTGCTCGACGGTTTCACCCGACTTGTAGCCCGGCGTAAGCACATAGCCCAGCATCGCCGGGGTAAGCTTGCCGTACTGGAAGATATTCAGCGGCACGCAGCTGCCGACGTCGGTCGTGCAGACCGGCTGGCCTGCGGCGTTGGTGGTCACCAGAAGCGCGTTCTGGATTTTCCGGATCGACGCATCGTTATTGTAGTGCTCCGCGTAGATGGAGGTGCCGTATTGCAGATAGGCGTCATAGTTCCAGCCCGGCGCGATTTCGCCGCGGGCACCCACGTCCATCTTGTAGTTGGTGTGGCGAAGGTCGTCTTGACGGTTGTAGCCGGCGAAGCGGAAGCCGATTTGCGCGTTCACTAGCGCGCCGGTCCCCGCCGCCGAACCGCACATTTGGGTCTGCTCGCTGGCGGACATCAGCGGGTTGTTGCAGTTGATCTGATAATAGGCGGTCTTGTTGGAGCCGGTTCCGGCGAACAGGCCGCTAGGCGCGATCTGAGCAAGGGTATGGTCGTCGGCGAACATCAGGCTGGAATAGAGATCCAGCTGCTTATTGACCTCGTAATGGGCGTTGAAGCCGGCGGTGTAACGGTCTTCAGGCCGTTGGAAATAGTTGGTCGGGGCGTAATTGTAGGCAGGAACTTTAGCGGTGGTGAAGGTTTGGCTGCCGTCCGGGTTGACGTGAAATTGCGTGCCGCCAACGGAGCCGGCGTTACGGCTATCGGGTTGCAGCGTAAAACGGCCGTATTGGCTGTTGCTCGAACCGGCGCAGGTATGAGCGTTGTAGTTGTACGAGTCCGAGATGTTCTTGCTAGTCGCCGCGATCGAGCAGGAGCTGACGTCGTAGTGGTCCTGCGTCACCGCCTCCAGCTTCCGCCAGGTGAGGTAGCCAGTGATGTTGCCCTTATCGTCCGGGGCGTTCACGCCGATAATGGCGGAGACCTCGGAGGAAAGCCCCGTCGTGTAGTTGTTAGGCGCTTTGGCGAAGTTGCTGATGCCCTGCACGCCCTGCAGATTACGAGCGCTGGCATTGTTGTTCTCGTGCTCGGCGAAGCCGTATTGGGCGTCAACCTCGGCGCCCTGGAAGTTCTTCTTCATGATGAAGTTGACCACGCCGGCCACGGCGTCGGCGCCGTAAACGGCGGAGGCGCCGCCGGAGACCACGTCAACCCGCTCGACCATGGCGGAGGGAATGTTATTCAAGTCGGCATAGGGCGACTTGGGGTCGCCCGGCATCAGGCGCTTGCCGTCCACCAGCACCAGGGTGCGGGCCGGGCCGAGATCGCGCAGATCGACGGTGGCGGTGCCGGTGGAGCCGTTGGAGACGTTGGACTGCTGGCCCGCCGTAATCGACGGCAGACCGTTCAGCAGGTTTTCAATGTTCTGCGCGCCCTCGAGCTTGATCTCCTGGTCGGTGACCACGGTCATCGGGCTGACGGAGGTCAGGTTCGGCTGGCGGATGCGGCTGCCCGTGACCACCACTTCGGCGGGGGCGACGGTCGGCGTCGCTGTTTGAGCGGCCGCAACGCCGCCGAAGCCGAGCGCGAAGGCCCCGGCAAAGATCGTCGATCCCATAAGACGGGTACGTCTGGACTGCATGTTGAATTATCCCCTTAGAGGTCGCTTGCGACCACTTAACCGCCCGAAAAAAATGTCCTGCGCGGCATAAACCCCGCGAGTTGACCAATGATAGTTTCATGACGGAGGTGGTCAATGCCGGCCCTGATTTTGACCCGATCAGCGCCTTTTTTGTCACATTAGGGCCTCATTGGGGCGGACGATTGCTTTGCAAGCCCAAACCTGAGTGGTTTTGGCCCTGCGCAAGGCATTCTTTGTGGCTGTTTGGGGGCGATCATGCCCCATTTGGCGATCGCCATTTACTGACTTAGCCTGGGACTATGTCCGATAACGCTCTTTCCCTTCCGCCCCAGGCCGGTCCGCCTCAGGAGCGGGTGCTGGCCTGGGTCGCAGACGTGCTGGGCGCCGCCAAGGCCGGCGACTGGCCCAAGGCGATCCGTTGGGCGGAGCACGCCCTGAGCCAAGGGATCGAACATCCCAAGCTATTGCAGGTGCGGGCGGTGGGGCGAGAGCGCTCGGGCCGGCTTGACGAAGCCCTGATCGACTTGGAGCGGGCCTATCGAATAGATCCGGATGATGTGGCGGTCGCCAACGCCCTGGGGGTGCGCCTCACCCGGGCCGGCGCCCACGACCGCGCCATGGGCGTGCTGGAGGCCGCCGTGCGAACCCGGCCCGATATTCCCGACAGCCAGTTCAACCTCGGCGCCGCGCAACTGGCGGCCGGTGCGCTGGTGGACGCTCGGGCGAGCTTTGAGCGGGCTGCCCAGCTGGATCCGCAGGGGCCGGCGTTCGGCAAGCTGGCCCTGCTCGCCGCCCACCGCGGCGACGGCGTGGAAGCCCGGTCGATGGCGGCCCGCGCCTTGCAGATCGCCCCGGCCGATCCGGACGCCCGGCGCGCGCTGATCGAGGCGGATATCGACGACCGTCAATTCGCCAAGGCGGAGGACGGGGCGCGGGACTGGCTTTCCATCGCCTCCCTCGGTCCGAACGCTCGCCATCAGGCGACGGGCCTTTTGGGGGACGCCCTGGATGGACAGGGGCGGGCGGCGGAGGCCTTCCAAGCCTATGCGGACAGCAATGCCGCGTTCCGCACGACATACGCCAAGAGCCTGCAGGCTTTTCAGACGAGGCCCCTATCGGCGACCTTCCGAGACATGCAGACCGCCTTCGCCCGCGCCGACCTCGGCGCCGAGGCTTGGGCGCTGGCGCCCTCGCTGGCGCCGGTCGACGCGGCCCCGCCCCGCCGCCATGTCTTTTTGATGGGGTTCATGCGCTCGGGCACCACCCTGCTTGAGCAAGCCCTCGCCCGTCACCCGGACGTGGCGGCCTTGGAAGAGACCGAGGCGCTGGCGGCCGGCGCGGACCTGTTGGTGCGGGCCGACGGTTTTGACCGCCTCGCCGATCTCGATGCGCCTGAGGCCGACGACTATCGCCGCGCCTATTGGGCGGCGGTGCGGGGCGCAGGCGTGGAGCCAGCGGGCAAGGTGTTCGTGGACAAGCTGCCCTTCAACGGGGCCAAGCTGCCGCTGATCGCCAAGCTCTTTCCTGAGGCAAGGATCGTTTTCGCCCTGCGCGATCCTAGGGATGTGGTCTTCAGCTGTTTTCAGCGGCGGCTGCGGCCCAACGGATACGCCTATGAACTGTCCGACCTGGCCGACGCGGCGCGGCTCTACGACGCCTACATGAGTCTGGTCAGCCGCTACCGCGCAAGTCTCGACCTTCAGATCTACGATCATCGGCACGAAGCCTTGGTGGACGATTTCGAAGGGGCGGTGCGCGCGGTGTGCGAGCACATCGGCCTTGAGTTCGATCCGGCGATGACGGCGTTCGGCGCATCGGCGGGTCGCGGCCAGGTTTCCTCGCAAACCGCCCGCCAGCTGCAGGGGGGCGTGAATGCCCGGGGCGTCGGGCGATGGCGCGCCTATGCCGAGCAGATGGCGCCGGCCCTGCCTCTGCTTCAGCCGTGGGTCGAGGCCTTCGGTTATGGGGACGGTTAATTCGCCCATGAGGTTTGCGAGCCTCCCCGCGCGGTTTATGGAATGACGATGAACGCCTCCCTTAAGACCAGCGCCCCGAGCCGGGTGCGCGAAGCCCAGCAATATCTGACCGGGCGCGTCGACGTGCGTCGGGCGGAGGCCGCCTATCGACAGGCGTTGAAGGCCGATCCGCTATCGTCGGAGGCCGCCGCCGGATTGGCGGACCTGCTGCGCGGCCTCGGCCGCGGGGGCGAGGCCCTAGCGATCACCGCCCCGTTCGTGGCCCGCGTCCCCGCCGCTCACGCCGCCCTCGCCGCCCACGCCCAGACCCTGATGGTGCTCGGCCGGTCAGAGGAGGCCTTGAGCGCCTACCGCCGCGCCGCTGAAGAGAATCCTAAAAGCGCCATCGCCTCGCACAATCTCGCCGGCGCTTTTGGGAACTTGTCGCAGTTCGAGGCTGCGGCGAGTTTCGCCCGCAAGGCCCTCTCCGCCGGGCTCGACGCGCCCGAAACCTGGCTGGTGCTGGCCCGCGCGCTCCAGGGCCTCGGCCGGTTGGAGGAGAGCCAATCGGGCTATTACGAGGCGCTCACCCGCAATCCCCGTCATGGGGACGCCCAAAGAGAGCTGGCGCAGCTGATCTGGATGCGGACGGGCGACGTCAAAGAAGCGATCAAGCCCCTCGACATCGCGCTGGTGACCGGCGGCCCGGATCCACGGCTCCTTGAAGTGCGCGCCATCGCCCTGAAATTCTGCGGCGACATCCCCGGCGCCTATGAGACGGCTATGCAGGACGCCGTCCTGTTCCCCGGCGACGCCGCGGTGCGGGTCGGCGTCGCCCATCTCGCCATCCTGTCGGGCCATCCTGCGGAGGGGCTGGCCCACGCGCGAGCGGCGGTGGCGGCCCAGCCGGCGAGCCTCTGGACCCGCCTCGCGGTCTGCGAAGCGCTGCTGGCTCTGGGGGAGGCCTCCAAGGCCGCGCCGCTGATCGGCCAGCTTCGCGCCGAGGCTCCGTTGGATCAGAACGTCATCGCCTATCAGGGGACGGCGTGGCGACTGCTCGGCGACGAGCGCTATCACGCCCTTTACGATTACGACGATCTGGTCTCGACCTCGCTTCTGGACACCCCCGACGGGTGGAGCCGGCTGGACGACTATCTAGCAGACCTGGCCGCGGCCCTGGCGCGCGCCCATCTGTTCCGCGCCCATCCCTTCCAGCAGTCGCTCTTGAACGGCAGCCAGGCCCCCGATCTGATGGCGTCGAACGATCCCGCCATCCGGGGCTTTCTTCAAGCGGTGGCCGGGCCCATCGAGCGCCGGTTGGCGGCCTTGGGACAAGGGTCTGACTTGGTGCGCGCGCGCAATACCGGCCAGAGCCGTTTGCAGGGGCTATGGTCGGTGCGGCTGAACGGGGGCGGCGGGCGCCACGTCAGTCATGTGCATCACAAGGGCTGGCTCTCTTCCGCCTGCCACATCGTCCTCCCCGCCGGGATCGCCGCCTCTCCCGAGCGGGCGGGTTGGCTGACGTTCGGGGAGCCGGGGATCGCCACGGCGCTGCCCCTGCCGGCGGAGCATTTTGTGAAGCCGCAGCCGGGGCGGCTGGTGTTGTTCCCCTCCTATATGTGGCACGGCACCGAGCCGTTCGCCGGCGACGGCGTGAGACTCAGCGTCGCCTTCGACCTCTTGCCGGCCTAGCTGTCCGCACCCCGAAACTCCGCTGTCGCACCCACGTGATCGTGCGCGAGACCGAGGCCCGTCCCGCGCCGCCGCATCTGGACCGCGCATCGCTTTAGGGCGGAGGATCGCCTGCCGATTCGTCGGCGGGCAGGGGGAGTAAGGGCGATGGCGCGCAGAGACATCACCGGGGCGGTGGACTTCCCCTATCTGGAAAACTACGCCGCCGGAGACGCGGGCCTGATCGACGAGGTCTTGGCCCTGTTCGACGAACAGACCGCCCTGTGGCTGCGGCTGCTGGATCCCGAGGGCGACCCCGGCGCATGGCGCGACGGGGCGCACACCCTGAAGGGCGCCTCGGCTGGCATCGGCGCGGGCGCCTTGGCGGCGGTCTGCGGCGAGGCGGAGGCGGCCTGGCAGGCGACGCCGGCGCTGAAGGCCGCCCTGTTGGACCGTCTGCGCAGCGCCCTCGATCTAGCCTGCGCCGACATCGCCGCCTATCGCCATGAGCAGGCGCTGAAGTCACTGAAATAGCTAAGGAATGCCATCCCGGCCGTAGCGCTGGGACCCAGCGCTTCAAGTGTGCCGCCGTTCTGGGTCCCGGCTCTACGGCCTGCTAAGCAGCCCTTCGGCCGGGATGACAGCCATATGATCTAATCGGCGAAGACCACCCGGCCACGGCCGTTGGAGGCGATCTGGATCAGCTCGGCGGTGGGGCGCGAGCCTATGCCCTGCATGGTGACGATGGGAGAGTTGGACGAGGCGTTGGCGGCGATCTGCACCAGGTCCTTGGTGCTGAGGGCGCTGGCGTTGAAGGTCAGGCCGGCTCCGCTGCCCACGATGCGGATGAGGTCTTGAAGGGGCTTTTCGGCGATCATTCCAGGTATCCGGCAAGGGGCGCGCCTTGGACAAATCAAGACGG
>JAMFTA010000151.1 GCA_026225565.1 Caulobacter sp. | reverse complement strand
CGGTATTCGTCGATCGGCACGCCGGTTTCGGTGGCGAGCACCGCTACCTCCTGACGGATGTCGGCCACCTGGTTGGCTTCGTTCTCCAGGAACTTGGTCCAGCGCACGCCGTTCGGCTTCATCTTGGCCGACCAGTCGGGGTGCAGTTCAGCGCCGAAGTAGGCCTTCAGGAACTCGGGACGGGAGATGCCGTAGCCGTCGGCCAGGCGCATCAGGCGGCCTTCCAGCCCCATCAGCTTCTTGTTGATGGCGTAGAGCTGCTCGACCAGGGCCTCGATGCGGTGGTTGTTGAGCTTCAGGGTCTTCAGGTGCTGGGTGATGACGCCGGCCAGATCGAGGTAGGCGCTGCGATCCTCCTCGCCGAGGTCCTCGCCCTTCAGCCGCTGGCCGATGAGCTTTTCCTGGAGCTTCCTGAAGGTGTCGAACTCGCTGGCGATGGCGTCGAGAATGATCATCACCCCGTCGCGCAGTTCCGCCTCCATGGCCGAGACCGTGGGGCCGGCGCCATCGTCGAAATCGTCGTCGCTATCGAGATCGGCTTCCGGCTCCTTGATCTCCTCACCGTCTTCATCCACCGCGCGGGCGGCGGCGGGCGCGGGCGTGGGGAAGGGCTCTCCGGGGATCGGCGTGCCGGCGATGGCCGGAGCGATGGGCAGACCATTGGCCTGGCTGCCGTTGATGGCGGCGTAGGTCTGCTCCAGGTCGATGATTTCGCGCAGGAGGATGCGGCCTTGGCCCAGTTCGTCGCGCCAAACCATGATGGCTTCAAAGGTCAGGGCGGATTCGCATAGGCCCCGGATCATGGTGTCGCGGCCGGCCTCAATGCGCTTGGCGATGGCGATTTCGCCTTCGCGGGAGAGCAGCTCCACCGAGCCCATTTCGCGCAGGTACATGCGCACGGGATCGTCGGTGCGGTCATAGGTGTCGGGCTTGGCCGACTCGATGACGGCGGTCTCCTCGCGGGCGACCACTTCGCCGCCTTCGCCCTCGGCGGTTTCTTCCTCGGCCTCGACGACGTTGACGCCCATTTCCGACAGCATGGCCAGGGTGTCTTCGATGGCTTCGGAGGTCACTTCTTCGGACGGCAAGACCTTGTTCAGCTCATCCATGGTGACATAGCCGCGGGCCTTGGCCTGCTTGATGAACTTCTTGACGCCCGCGTCGTTCATGTCGAGCAGAGGGCCGTCGGTGGCGGTCTCGGTCTCTTGGGTTTCGGCCATTATCGTTCCTGCATCCGCCGGCTCGTGTTAACGATACCGGCCATTCATTCAAAAGGGCTTTAAGCGGTCACCCGAGCGACGCGCTTTCAGCCCAGACGGGTTGCGTCCAGATGGTTCCTGACTTGATCGCGCGCCGTATGGCGTCACGCTCGGCTTTGAGACGACTGAACGCTTCCGCATCCAGGCCCCGATCGGCGTCCGCCTTTGCGGCTTTCAGGGCGCTCTCCAAAGCCGACATACGCGTCAACACCTCGAAGGCCTGCGACCACTGATGGCGGGCTGCGGCTGGCGGCTGGTCCGGAGCCAGGAAGGGCGCGCCCGATTTTTGCGCCGCCTTGCCCACTTCGTCCAACAATAAGCCATACCCCCTCTGCGCCAGATGGCGAAGCAGGGGTCCAGAGTCAAGGGCGTCAGAGGAAAGCCGCAGCCGGATGATTTCGCTGGCCAATTCATCCAGGGCCGGATCGCCGAAGCCGCCGCTTTCAAACACCTCGAAATGCTCATCCAGCCAATCGGGATGCTCCACGGCGCCAAGCGCCAGAGCGCAAGCCATGGGATCGAGCGCCCGGGCGAGTCTTTTTGCCGCAGCTTGCCCCTCTGGAGACGACGGCAGGCGCAGGGGCTCGCGGTTCTTCCAGTCGCGCTTAGGCGTGAAGGGCGCGCGGGCGGCGGCCGCTGGCTTGGCGTAGAGGGCGTCGCTGCGGGTGAACAGCTCATCGCGATAGGCGTGGGCTAGGTCCTTGTCGGCGATGGCCGCCGCGGCGGCGCGCAGCCGAGCCTTCAGCCCGGCGCGGCGTTCGGGTGTGTCCAGGGGCTCAAGGTCCCGCTCGCGCTCGAACAGGACCTCCACGAACGGTCGGGTGGCGGCCAACTGGGCCTTCAGGACGGCGGCGCCCTGGTCGCGCAGCACGTCGTCCGGGTCCTTGCCGCCGGAAACGAGCGCGAACTTGAACGAACGGCCGGGCTGCAGCAGCGGCAGCGCTCGGTCGAGGGAGCGGAAGGCGGCGCGCTTGCCCGCCCCGTCTCCATCGAAACACAAGGTCGGCTCGGGGTGCAGGCGCCACAGCACCGCCATCTGCTCCTCGGTCAGGGCCGTGCCCATGGGGGCGACGGCGGCGATCTCGGCCCGCTGACAGGCGATCACATCCATATAGCCTTCCACCACCACCAGGGCCCCTGCCCCCGCCTTCTCATTCACGTGCAGCAGGCGGCGGGCCTCATAGAGGCCGTAGAGGAGCGACCCCTTGTGAAAGAGCGCGGTCTCGGGGCCGTTCAGATATTTGGCGCGGGCTTCCGGGTCCATCGCCCGGCCCCCGAACGACACCACCCGCCCGCGCCCATCGGTGATGGGAAAGATGATCCGGTCGCGGAAGCGGTCATAGGGGGCGCCGCCGTCCTCCGGCGCGACCAGCAAACCAGCATCCACTAGCTCAGTGGGCTGGGCGCCCTTGGCGATCAGATAGTCCTTCAGCCCCGTGCGGCCCGATGGCGCGAAGCCCAGGCGAAAGCGCGCCCATTGGTCGGCGGGCAAGGCGCGGCCGTCCAGATAGATACGCGCCGCCTCCCCCGCCGGGCGGCGCAGCTGGGCCTCAAACCACTTGGCGGCAAGCTCCGTCCAGTCGAGCAGGCCCTGGCGCCTGTGCTCCACCTCCGCCTGGCGCGGGTCTTCTACGGGCAAGGCCAGGCCCGCCTCGGCCGCCAGCCGCTCCACCGCCTCGCGGAAGGTCAGCCGCTCGGTCTCTTGCAGGAAGCTGATCAGGTCGCCGTGCTTGCCGGAGGAGAAGTCGTGGTAGAATCCCTTGTCATCGTTGACAAAAAAAGACGGGCTCTTCTCCTTGCCGAAGGGCGACAGGCCCGCGTACTCGCGCCCCTGGCGGCGCAGCTTCACCGTTCGCCCGATCACGTCGGACAGCCGCAAGCGGCTCTTCAGCTCATCGAGGAAACGCTCGTCGAACTTCAAGACGCGATACCGACCCTTCCAAAATTGACCCGGACAGGCTCTATAGCCGCCAAACAAAGAGGGAGACTATCACATGGGTGACGCTATCGCGTTCAACGAAGTCGGCACATTGGTCGGGCAAGAGGTCGGCGTGTCCGACTGGGTGCAGATCGACCAGGACCGGGTCAATAAATTCGCTGACGCCACCGGCGACCACCAATGGATCCACGTAGACGTCGAGCGCGCCACCAAAGAGATCGGCGGCACGATCGCTCACGGCTATCTGACCTTGTCGCTGATTCCCCTCTTGTCGATCGGGTTGATGGATATCGCCGGCGTGACGCGCGCCTTGAACTACGGCTCCAACAAGGTGCGCTTCATTAACATGGTGCGCGTGGGCAAGAAGGTGCGCCTGCGCCAAAAGCTCCTCTCCGCCGAACCCAAGTCCGGCGGCCTGCAGCTGATCAACGAATTCACCATCGAGATCGAAGGCGAAGACCGCCCCGCCTGTGTCGCCGAAACGATTACGGTGATCTACCCTTAGGGGCGACCGCCCTTCCCCCTCGATGGGGGAAGGGCGTTGAATCGCTTCGGCCAACCCACATGTATCTCCTCGAACGACAGGAGCTTGCATGTTCGGACTTTGGAAGACGGCCGCCGATACGACCAAATATCGGGTGGAGAAGACCGACGCCCAGTGGCGCGCCGAGCTCAGTGGCCCCGCCTATCAGGTGCTGCGCCATGAGGGCACCGAGCGCCCCTTCACCAGCCCCCTGAACGACGAACACCGCACGGGTGCGTTCAAATGCGCCGGCTGCAACTGGCCGCTCTTCTCCTCCAAGGCCAAGTTCGACAGCGGCACCGGCTGGCCGTCGTTCTGGGCGCCGATCGGCAAGCAGGCGGTGCTGACGCGGGTGGACGGTTCATTGATGATGGTTAGGACGGAGGTCCACTGCGCCAACTGCGGTGGGCACCTCGGCCACGTCTTCAACGACGGACCGCCGCCCACGGGCCTGCGCTACTGCATGAACGGCGTGGCGATGAGCTTTCAGCCAGGGGCGGCTTAGCTCGCCAACGGCGCGCGCCGCCGCTAAAACCGCGGCATGACCCTCCCCACGCCCCCCATCGCCAAGACCGAGCCCTTGTCCACAGAGCAACTCGGACGGGTGCGGGTGGATGACTACGCCTGGCTGAAGGATGCGGACTGGCAAAAGGTGATGCGCGATCCGACCGTGATCCGCGCCGACATCCGCGAATATCTTGAGGCCGAGAACGCCTACACCAAGGCCATGCTGGCCCCCACCGAGGCGCTGCAGGCGACCTTGTTCGAGGAGATGAAGGGGCGGATCAAGGAGGACGACTCCAGCCTGCCCCAACCCGACGGGCCGTTCGACTATTATGTGCGCTACGCCATCGGCGGCCAGCATCCGATCTATGCCCGCCGACCCCGTGGATCGGAAGCCGGTGAAGAGATCCTGATCGACGCCGACGCCCTCTCCAAGGGCAAGCCCTTCTTCAACCTGGCCTCGGCGGGGCATAGTCCCGACCACGCCCTCTTCGCCTGGGCCGTGGACGAGCAGGGCTCGGAATATCACCGCATCTACATCAAAGACCTGGCTACAGGCGAAACCCTGCCCAACTCGATTGAAAGCGCCGAGGGCGGGTTTGTGTTCTCCCCTGACGGCCAGTGGCTGTTCTGGGTGTTTCGCGACGAGAACGCCCGCCCCTCCAAGGTCTTCCGCCGCCCGGTGCACGGAAGCGCCGCCGACGACGTCATGGTCTACGAGGAGCCGGACGAGGGCATGTTCGTGCACGTGGACGAAACCAGGAGCCGTGCGTATCTCCTGATCACCGCCGGCGACCATGAGACCTCGACCGCCTGGCTGATCCCCGCCGCCGACCCCACCGCCGAGCCGCGCATCGTCGAGCCGCGCACCCCGGGGCTGATGTACAGCGTCGAGCACTGGGACGGCCGCTTCATCATCCACACCAACGCCGACGGGGCCATCGATTTCAAGCTGGTCTCAGCGCCCGAAGACGCGCCGGGCCGGGAGAACTGGCAGGACTGGATTCCCCACCGCCCCGGGCACTTCATCATGGGCGCCGCCGCCTTCTCCGAGCATTTCGTGCGGGTGGAGCGGATCGACGCCAACCACCACATCGTCATCACCGACCGGGCCAGCCTGACCGACCGGGAAATCCCCATCGCCGAGGAGGCCTACGCCCTCTCCATCGACACCGGCTATGAGTACGCCACCCCAGTGCTGCGCTACATCTACCAGTCGCCCACCACCCCCCGCTCCTGGTTCGACTACGACATGGTCACCGGGGAGCGGACGCTGCGCAAAACCCAGGAAGTGCCGTCCGGCCACAACCCCGCCGACTACGTCGCCAAACGCCTCTACGCCACCGCGCCCGACGGGGAGCAGGTTCCGATCACCATATTGATGAAGGCCGGCACGCCGCTCGACGGCTCAGCGCCCATGCTGCTCTACGGCTACGGCTCCTATGGCCTGTCGATGGACCCGAGCTTTTCGATTCGCAGCCTCAGCCTGGTGGACCGCGGCTGGATCTGGGCCACAGCCCATGTGCGCGGTGGGTCGGAAAAAGGCTGGGGCTGGTTTTTGGGCGGGCGGGGGATGCAAAAGGCGCACACCTTCACCGACTTCATCGCCTCAGCCGAACATCTGGTTGGCGAGGGCTATGGAGCGAAGGGCCGGATCGTCGCGTTTGGCGGCTCGGCCGGGGGGATGTTGATGGGGGCGGTCGCCAACCTGCGGCCCGACCTCTGGGCCGGGGTGATCGGGGCGGTGCCCTTCGTGGATGTGCTCAACACCATGAGCGACGTCACCCTGCCGCTGACCCCGCCCGAATGGCCCGAATGGGGCAATCCCCTGACCGATCCCGCCGCCTACGACTACATCTTAAGCTACAGCCCCTACGACAACGTCGCCCCCCGGCCCTATCCGGCGATCCTGGCCACGGGCGGGCTGTCCGACCCCCGCGTCACCTATTGGGAGCCGGCCAAGTGGGCGGCGAAATTGCGGGTGAACACCACCAGTCAGCGGCCGATCCTCTTGAAGATCAATATGGAGGCCGGACACCAGGGCTCGGCCGGCCGATTCGAATCGCTAAAGGAGGTGGCGCTGGACTACGCCTTCGCCATTCAGGCGATCGATCCCGGCTTCGGCGCACAATCCGCTACGCCCGAGGAATAGCCTTGATCATTCGCTCCGCCGTCGCCACCGACGTTTCCGCCATCACCGCCATCTATCATCACCACGCGGTGCATGGGCTGGGCACCTTCGAGGAGGCTGGCCCGCCTGAGGCCGAGATGGCCGCGCGCATGGCGGCGGTTCAGGACAAGGGTCTGCCCTATCTGGTGGCCGAAAAAGATGGGACGGTGCTGGGCTTCGCCTACGCCGGACCGTTTCGGGCCAGGAGCGCCTATCGCTTCACGGTAGAGGATTCGGTCTATATTGCGCCGGACGCTGTCGGACAGGGGGTGGGTCGAGCGTTGTTGTCGGCGGTGATCGCGAGCTGCAAATCGCTGGGCGTGCGCCAGATCGCCGCCGTGATCGGCGACAGCGGCAACGCCGCCTCCATTGGGCTGCACCGGGCCTTGGGCTTCACCCATGCGGGCGCCTTCACCGGCGTCGGCTATAAACATGGCCGGTGGGTGGATGTGGTCTTCATGCAAAAGGCGCTGAACGGCGGGGACGACGCCCCGCCGCAGGGCCAGGGTATTGCGCTTTAAGCCTTGGAGTAGGCGGCCAGGCGTTCGGCGCGGCGTTGCTGCGCGTCCATCTTCTGCAAGCTTTTGCGATCCTTGCGCTCGGCGCGCTTGGATTCCAAGGCGGCCTGCTCGGCGGCGAAGGCGGCTCTACGAGCGGCTTCGGCGGCGGCGGCGCGGGCGGCGACCTGTGCTTCCTTTTCGGCGGCGCGGGCGACGCGAACCGCTTCGCGCTCGGCTTCCAAGCGCGCAGCGCGGTCGATAGGCTCGACGGCGGTGATCATCGGCTTAGGCTTGAATTTTTCCAGCAACGCCTTCTTCGCATCAGCGGCGGTGGACAGACGTTCGTTGAAGTCGATCTTTTTAGCGTGGTTCATGCATTTCCTGTGGGCGGGTGAATTCGCAGCGTGGAGCTAGGGTGTGCGTGGCTGGGGGACAAGGACTCGAACCTTGAATGACGGTACCAAAAACCGCAGTGTTACCATTACACCATCCCCCAAGGACGGTCGCGGCCAGGCTCCTGATCGCGCGAAGGCGGTGGAGATAGCGCAGCGACTCACCCGTGGCAACAGGTCCTGGCGATACGGATCAAGACAACGCGGTTCATTCAGCTAAGGCGGTCTGATTACGATGGCTTTAATATGGATGGCTTTGACGACATTTCCATGTCTGGCGCCCTTTGGGGCGTGAAACGGGCCGATGCGCGCCTTGCGGGGGCCAAGACCCTCCTCTATAAGCCGCCTTCCTTTGTCGGAGTGTAGCTCAGCCTGGTAGAGCACCACGTTCGGGACGTGGGGGTCGTAGGTTCGAATCCTGCCACTCCGACCAAGGATTACAGTGACTTAGCGCCAGGCGGAAAGAAGCCGTTCTTTCGCCTCTCATGCGGTCGGCGAGCGCGCGGTCAATTTGGCGGACGCTCGGCCGCCCAGCGGCACGGAGTCCAGAATGTCTCTCAATAAAAACGTCGCCGATCGCGTGGTGCTGATGGCCACCGAACACTCTCTCGGGGGTGTGGACGAGACGTTTCTCAATGCAACCCTTCGCTATCTCAGCAAGTGGCGCTCGCAGCTGATCGCCAACACCCTCAACCAGCGCGATGGCGGGGTGGTCTACGCGGGCCTATTCGCCGGCATGGCCTATGGGGTGAGCGCCACCGAGGGGGCCCTGGCGCCGCGCCTCCTCGGCTCCTACGAATCGGAGTTGCATCCCTTTGTGCGGGAGGTGCTGGCGGGCAAGCCGGACGTGATCGTCGATATCGGGTGCGCCGAGGGCTATTACGCCGTCGGTCTGGCGCGAATCGCCCCGTGGGCGACCGTCCACGCCTTCGACATCAACGAGCTTGCCCGGCGCGCCTGCCATCAGTTGGCCGCCATGAACAATG
Source organism: Caulobacter sp. (assembly GCA_026225565.1). Lineage (GTDB taxonomy): Bacteria > Pseudomonadota > Alphaproteobacteria > Caulobacterales > Caulobacteraceae > CAIOYC01. The sequence continues at coordinate 1,825 of JAMFTA010000151.1, read as the reverse complement.
TCGCCGAACGGGTCAGGATCGGCGGCGAGCTGACCAGCCAGGGGCTGGAGGCTTTGGCCAGCCAGGGCGCCTTCGTGTTCTGCGACATCGAGGGGGCGGAGGCGGATCTCTTGGACCCGGCGCTGAGTCCGTCCCTCGCTCGCTGCCCGATCATCGTCGAGACCCATCCGGGCATCCGCCAGGGGGTGACCGAACTGATGAAGACGCGATTTGCCGCCACCCACGCCATCCGCGAGGTCAGGGAAACCTTGAAGGACGTGCCGCACGGCCATTGGTTCAAGGGCTTTTCCCTGCAGGATCGCTTCATCGCCACCTGGGAATGGCGCAGCCAGCCCACCCCCTGGCTGGTGATGACTCCGTTGCGGCCAGACGCCTGACCGCATTTGGATTTTTTATTCCTCGCTTCCCATAACCGCGCGCCAAGTCCATCGACTCAGCTATGAGCCTGCCAAAGGCGTGGACTGAGCGGATGGGCGATGTGGCTCTAATCAACGGGCTGCGGGCTGCATGGCCGCGCGCGCGCCTGACCGCCCTGATCCCGCTTGTGCTGTTCGCCGGCCTGGTGATCCTGGCGGGCGCTCATCACGAACCCTGGTTCGACGAGGCCCAGGCCTGGCTGATCGCCCGGGACAATTCGCCCTGGTCTCTGATGACGAAAGGTGTGCGCTACGAGGGCACGCCGGCGCTATGGCATCTGGTTCTTTGGGGCGTGCAGCGGCTGGGCCTGCCCTATGGGGGGCTGTGGCTGGTCAGCGGGGCCCTGGCGGTGGGCGGGGCCTTTATCGTGCTCGACAAGGCGCCCTTTCCGATGGCGCTAAGGATCGCGCTGATTTTTTCCTACTTCTTCGTCTATCAATATGCGGTGGTGGCGCGCAGCTATGCCCTGGATCTGGTGCTGATCCCCGCCCTGGCCTGGCTGTTTTGTCAAAGGTTGGCCCGCCCCTTGGTCTACGCGGGCTTGTTGGGTCTCCTGGCCAACACCAACGCCCACAGCTTCGTGCTGGCGGGGGTCTTGGGGCTGGAGCTGCTGTGGAGCCTTCGGGCGCGACTGCTGGCGCGAGAGCGCGCCGCCCTCCTGGCTATCGCCCTCCTGGCCACCCTGGCCCTTGTCGCCATAGCCCAAGCCTGGCCGCCGGCGGACATCAACTTCATCACCAATAGACCCGGCGACAATCCCGCCCTGCGCGGCGCCATCATCCTGACCGAGGCCTTCATCGCCAGGGGAGACCTTTTCGCCCTTACGCCGCCCACCCTGCCCTGGCGCGCGGTCGGACTGGTCTTGACCTTCGCCGTGCTGGCGCCCGTGGCCATGCTGTGCGCGGCGGCCAGGCGGCTGGCCCTCGCCGCCAGCCTGTTCGGGGTGCTGATCGGCTTTTCCGCCATCAAGTACGGCAATAACTGGCACGCCGGCATCGTCTTTTTGACCTTCGTCTTCTGCCTATGGATCAACTGGAACCGCCGCGCCGCCCTGCCGGCCTGGGGTCGGCGTTGGCTGATCGGCGCGGTGGGGGCGCTGTTGGCGGTGCAGGTGATGGACACCGCCGCAGCGGAGGTGCGCGGCGTCCTCTCCCCCTACTCCGGCGCCCCCGCGACGGCCCGGGCCTTGATCGCCCGTCAAAAGGCCCATCCCGGCGAGACCATCGCCGTCATCGGCTTCAAGGGCTTTGGCGTCGGGCCCTACTTCGCGGCCAACCCGTTCGCCAATTATTCCGCCGGCGCGCCCAGGCCGGCCTATTACCTCTGGCGGCGCGACCAGACGCCCATCCCCGGCGTCAGCGAAACCCAGTGGCGCCAGGCGATCGGCGGCGGCTATGACCGCCTGCTG
>JAMFTA010000150.1 GCA_026225565.1 Caulobacter sp. | reverse complement strand
CGACTTCGTCTTCCTGGTCGACAGCCCCTTCATCACGCCCGACACCACGCCCCACTTCCTCAACCGCCTGGAGCCCTTGACGCTGCTCTCGGCCCTGGCCGTCTCCACACTTTTGACCTTCTCTGAGAGGCCTTCGTTTTCTTTGGCCTCTTTGAGGAGCCTCTCAGCGACGACTTCCATCAGGGCGGCTTTCGCGTCGTCGAAACCCTGGTAGAGCCAAGCATCGAACTTTATAACGATAGGCGGCTCCGCCGCTTGGCTCAGTTTTCGTTCAACGAGGCTGAGGACAGTCGACTTGCCGGTCCCCCACGTTCCAAATACGCCGATTGAAATCGGCAGGAGTGATCGATTGGTCGCGAGCATGGCAACCTGCTCGGCCAGTTCTGTGAAATTCAGAAAGTCCTGATCGCTTTCGCTATCGCGCCACACAAAGCTCCCCCGAAGGCAGATGGTACAACTAAGGCTAAACGATAAGCTAGACCAGACGGCAGCCAGCCTGCGTGTCTTGCCGGCGCGCTAGCGGAGCAGCGGGGCCGGCGCTAGTGCGCCCGCCCCTCTACGGCTCAGAACCAGGCCATCTTCCTCAACCAGGCCGCCACGGCGCGGATCGACCATCTGGAAGCGACCGGTTGCGGCCGGGGCTGGGCCGCCGGCTCCGAAGGCGGAAGTCGTTCTATGCGCTCCAAATAGCGGCGGACGTCAAACATCGGGTCGCCCACCGTCTTGGCGGGGTAGTGTGGGCATGGCCTTCCGAGCCGACGCGCCAAGCGGTCAGAGGGTGTTATGGTCCCCAGGTTGGCGTCATAGGCGAAGTAGGCGCTTCGTGGCGGATCATGCATCCAAGGAGTAATGAGCTGTACGACCAAGCCTACCGCGGTCGATGCCAAGGCGCCGTTCGGCCAGACCACCTGCGGGCGACTGCCCGCGGCGCCGTAGCGCTGGGCTTCGGCCTTCAGCCGCTCGTCGGTGACCAACTGTAGGCACCGCAGACACGGCTCGCCCGGCGTCGACAAAATTACTTGGCCGCTGACCAGGCTTTCGCCCGATTCATGTAGCAGCGTCACGTCCATGCCCATGTCGATGTAGGGGATCATGAAGCGCCGACAGAAAGCCTCGAGCTCGTCCTTCGAGCCGATGTGGTCGAGGCCGCCGACTATGATGTCGCAGCCCCTCAGGAGCTCGCCAGCTTCCTGCCACTTAGCCTGACGCAAGACGATCCGAGCGTTGGGGTTTACGGCCCGGATTACGCGGCCGGCGATTTCCACCTTCGGACGCTCGGCCTTCACGTCGTCCCGCGTGCCGCCGACTAACCTGTTTAGATTGGTCAACGTAATGATGTCGTCGTCGAGCAGCACGAAGCCGCCAATTCCCACATGGGCCAGCTGCTGAGCCACGTGCGAGTTGCCGCCGCCCAGACCGACTAAGCCGACGGTGGCGGCGTCCAGTCGCGCGTCGCTCTTCGCGCCGAGGAAGCTCTGTCGATCAAGCCAGGTCATGGGACCCCCATTCGCACTGTAGCGGCGCGTCGATGCGTTGGAACCGGTCGATAGTCACCGGCGGCCGGTCGCCGGCTAGCCACAGGAGGCCATACGCGGCGTCGTTGCTGAGCACCAAGAGGCCGTGCGGCATGCGCGGCGTGGTCTCGAAGAAGCCCGGAACGAAGTTCTTCGCGCTATTCAAGTCCACGCCGCTGAACCCGGGCTTGCCGTGGCCGCCGTGGGTGTGGACATGGAGGAGCGCCGCCGCCGGCCGGTAAGCCGACTGCACCGCCTTGCGCATGGCCGCCGATCCAATCTTGGCTCCGACCTTGTGGTCGATCTCATAGTCCTCGTCCGCCACTGGGGTGTAGTCGCGCACCAGCAGGACCAAGCGATCGCCAAGATCGGCGGCACCGGCCGTGAAGAAGCCAACCCGCTCATGGGCGAAGGGGTGCGGTCGGTGTAGGTCCCGCCGGACCGTGTCCAGCAGCCCGCCGTCGATCTTCAGGTGTACGGTCATTGCAGCGGCCTCAAATGGGCGCCCAGGATCTCATCCCAGCCGAGGCTGGGATCGACGCCATTCCACGACATGGCGTACCAGAGGACGCCGAGGATGTTGTGCGTGGTCCAGTTCTGGCCGCGGGCGGGGAAGGGCTTCGACAGGAAGAGGCGGGAGACGTAGCCGCCGTGCTGGCGGGGGCAGAGCAGGCCGTCGACCGTCTCCACCCCGCCCGCATACTGGACCCGCAGCTCCGGAAGATGGACGAGCGGTTGCCCGCCATCTTCGTGGAGCTCGGCCCGGCGGCAGATTTTGCGAATCTTGCGAAGTTCTGACGCCGGGTCCCTCACGACGAGTGCCCCGCCGGCGGGTGGGCGGAGAACTCCATGCCCTCGCGGAGCTTGATGTGCTCTCCCGGCTTCAGCTCGCGGAACTCGCCGTCCCGTTCGATCAAGTCGAGGAGGTAGCCGGCGGGCGGCTTGAACACGCCGATCAACTGCTCGGTGGTGTAGACGCCCCGCTCCAGCTCGTAGGGCTTCTCCTTGTAGTAGGTCGTCACCGTCTTGGGCGGGTGGCGCAACATCAGCCGCTCCACCCCCTTGGCGGCGAGGTCCACCAGGTCGTCGTCCTCGAGCACGACGTCGCCGTCTTCGGTGTCGAGGACCAGCACCTGATCCTCGTGGGCCTTGGCCAGAAACTTGATGTTCTTGGCCGCCAGCTTCGCCTTCGGCCACTCCATCGAGAGGCCCTCCACGAAGAAGCGGTGGAGGTCGTCTCCGCGCGTGACAAAAAAGCGCTCCACGCTGTCTTCCGCGAGATCGACGAGCTCGGCCGGACGGATCGACTCCAGCTCACCCGAACGGAGGTGGCGCAGGATGACGAACGCCTCGATCGGATGGGCGCCGGCGGCTTCGGCGATCTGGGCGCCGACCACCTTACGGTCGTCGAAGCGCACGCGGCGGAACGCGAAGGTTTCGTCGCCAAGCTCGACCGAGAAGACGCCGGCAGCGTCTCGGTCGAGGGCGCTCTCCTCCTGGGAAATTAGCTGGTTCATTGGTAGTTCGCCTCACTCGTGGATTGGAGGGTCGCATCGCCGACCCGCGACAATAGGAATGACCGAGATTCGCGAATGCGTCAATATCAAGCACGCAACGCCTCTGATGAAGTTTGTGATAAGCACAATATATGTCAGCCCCATTGACACCGCTAGGCGGCGTTGTCATTCTGTTCCGATGGGTGACATGGAAATCTACAGGGGGCTGGGCCAGAACGTGGCCCGGCTGCGCAAGGCCAAAGAGCTGACTCAGGCTGAGGTCGCGGCCGAGATCGGCCTCACGCGGGCTTCGCTGGCCAATATCGAGACTGGTCGCCAGAAGGTGCTGTTGCACCACGTCTTCATGCTGGCGAATGCGCTGGGGTGTGTGTCCATCCTCGACCTGATCCCCGCGAGCTTCACGTTTGCGGGTGAGGACCAGCCGGTCAACGTGCACGGCAGCCCGCTGAGCGAACAGCAGCACGCCCAGGTCGATCGCTTCTTCCGAACCGCTGGCACGCGCTGATCATGGCGGACAAGGAACGAGCCCGCAGAGAGGCGCTCCGACTCTTCGAGACAAGTGCGGTCAAGTCAGCGCCGGTACCGTTGGATCGGATCGCGCGCGCGGCTGGCGTGATCGTTCAGTATGCTCCCTTCGATGGTGAACTGTCCGGTATGTCGTTCATCAAGAACGGCCATCCAATGATCGGCGTGAACTCGCTCCATGCACCCACGCGCAAGCGGTTCACGCTGGCCCATGAACTCGGCCATGTGATCCTCCACCGGCACGTGCTCGAGGTCAGCGGCGTTCACGTCGACAAGGGCATTCTTCGACGCGACAGCCTGACGTCAGAAGGCACGGACGACCGTGAGATCGAGGCGAACAACTTCGCCGCCGAGCTTCTAATGCCGGAGCCGCTGCTCGCCGCGGCGCTTGACGGCCGGAACCTCGACTTCGAAGATGAGGAGGCGGTCCAGGCCCTGGCCAAAAGGTTCAACGTCAGCGCCACCGCTCTGCAGTATCGAATCCAACGGTCGTAGGGCGGGTGGGTCCGATGGGCTTCGTGATCTACGACCTTGAGACCACGGGCCTCAAAAAGCGCTTCGACCAGATCCTGCAGTTCACCGCGGTTCACACCGACGCGAATCTGGAAGTGTTGGAGCAGGTCGAGTTCGAAGGCCGTCTGCGACCCCACATCCTCCCTTCGCCCGGCGCATTGCACGTCACCGGCGCACGCTACGCGGACCTGGTCGATCCGATGCGGCCGCCGCACGACACGATGGTGGGAGCCATCCACGCGGCGATGCTCCGCTGGACCCCGTCCATGTTCATCGGCTTCAACTCGATCAGCTATGATGACGAGGTGCTGCGCCAAGCCTTCTACGAATCGCTGCGGCCGCCGATCTACGTCACCAACACGAACGGCAACTCGCGGGGCGACTTGCTGAAGCTCGCGCGCGTCGTCGGAACCTTGCGTCCCGACGTTCTGAAGACCGTTCGCGATCCGGACGGCCGGCGGGTGTTCCGTCTCTCTGACCTGGCGCAGGCCAACGGCATCAACCCCGGGCGGGCGCACACCGCGGCGGCCGACGTCGCCACGACCTTGGCGCTCTGCCGGCTGATCGCGAGCGAGGCGCCGGTCCTGTGGTCGAGCTTCATGCGGTTTTCGAACAAGGCGGAGGTACTAAATTTTGTCGGTGAACACGAAGCCTTCGCCGTGTTCGAATTCAAAAAGGGCATCCAGGACGTCCACCCAGTGACCGCCATTGGGTTCAAACCGACGGAGACCAATGTCCGCTACTGCCTGGACCTGACGGCCGACCTTTCCGCCTTGCGGAGGATGACGCCAGCGGAGCTGTTAGTCGAAGTAGCCAAGCCCGACGGCCCGATCCTGCGCCTGAAGGCCAATTGCTCGCCCATTCTCGCCGAGCTCTGGGAGCTTGATGTGGATCTGCTCGGGGACGTTACTGAAGCGGACCTGCAGTCGACCGCCACCGCTGTGCGGGGCGACCACGCCTTCGCGCAGCGCCTCCTCGCCGCCGCCGTCGCCTCCGAGACGGTCTGGCCGAAGTCCCGCTTCGTCGAATTCCAGATCTATGACGGCTTCATTCAGGACTGGGACGTAGACGTCTGTCGCCAGTTTCATGCCGCGCCCTGGACTGATCGTCTGGCGCTGGTCGATCGCTTTCGCGACTCCCGGCTGAAGAAGCTGGCCCGTAGGCTCGTCTATTTCGAACGCCCGGACCTGCTGGACGCCGACCTCCGCATCCGGATGGACGCCGCCGTGTCAGGCCGTCTACGCGGTCAGGAACCCGATGCGCCGGGCCGGACCCTTGCCGCCACGCTGCAGGAATTCGACCTCTTGCTGGCTGAGGTCGGGTTCGTCGATCCCGATCTGGCCGGCTACCGGGCCTATCTG
>JAMFTA010000149.1 GCA_026225565.1 Caulobacter sp. | reverse complement strand
GGCTGGCTCAGCAACAGATCCAGCCCGTCGAGGTCATCGCCTGGTCGCTATGGCGAAGAGCCCATCAAGCCGTAGCAAGACGAGCTCACGTCAAAACGCGACTAAAACTGCAACTGTAATGCTAGGCTCCGGACTCAATCAAATCCAGAAGGCGAGTACGACGGCAAGGGAATGAAGCGGACCCTCGGTCGAATCCTGCGTGAAGTCGGGGGCGATTTCGTTGAGTTGCAAGGCCAAGATTGTTGCCTGCTCCAGGCTTGAAGGCATGGATTCAGCGCCGACGGCCTAAAGCTGGAAAGCCAGTTTTCCTGCGGCGTAGGCAAGATAAGCTTCGGTTGATCGGGCGCGCGCGCCACCTAAGCGGACGGCTGCAAATGATGTCTGCCAGCCGTCTTCCAGGGTCAGGCGAACCTGTCCGTCTGGCATCAGTTTGGCTAGGCGGCGACACGCGAGGTGGTGGCCGCGCGCGATCGTCCAAACGACCCTCCATGGGAGACTGGATCGTTCACGGAGGACAGCCATGACCATCACGGAACAGGATCTGACGGGCGGCCTGGCCCCGGAGAAGGACCTGGTGTTTCCCGGCAGACCCGACGATCCGGATATGCGCGAGAGCGCCTCCGTCTGGCTATACGAGGAGAACGGCGCCTTCGGATTTCCGCGCATGGGCATCGAGGCGGAGGCCTCGTCCTGGGAGGACCGGCGACTGCAGGCCGCCTTCACCTTCCCGGGCGGCCGCGCCCTGAACGGCGCCGGGCGCGGCGCGGCGCCCCCGGCGATCGACGAGGATGGCAAGCCGACCATCCTTGGCGCGGGGCCCCTCACCTTCCGCTGCATCGAGCCGTTTCGCCGTTGGACCATGACCTACGACGGCTCGGCGCTCGACGGCGACGTGAACGAGCAGATCTACGGCGGCTATGGCGCGCGGGGCGCGACTCCGATCAGGCTGCACGTCGACATGACCATGGTCACCCCGGCCTGGGTGCAGCAGACCTCGCTCGACGACCCGAACATGAGCCAGGTGGAGAAGGACAACGCCGCGGCCATGGGCATCGGCTATCGTTTCGAACACCACTGTCGGGCCACGGGCGTCTACGAGATCGACGGCAGGACCTACGAGTTCAAGGGCGTGGGCAACCGCATCCACCGCCAGAGCGTGCGCAAGCTGGAAGGGTTCTTTGGCCACTGCTGGCTTTCGGCGGTCTTCCCCAACAGCGACGCCTTCGGCAGCCTAGCCTATCCGCCGCGGGGCGCCAGCGAGGCGTATTCCTACAACGACGCGGTGATCTTCAAGGACGGTCGGCTTTATCCCGCCCGCATCCTCAACGCGCCGTTTCTGAAGCGGGGCATGCCGGCGGGCGACGAGATGGTGCTCGAGTTGCAATCGGAGCTTGGCCGCACCGTGATTGAGGGGACGACGGCGCTGAACACCTTCCGCGTCGGCAATCCGGATATCGGCGGGCTGAACCTGCAGCAAGGCGGCGCCCTGTTCCGCTGGGGCGACCAGACGGCCTACGGCATGGTCGAGCGTTCGACCCACGAGAGTTTGACGACCATCGGCTGAGCGACTGACGCCCGTGCTGAAGCCGTCATATCGATACATCGGGTCGCGCCATGGGTAGGTTCGGCTGGGCGACAACGGCGCTTGAGGTCGCGCAGACGGCGAACCTTTCGGGCCGGACCGCGGTGATCACCGGCGCGAGTTCCGGGATCGGATTCGAGATCGCGCGCGCCCTGGCCCACGCCGGAGCTGACCTGGTGCTGGGCATGCGGGATACTGTGGCCGCGGACGCCGCGGCGCGCAGTATCGCCGCGGAGGGCCACGCGGGCCTGCTCCGCGTGCTCCCGCTCGACCTTTCTGACCTGGGGCCCGTCAGCGCCTTCGCTGCAGGTGTGGGCGGTCCTGTCGACCTCTTGATCTGCAATGCGGGGGTCTCGAAGACGCCGGAGAGCCATTTGCCGAACGGGCTGGAGATCCGGTTCGCCACCAGCCACCTCGGTCACTTCCATCTGGCGCACAGCCTGCGTGCGGAACTGGCCGTGCGCGGCGCGCGGATCGTGGTGGTGAGTTCGGCCGCGCACAAGGGCCTGCCCGTTCACCTTGAGGACCTGCAGTGGCGGGCGCGCGATTTCAGCCTGGTCGGCGACCTGCGGCCGCTCGGCGAGGAGCTGCTCGATGCGGGTGGTGAATTCCTGCTGGAGCTGGGCGTTGAACTCGCCGCTCGCGGGCGAGGCGAAGCCGGAATGCACAGCCTTCACCCTGCCGTCGCGGCCGACGAAGACGGTCGCGGGCCCGGTGTCGAGGTGCTGCAGCTGGGGCACCTTCTCCCACATCTGCGCGGGGGCGCCGGCGATCAGGTAGGTGTACTGCACCCCGTACTTCTTGACGAAGGCGCGCTCGCGCTCGAGCGCCCCCTGCTGGCCGGGCTCCTCGAAATCGAGGGCGACGATGGCCAAGCCCTTGTCGCGATACTTCTTGTCGAGCTGAACGAGGTACTGGGCCTCGTCATGGCAGTTGGGGCACCAGGTGCCGGTGACGATGGCCAGCACCACCTTGCCCTTGAAGCGTGGGTCGTCGTTGGAGACGAGCCTGCCCTCCGCGTCCGGGAAGTTGAAGGCGAAGGTCTCGTTGGGATCGCGCGCCGTGGTGTGGGCCAGCACGTCCTCAGGCTCGGGCAGCCCCTTGGCCTTGGCGACCTGCGCCCGATAGGCGGTCAGCCCGGGGACGTAACGACCGTCGGGCGTGGCTCCGGCCGCATAGTCGTCGCCGGTCGAGGCCTTGGCCACGGCGGCTGCGCGCAGGTTCAGTTGCTGGACGTCCAGCGTTCCGTCAGGCTTGGGCGTCACTTCGATCGCGCCCGGCCGGCCGCCGTCGAAGTGGCTCAATACCCATTTGCCGTCCTTGAAGGCGCCGCTGTAGGCGCCGGTATCGCCGTCGATCCGCAGGATCGCCGCCGCGACCTCGTCGCCCCTTTGCTGCACCACGAAGCGGAACGCCTTCTCGCCCTTGGACGAGGGCGCCGCCAGCGGGATCACCCAGGACCCGGCGATCGACGGCGCACGGGACGCACCGGCCGGCGCGTCTACGTGGCGGACGGCGTGGAAGGTATATTGCGCGCTGGAGTCGCGGTTCTGGGGCGTGGCGGATCCGGTCAGCTGGCCGTCGACCAGGTCGGCGTTGATGGTGGTCAGATAATGCTGGGCGGTGAGCACCAGCTTGCCATCCCGGAAGCTGGCGCTGGTGGTGCCGTCGTAGGGCCTGAAACCGTCGTAGAAGACGCCCTGGAGGGTCGGCCCCTCCCCCTTGATGTCGAGGCGGAACGGCACGTCGACGCCGTTGCGGCTGAGGACGGCGTCCCATCGACCGTCCACCGTGGCCGGGCCGGCGGCAGGGGCGGCCAAGGCGCCGCCGGTGCCCAGGAGGATGGCGGCGACCGCCGCGGCGTTCAGAAGGATCTTCATGTCGGAGCGTCCTTGTTCAGCAGGCCTGGGCTAGGCGTGGGCACGACCGCCTGGCGGTGTCGCCGCCGCCAGGCGCAGGTGGTTGGAGCGGGCGTAGGCTCGCCATTCGCCGGGCAGGCCGGGCTTGGTCTCGAGCAGGATGGAGAGGACCGCCTTGCGGTCGTCGGCCGAAAGGCCTGCGAAATCAGGGCTCTGGTCCTGTCCGGTCAGGACCTGCAGCAGCCGATGATAGACATACCCCTTGGCCGGCTCGGGCAGGGCATCGAAGGCCGAGGAATAGATCAGATAGCTGCACGGATAGCGGAACACCCGGTCATGCAGGTCGAAGTCGCGGAGTGAGCGGCCGCTGGCGTCGCGCACGCCGCGGCTGGCGAACCCGCGGGCGAAGGCTGACGAGGCGACCGTACCCCGCCCATCGGTCCCGCCGAGGGGCGTCTCGCCCGCGAACAGCAGGTAGCGCACGAGCTGTTCGGCCGGCTTCTGGATCTGGGCCTTCGTCGTCTCCGGCAAGCCTTCGAAGGCCGGCGCAGCGTCGGTGGAAGCCTTGGCCTCACCGGCGCCTGTCTCCTTGGGGAGCGCGTAGAGGGCCAGCCGGGTCTGATAGTTCGTCAGGGTGATCAGGTTGTGCATCTGCGTCTGGTGCGCGAGCACCAGCAGCGCCACCTGATCGCTGGTCGGCGCGAGATAGGCCGAGGCGTCGAACCCCTGGTCGAGCGGACTGAGCTCGGGAACCGTACGGGCTGTCTTGTCGACCGGGGCGGTCGAGACATTGACGACCGCGGCATTACCCATCGAGCCCTTGGCGAGGCTGCCTGTGACGTACCATCCGCCCCAGCGCTCGCTCAGCGGCGACTTCTGGTCGGTGATGAACGACGGCGCGCGGGGCGCCAGATTGCCGTCGGCCTTGGGGTAGACCGAGCGCAGCAGTACGCCCGGCACCCCGCGCGTCCCCGCCGCGATGTGGCACTGGGTGCAGTCCAGCTCCGCGCGCTGGAACACCGGCTTATCCGCCTTGTCCTCGTCCAGAAGATAGAAGATCGCGCCTTGCCTGGGATCGAAGGAGACGATCTCGACCGCCTTGCCCTCGTGGACCGAGCCGACATAGACGTCGTCGTTGTAATAGAGCGCGCGCGGGTGATCCGGAGAGATCTTCTTGTATTGGAAGCTCGTCTTTGAGAACACCAAGGTCTGTGAATTGGTCGGCACCTTGAGCAGGTCCAGGACGGACTTCAGATAGCCGTGGTCCTTGTCGTAGACGAGGTGCGCCTTGCCGCTGTCTAGCTGCTTCTGCAACTGGGCCACCGGGTCGCCCAGATCCCCTGCGCGGTAATTGATGGGCGCGTCGCTGTAGGGAACATAGCCCTGGTTCTGCACCGCGATCTGAGCCATGGCCGGCAGCGCCAGATAGGCGGCTACGGTCGGGACGGCCGCGGCCGGCGCCATCCACGGTGCGCCAAACCGCTTCGAAGCGGACCGCTTGTTCTGGAAAGGGTCGGGTCGCCTTGGCACAAGCCTAACCCTCCGCCTGCACGGCGATCGCCGCCGTCAGACTCACGCTCTTCGGCGGCTTGCAGATCTGGCCGTCGCAGGTCTGGAACCGGACGCTGAGCGGGATCCTGTGCACCCCGGCGGCCAGCCGCGAGGCGAGGCGAACCGGCACCGTCACCGTGAAGTCGTGGGCGTAAAACTGGGTGTCCTGGTCGAACGCGGAATCGTGGACCTTGAGAGGTTCGCTACCGCTGGGCTCGCCATCGGCCGTAACCACCTGGTTGGCGTCGACCGCCACGCGCAACGGGGTCGGCCCGTCCAGTGGCTGGGTCAGTGCGTAGACGTGCCAGCCCTGGAGCACGGCGCCATGCACCGTGATGGCCAGCCGGCTACCGGGCTTGAGCGCGCCGGCAGTCGGTGCGGACACCGTCCATGCCACGGTTTCGACCGGCGCCCCTTGGGTCTCGGCATGAGCCCGACCCGCGCCGGTCGGCGCCAGGCCCAGCACTGCCCCCGTGGTGAGGACGAACACTAGACCGGCACTGACCTTCGCCAGCTTAGTGTTCTTTATAGAAAGAGTTTAGTACATTCCGTCGTTGCGCGAACGCGGCGCGGGCAAGACGTGTGATTTATTCATTCGACTACTCGGATGAAGTATCGACTCCTATGCGGCGTCCATAACTTCGTTGTCTGAAAATCCATCAAGTTATACTTGAGAATCGCTCATAAATGGGCCGAATTAGATTTACTCTATATAACAATAGCTTTCCTCTCAACGAGATGATCTGTTTATAGGCGACGGTGTGGCGGATCGGCGGCCTGGCGCGCGCGTGTCCAACCCGCGCCCGCCCCTTTGGGGCGAGGCCGTCAAAGCGAGCCCGCCCTACACGCGATGAGTGAGTAATCGTGGGATTTTAGAGCCTCGTAACGCCAAGGCCCGAGGTGACATCCACATACGCCCCAGGACACTTCTTTAAACTACGGATCACATCGCCCATCGACGTATTTGTTGCGGAAATACGCCTTATAAATATCGGAGCGGAGATAATCTAACGCTGTAATATACTTTTCTTTCTCGACGACAGCTTCGAGCTCCGCAATCCATCTGAGGGCTCAGGCCCGACAGTTGGTCAAATATTGCCTGAGCGACACTCAATTCGGGCGGGCAAATGTCGACACATAAACTGGCGTGGCTGGCGGGCGTGGCGCTCGGTGTGCTTCCGTGGGCGGCGCTGGCACAGACGGGCGGGCCGAACGCGGCGACCACGACGATCTCAGCGCCTCCTTCACCGGATCAGAGCGAGGTGATCGTCACCGGCACGCGCTCCACCTCGCGCACGGCGACCAACAGCCTGGCCCCGATCGACGTCATCACCGCAGCCGACCTCCAGGCCAGCGGCAAGACCTCGACCCGAGACCTCATCTCAACCCTGATCCCGTCGGCCAACACCTCCAACAGCGGCGCCGGCGCCAGCTTCGCCATCAAGACCCTGTCGCTGCGCGGCCTCAGCGGCGACCAGACCCTGGTGCTGGTCAACGGCAAACGCCGGCACGACACCGCCATCCTGTTCGTGAACGGCACCACCCAGAACGGCCAGTCGCCCGCCGACATCGACCTGATCCCGGCCGACATGGTTTCACGCATCGAGGTGCTGCGCGACGGCGCCTCGGCCCAGTACGGCTCGGACGCCATCGCCGGCGTGGTCAACATCATCACCAAGTCCGCCGACCACGGCGGCGACGTCTTCGCCCAGTACGGGCAGACCGCCTATGGCGATGGCGGCACGACCGAGGCCTCGGCCAACATGGGCTTCAAGCTCGGCGACGGCGGCTTCCTGAACCTCACCGGCGACTTCCGCTTCCAGGGCCTCACCGACCGCGGCGCGCGGGCGCTGAACGAGACCCAGCTCTACGCCAAGGTGAACGGCCAGCTCGATCCGCGCGAGGCCACCGCCGACCGCCACACGTCCCACCCTGGCCAGCCGCAGGTTCAGCTGTATACACTGGGCTACGACGCCGGCATCCCGATCACTTCGGACATCCAGTTCTACAGCTTCGGCACCGCCTCCAGCCGCGACAGCGCCGCCTGGCAGACTTTCCGCAATCCCAATTCCATCAACAACAACACCGCCATCTATCCCGACGGCTATTCGGCGCGCCTCTTTCTGGCCGACCGCGATTTCCAGGTCACCGCCGGCGTGAAGGACGATCAGCTCCTCGGCTTCCGCTGGGATCTGTCGACCTCCTTCTCCAGGGACGACGTCGACTACCACAGCCATTCGCTGAACGCTTCGCTCGGCCCGGCGAGCCCGACCTTCTTCTACGTCGGAACCCTGCGAGCCCAGGAATCCACGACGAACCTCGATCTAACCCGCGAAGTCGCGACCGGCTTCTTCGCCAAACCGACCTTCGTCGCGGCGGGTTTGGAGTTCCGCGACGACACCTTCACCATCGTCCAGGGCGAGCCCGCCTCCTATGTCAACGGTGGGTATGTGGCGCCAGCGGGCACGCCGCTCGCAGGCTTGGTGACCACCGGCGGCTCACAAGGCAGCAGCGGCTTCCCGCCCTTCTCGGCGGGCGATTGGGATCGCAACAACGTCAGCGCCTACCTCAACATCGAGCAGCTCCTGACCAGCCGCTGGGAGGTCTCCCTGGCCGGCCGCTATGAGCACTATTCCGACTTCGGCGATGCGACGACGGGCAAGGTCTCCTCGCGCTACGAGATGCTGTCCTGGCTCGCCATCCGCGGCACCATCAACTCCGGGTTCCGCGCGCCCTCGCTGCAGCAGGAGCACTACGCCTCGTCCTCGACCATCGGCGTCGCCCTGCCGCAGGGCACTGTGCTCTATCCGGTCCAGCTCCTGCCGCCCAACAACCCCGCGGCCCAGGCCCTCGGCGCCACGGCCCTGAAGCCTGAAACGTCGATGAACTATTCGATCGGCTTCGTCGCCAAGCCGCTCCCGCGCATGAACGCGACCCTCGACCTCTACCAGGTCGATATCGACAACCGCATCCTGCAGAGCGGCACCCTTGGACCGTCCACAGCCGTCAGCAGCGCCCTCACCTCCCAGGGCCTGAACCCGCAGCAGGCGGTGTTCTACTATGGCAACTTCGCCGACACGACGACGCGGGGCGTCGACCTCGTGGTCGACTACCGGAGCGACTTCGGCGTCTGGGGCAGGGTGAAGTGGACCGGCTCAGCCAACTGGAACACCAACAAGTTCGACAAGATCCTGGTGTCGCAGAAACTGGCCTCGCTCGGCCTTACCCCGCTCAGCCGCTCCAGCCTCGGCGACTTCACCACCGGCCAGCCGGCCAACAAGTTCATCGCCTCCGCCGATTGGACCTACGACCGGTTCGACTCTGTGCTGCGCCTCACCGACTGGGGCAAGATCGTCCAGCGCGCCGCCCTGCCGATCAACGACCAGGTGATGCGGCCGATCCTGCTGGTCGACCTCGACGTCACCGCCCACCTGACACGCAGCATCGACTTCACCATCGGCGCCAACAACCTCTTGAACAAATATCCGGCCGCCTTGAAGCCGGCGAACCAGGGCACGCCGCCGTTCAGCTACTATGAGCAGTACGAGCCCTTCGGCCAGTCGGGCGGCTTCTATTACGTCCGTCTGGCCGGCAAGTTCTGAGCCATGACGCAGCGAAAGGACTGCAGATGATTTGGTTCGCCAGACGCTGTCTGCTTCATGCGGCTATGGCGCTGGCGGCGCTCGTCCCGTCCGCGACAAGGGCGGCGGAGGCGGCCGACATCCGGCGCTACGTGGAGTCGCACAGGGCGCAGATCGTCGGCGATCTCATCCGTCTGGCGTCGGTCCCCGACCTGCACGGCGATATCGCTCAGCTCAACAGGAACGCCGACCTGTTGATGCAGATGCTCATCCAGCGCGGCATGCAGACGGAGCGCTGGCGAACCCCCTCGGGTGCGCCCGTCGTGTTCGGGCAGAGGAGCGTTGCGGGCGCGAAACGCACGATCCTCTTCTATATCCATTATGATGGGCAGCCCGTCGACCCGCGGCAATGGAGCCAGCCGGACCCCTTCACACCCGTCGTCCGCACAGGGTCCATCGAAGCCGGAGGCAAGCCTGTCGCAGATCTCGCCAACGCGCAGTATCCTGATGGCTGGCGGATTTACGCCCGGGCGATCGCGGACGACAAGGCGCCGATCGTCGCGCTCCTGAGCGCGCTCGACGCCATTCACTCCAGTCCCCGAAGCACCATCAAGATCATCCTCGATGGTGAAGAAGAGGGGGGAGGCCCTGGCCTGTCGGAGGCCATCTCACAGCACCAGGACCAGCTCCGATCTGATCTCCT
>JAMFTA010000148.1 GCA_026225565.1 Caulobacter sp. | reverse complement strand
GTGGCGGCGCTCAGCAAGGACCCGCGTTTTCTCTATCCCAACAATGCGGCGGGCAAGGCCCAGCTGATCGCCTATCTGAACGGCCGCATCGCCGCCATGCGCCCCCTGCTCCCCAAGATGTCGAAGATGCATCTGAAGGCCGAAGTGGTGGTCAAGGCCGTGCCCACCGACATCGAACTGGGCGCCGGGCTCGGATACATGAACTTTGGAGCGCTGGATGGCTCGCGCCCGTCCATCTACTACATCAATCTGCACGACACCGGCATCTGGCCGCGGCGCTCCCTGCCCACCCTGACCTTCCACGAGACCATTCCTGGCCACGCCTGGCAGGGCGCCTATCTAGCCGAGCGCCACGACGAAATCCCGCTGATCAGCTCCCTGATGGGCTTCAACGCCTTCGTAGAGGGGTGGGCGCTTTACGCCGAACAGCTGGCGGACGAGCTGGGGCTCTACGCCGACGATCCCTTCGGCAAGATCGGTTATCTGCAGGGCCAGCAATTTCGCGCCTGCCGCCTGGTGGCCGACACCGGCCTGCACGCCAAGCGCTGGTCGCGGGAGAAGACCGTGTCGTGGTTGACCGAGCAGACCGGCCGGGCCGGCGGCGCCATGATCAGCGAGGTCGACCGCTATTGCGGCACGCCCGGCCAAGCCTGCGGCTACAAGGTCGGCCACACCGAGATCAACCGCCTGCGCGACAAAGCCAAGGCGGCGCTGGGCCCCCGCTACGACCTTCGAGACTTCGACGACGTGGTGGTCAGGACCGGCGGCGTGCCCCTGACCGTGCTGGCGACGGTGGTGGACGGTTACATCGCCGGGGGCGGGCGGGGGTAGCTGCGGGCTCGAAATCTGCCGGGCTGAGGGGGCGAAAATAAATCTCTCCCCCCTCGCCGGTTCACCCCCATACTGAGCTCGAACGAGAGTCTGGACGCGCTTGCCGAGCCCCGCCCATCATGCCGACGAGGACCCAATTGCACCCTTTGCACGGTGTTTTTTGGGTGCAATCTGCGGCGTCTCGTCGGGCGACCGACCCTGCAGATCGCCGGGCGGCGGGGCGGTCGCGCTCAATTGCACCCTTTGCACTGTGATTTTAGGGTGCAATCTCACCCGCTGCGGTGGGGCTGCTCGCGCAATACATTACCGCAGTTTAATCCGCCGGCGGTCGGTTTGTCTTGCTGGCGGCCCCCGGCGTGCTTAACCGTGCTGCAAAGCTCCATGGGGAAGGAAAACCAACCGTGATCGATCGTCGCCGCCTGATCGCCTCCACCGTCTTCGCCGCCGCCGCCATGCGGCCGCTCGCCAGCTTCGCCCAGGCTCGCTCCCCGGAAGCGGCCAAGCTGGCGCCTATCCTGGAGGATTTCGCCCAGGACGCCCTGCGCCGCTATCCGGAAAACGCCACCAGTCTGGGCATGGACGTCGGCCCTCTCGCCTGGACCAAGAGCGCCCTCAGCGGCAGCTCCATTGCCGATGCGGAGGAGGGGCGGGCGATCAACACCGCCCAGCTGGCGCGCCTGCACACGGTGGATCGCACCAAGCTTACCGGCCTGGATAAGGTCAATTACGACGTGGTGGACTTCAACCTGTCGGTCCAGGAAGAGGCCAACAAGTTCCCCATCTATGGCGGCCCCTATGTGCTCAGCCAGCTTACCGGCTCCTATCAGGGCACGCCGGACTTCCTCGACAACCAGCACGCCATCGACACCAAGGAAGACGCCGACGCCTACCTCACCCGCATGAGCGCCTTCGCCCGGCAGATGAGCGAGGAGCTGGAGATCGCCCGCCACGACGAGGGCTTGGGCGTGATCCCCCCCGACTTCATCATCGACAAGGCCCTGGTGCAGATGCAGGCCTTCTACGACACGGCGCTGGACAAGGCGCCCCTGGTGGAATCCCTCCAGCGCCGCACCAAGGAAAAGGGCATAGCGGGCGACTATGCCGGCGAAGCCGCCCGGCTCTACGTGGAGCAAGTGCGTCCGGCCCTGGGGCGCCAGATCGAGCACATGAAAGGCCTGCGCGCCAAGGCGACCCATGACGCCGGCGTCTGGAAGCTGAAGGACGGCGGCGCCTATTACGCCACGGCCCTGAAGGCGGCCACCACCTCCACCATCTCCCCGGCCGAGGTGCACAAGACCGGGCTTGAGCTGGTGAAAAGCCACCAGGCCGAGCTGGACGTGCTGATGAAGAAACAGGGCCTGACCCAGGGGACGGTGGGCGAGCGCCTGGCCGCCCTCTACGCCGATCCCAAGTACCAGTATCCCAATACCGACGCCGCCAAGGTGCAGCTGATCGCCGACCTGAATGCCCAAGTGCGCGCGATCACCGCCAAACTGCCCCAGTGGTTCGGCGTCCTGCCCAAGGCCAAGCTGGAGATCCACCGGGTGCCCAAGGCCACCGAGGCCGGCGCGCCGGGCGGCTATTACAACGGCCCGCCCTTGGATAACTCCCGCCCCGGCATCTACTGGATCAACCTGCGCGACACCGCCGAGGTGCCCAAATGGGTGCTGCCGACCCTGACCTTCCACGAAGGCATTCCCGGACACCACCTGCAGGGTTCGATCTCCAACGAGGCCGGGGATCTGCCCCTGATCAGGAAGCAGATCTGGTTCTCCGGCTATGGCGAGGGCTGGGCGCTTTACGCCGAGCAGTTGGCGGTGGAGATGGGGATGTACGACAACGATCCCCTGGGCCACATCGGCCAGCTGCACGATTCCATGTTCCGCGCCGTGCGGCTGGTGGTGGATTCGGGCCTGCACGACCAGCGCTGGACCCGTGAGCAGGCGGTGAAATACTACGTGGACACGCTGGGCGACAAGGAAGCCTCGGCGATCACCGAAGTTGAGCGCTACTGCGTCTGGCCGGGTCAGGCCTGCAGCTACATGGTGGGCAAGCTGACCTGGCTGCGCCTGCGGGCCATGGCCAAGAAGGCCATGGGCCCCCGCTTCGACATCCGCAAATTCCACGACGCAGGCCTGCTCAGCGGCGCGACGCCGCTCGACGTGCTGGACAATGTGATCGGGGACTACGCCAAGACGTAGGCGGCGAGCATGGACGCAGAGCGCCGTCTGGCTGTCTATGGCACCCTGGGGCCCGGCCGATCCAATCACGATCAGCTTTCGGCCCTCAGCGGCGCCTGGTCGAGCGGATCGGTGCGCGGCGACCTCTATCAAGAGGGATGGGGCGCGGCGCAAGGCTATCCTGGACTGGTCCTCAATCCGGACGGTGAAGCCGTGGCGGTCCGCCTCTTCTTATCGGCGGACCTGCCCGACCACTGGTCCCGCTTGGACGCCTTCGAAGGCGAGGGCTACGAGCGGGTGCTGACGCGGGTCGCCACGGCCGAGGGTGAGGTGGAGGCGTACATCTATGTGCTTGCGCCGCCCGCTTAAGCGGCGTTGTGAATGACAACGATGAGTGGTTCGCAAGCATTCGTCCCGATAGAACCGGAGGGCGTCCAAAGATAATGAGTGAGTGCTGAGAGGTTTTGGAGATTCCAACAATCTAGATTTGTTTTTGGCATGTCTAGGATGGCCTCTGGGAGCCAGTGTTTCCTATTAAAATAGTTATATTTGCTGATATAGAAAGCGGCAGAGGCGCGTGATGAATGAAATCACCACAGAAATACAGGTAAATCGCTTCGTTCAGGCTGATGAGCAGGGCGTTATCGACGTCATACTGTCCATACAGCGGGAAGAATTCGGCATCCCAATCGCCATCGAGGATCAACCGGATCTGCAATCCATTCCCGAGTTCTATCAGGTCGGGCGAGGTGATTTTTGGGTCGCAAAGGCCGAAGATAAAGTGATCGGGACGATCGGCCTGAAGGATATCGGCGCTGGGCAGGCCGCCTTGCGGAAGATGTTCGTAGCGGCGGCCTATCGGGGCCGCGCATTTGGCGTCGCCTCACGCTTGCTCGACCGCCTCGTAGCCGGTGCCGAGGAGCGCGGCGTCACCGACATATTTCTCGGCACCACTGACAAGTTTCTAGCCGCTCATCGGTTTTATGAAAAAAGCCGTTTCGTAGAGATCAAGGCGTCCGATTTGCCTGCAACCTTCCCAATGATGGTCGTCGATACAAAATTTTATGCGCTTCAGTTGGCTCGCTCCTCGACGCACGGCTGGTCTGAGGACGGTTAGGCGTGACAGCTAGGTGAGCCGCGAAACCTATCTCTAGGATGGTTTTTCCCGCCAAAGCGCCGCCCGAAAGCAGACTCCGCCAGGGGCTCCTCAGAGCCGCCCTAAATCGCCTTGGTCGTCAGCATCTCATGCGGCGCAAACGCCCCGTACCCGCCATCGACGTACAGAAGCGGCATGGCGCCGGCGGGGCTGAGCTCCAGGGCCTGCACCTCGCCGATCAGTATGCCGTGGGTGCCGGTCTCCACCACATTGATCAGCCGGCAGTCGAAGGCGGCGATGGCCGAGGCGAGCACCGGCGCGCCGGTCTTCAGCGCGGTCCAGACGCCCAGGCCGAACTTGTCGTCGCCGGCGAGGGAGGTGGCGAAATGGCCGGCGATGGCCCGGTCGTCGGTGGAGAGCAGGTTCACCGCGAACATCTTGGCCGCCTGGATGGCCGCAAAGGAGTTGCTGGCCCGGTTCAGGCAGCAGAGCAGGGTCGGCGGCGATGCCGAGAGGGAGCAGACCGCCGTGGCCGTCAGCCCGTTGCGCGTGCCGTCCGCGTTCAAGGTGGTGATCAGGCAGACGCTGGCGGCCAGCCGCCGCATACCGGCCTTGAACGCATCGGGTTGAACGCTGGACAATGGAGACACTCCTCTACCTCTCGCCATACCTAACCGCGGCCTCCCCGTCGACAAGGGGTAGGCCCCGCTCGACTGGAACTCACCTGACGATGGCCGGCGTGTCCGCGCGTCGCTCCCAGCCGGAGCGCTCCAGTTCCGGCGTATCGCTCTCCTCGGCCGGATAGCCGATGCAGAGATAGGCGACCAAGCGCCAGGCGGGAGGGACCTCAAGATCCGCGCCCAGCAGAACGGGATCGAGGATCGAAACCCAGCCGAGGCCCACCCCCTCGATGCGCGCCGCCAGCCACAGGGTGTGGATGGCGATGATCACCGAATAGAAGAGCGCCTCGGGCATGGTGCGCCGGCCGAGCCCCGCCCCTTGCTCAGGGTCGCTATCGACAAACACCGCCAGCTGCACGGGCGCATCGTCCAGCCCCGACAGCTTCAGGCGGCTATAGAGCGCGGCGCGCTCCCCGTCATAGCCGCCCAGGGCGTCGGCGTTTGTGGCGGCGAAGTTCTTGCGCACCAGAGCCCGCTTCTCGGGCGAGCGCACATGCACAAAGCGCCAGGGCTGGCTCAGGCCCACCGAGGGGGCCAGGGCGGCGAAGTCCAGGAGGGAATCCAGCAAACCCGGCTCCAGGGGCTCGGTGCGAAACCGGCGCACGTCCCGTCGCCAGGTGAGGAGGGTGCGCAGCCCCTCCCGCGAGACGCGGAGCGCCGGCGCCTTTGCGTGGCCTTCAGCCATTTGGATAGATGCGCTCACGACCTAGCCTCGGCCGGACGGATAGAGGTGCTCAGAGCCCCAAGGGTCGGCGATCCTCAGGCCCTGCTCGTCGGTGGTCATATAGGTGGGGCCGACCGGCACCTTGCCGTGGCCGCCGGGGATGTCGAGCACAAGGGTTGGCTGGCAGAGGCCCGAGAACCGGCCCCGCAGGGCGCGCGCCAGCCTCTGGCCCTCCTCCAAGCTGGAGCGCAGGTGCGCAGTGCCCGAGGCCAGGTCGCCATGGTGCAGGTAGTAGGGCTTGATCCGGGTCTCGACGAAGGCGCGCATCAAGGCGCCCAGCACCTCGGGATCGTCGTTGACGCCCTTTAGCAGCACGGTCTGGCTGACCATGGGCAGGCCGGCGTCGATCAGGCGGGCGCAGGCGGCCCGCACCGCCGGCGTCAGTTCGCGCGGATGGTTGGCGTGCAGGGCCACATAGACCGCCTTGCCGGCGCATTTGAGGGCGGCGACCAGGGCGTCCGTGATCTGTTCGGGCGCCACCGCCGGCACGCGGGTGTGCAGGCGCACCACCTTGACATGGGGGATCTGCGCCAGCCGGTCCATCAGGGCGCTGAGGCGACGCGGCGACAGCACCAGGGGGTCGCCGCCGGTGAGGATCACCTCCCAGATGTCGGGAGCGCCGGCGATATAGGCCAGGGCGGCGTCGAGAGCTGCGGGGGACAGGTTTCCGCTCCCCGCCTGTCCCACCGTCTCCCGCCGGAAGCAAAACCGGCAGTAGGTGGCGCAGGTGTGGGTGACCATCAAGAGCACCCGGTCGGGATAGCGATGCACGATGCCTTCCACCGGGCTGTGGGCGGCGTCGCCGATGGGGTCGGTGCTCTCGCCGGGGGCGGCGTCGAGCTCGGCGAGGTCGGGCAGGAACTGGCGGGCGATGGGATCGTCGGGATCGGTCGGATCGATCAGGGCGGCGCTGGCCGGCGTGATGGCGATGGCGTAGCGGGCGGCCACCCGCTCCAGCTCTGCTGTGCGCTCGGGGGCGACGAGGCCGGCGCGGGCGAGGGCGTCCGGCGTGCGAAGGGTCTGGGTCATGGGGCGGATATGAACCGGCGGGGGCGGGAGGGCAACGTGGGGTTCCGATGACAGGTGAGCGGCTACCGGGAGCCACACCCTGAAGTCGTAGTTCCAAGAGCCCTTAAGACCCATGGTGGAACGATACGGCGAGGTCGTTTGCGGCTGTCAATGACGCGCAAAGCGCGCCGCTGCGCGGCGGCCCCTGTGGGGCCGTCATTGACAGCCACAAACGATCGCCGACAATTTGCCTCCATGGACTTAGGGGCAGGTCCGGCCGTTAAGCCAGCAGCGTTGGCGGAAGCTTACGCCCCGCGCCACATCTGGCGCCGGTGTCACCCCCATCCCGGCCCTTCCCCCATTAATGGGGGAAGGGAGAAGCGCTGCCGCTATGGCTCCACCACCGGCGTCCACAGCACGTGTTCGATATGGGTCGCGCCAGTGGCCAGCATGACCAGGCGGTCGAAGCCGAGCGCGCAGCCGCAGGCGGGGGGCATGACGGCCAGGGCGGCCAGGAAATCCTCGTCCAGGGGATAGCGCTCGCCATAGACGCGGGCCTTCTCGACCATTTCCGCCTCCAATCGCCGGCGCTGTTCCACCGGATCGGTCAGCTCGGCGAAGGCGTTGGCCAGCTCCACCCCGCAGGCGTAGAGCTCGAACCGCTCCGCCACGCGCGGGTCGCGGGGGCTGATGCGGGCCAGAGCCGCCTCCACCGCCGGATATTCGTAGAGGATCGTCGGGCGCCCCTGGCCGAGGTTCGGCTCCACCTTCTCCACCATCACCCGGCTGAAGATGTCGGTCCAGGTGTCGTCCGCCGCCACCCGAATGCCCGCCGCCGAGACCGCCGCCGCCAGGGTGTCGCGATCGCCCTCGTGGGCCGAGATCGTGGCCAGAAGGTCGATGTCGGCGAAGCGGGTAAAGGCTTCCGCCACCGTCAATCGCTCGGGCTCGGCGAGCGGGTCGGCGGCGCGGCCGCGAAAGCTGAACTGCGCACAGCCGGCGGTTTCGGCGGCCAGGGCCAGGAGGGCGGCGCAGTCAGCCATCAAGGCCTCGTAAGGTTCGCCGGCGCGATACCATTCCAGAAGCGTGAACTCGGGGTGATGCAGCGCGCCCCGCTCGCGATTGCGCCAGACCCGGGCGAAGTCGAAGATCTTGGTCTCCCCGCCGGCTATGAGCTTCTTGCAGGCGAACTCCGGCGAGGTGTGCAGGTAGATCGGCGTTCGCGCCCCGTCGATGGCGATCATCTCGGTGGCGTAGGCGTGCAGGTGCGCCTCGTTGCCGGGGGAGACCTGCAGGGCCGCCGCCTCGACCTCGGTGAAGCCGCCCCTCTCGAACCATCCGCGCACCGCGCGTTTGATGGCGTTGCGACTGATCAGGCGGGGGCGGCGGGCGGCGTGGCGGTCGGCGCGCCACCACGGCGCTGCGGCGTTGCTGGACAAGGGGCGGGGCGCTCTCATTTTAGGCGATCGGGGGCGGCGGTCGGCGGCCCTGGGGCGCCATGATCGCTTTTCATTCTAGTCCCGCCCGTGTAGGTGCGCAGCAATCATTTGATCCAAGGCCGCGGGCGCGCCTGCCGGCCATGTGTGAGGGCTTTGTTTTGAAGGTTGCCGCCAGTTCCCTGAGGAAGGGTTCCGTCCTGGACATCGACGGGAAGCTCTATGTCGTCCTCAGCGTCGATAACATCCACCCCGGCAAGGGCACGCCGGTCACCCAGCTGGACATGCGCCGCATCTCCGACGGGGTGAAGGTGTCGGAACGCTACCGCACCACCGAGACGGTGGAGAAGGCGTTTGTGGACGAGCGCAGCTATAACTTCCTCTATAGCGACGGCGACGGCTATCACTTCATGAACCCGGAAACCTTCGACCAGGTGACCGCCTCGGCCGATCTGGTGGGCGCGGCCGCCGCCTACCTGCAGGACGGCACCACCGTCACCCTGTCGCTGCATGACGACATCCCCATCGCCATCGAACTGCCGGCCCGCGCGACGCTGGAAGTGATGGAGACCGAGCCGGGTGTGAAAGGCCAGACGGCGTCGGGCTCCTACAAGCCGGCGATCATGTCCAACGGCATCCGCACCATGGTGCCGGCCTACATCACTGTGGGCACCCGCATCGTGGTGATGACCGCCGACGGCTCCTTCTTCGAGCGCGCCAAGGACTGACGCGACCTTCCCGCGACTGCGCGAGGCGAAATCCGATCCGACCGGGGTTTGGGACCGCTGCAGCGGTATCTCGGACGTTCCGTCCGATACGCTTGCTCAACGGGGGGCGGTTACATATCACTGGCCTATGCAAGACCCAGCGCCGCCAGAAAATCCGTTCGCCTCGATCTTGGTCGATCTGCCCGCCCCGGCGCATGTTCCGCGGGACAGGGTCGTCGACATCACTTGGGCCACTGGTTTCAGACCTAACGATCTAACCGACCCCTACGAGCCCTGCGGCTGGCTGAGCGGTCCCGATATTCCACGCATCCTCTTTAATCCGCCCACCGGCGGCGGCGTTGCGGGCGGCGGCAAGGGCAGCTGGGTGGTCACCCACTATGCCGATATCGACCGGGTCTATACGGACAACGAGCATTTTTCGAACAAGGGCGCCGCAGGGTTTCAGGCGCTGATCGGCGAGACGTTCCGCTCCATTCCCCTGGGCGTCGATCCGCCCGAACACAGCAAATATCGCCACTTTCTCTTCCCCCACTTCGGGGCCGCACAGATCAATCGGATGGAGCCGCAGATTCGCGCCCTCGCGGTGGAGATGATCGAGAGCTTCGCCGACAAGGGCGAGGTGGACGTGGCCTGGGATTTCGGTCGCGTTTTCCCGGTGCGCGTCTTCATGACGCTGATGGGGTTTCCGCCTGAGATGTTCGAGCAGTTCCTCGATTGGGAGTGGGACATCCTGCACGCGAGCGACCGGGCGAAGACCGGCGCCGCGCTTAGCGCCGTGCTGGTCTTCTTGCGCGGTTTCATCGCGGAGAAGGAAAGCCATCCCGACGATCACCTCGTCTCCAAGATCGTCCATGGACAGATCGAGGGGCGGGGCCTGACCGACGAGGAGAAGATCGGCATCGTCTGGTTCCTCTGGCTTGGCGGGTTGGATACGGTCGCCGCGACCATCAGCCAGATGTTTCGCCGATTGGTGATGGAGCCGGGCATTCAGAGCCGGTTGCGAGACCATCCGGAACTGATCAACTCAGCGGTCGAGGAGTTCCTGCGCACCCAACCGATCCTCAGTTCGGCGCGTATCGCGACCCGCGATTTCGAGTGGCACGGGGTGACGATCAAGGCGGGCGACTCAGTCCAATGTCTCAATAGCGCCGGCAATTTCGACCCTGAAAAGTTCGCCTGCCCACGGGAATTCGACCCGGCGAGAAAGAACAATCGCCATTTCACCTTCATCGCCGGCATCCACCTCTGCCTTGGCGCCACCTTGGCGCGACGCGAGTTGCGGGTGGTTCTGGACGAGTGGTTCAAGCGCATTCCCGAGTTCACCGTCCGGCCGGGCGCGGATACGACCGTCTTTCCCGGCCTGCTCTCAATCCGCAATCTGCCGCTGGTCTGGCAGGGCAAAGAGCGAAGCTAGAATCCCTATCAAGCGAGGGGTTGGGCTGAACGCGTCGCCCTCTGTGGGATGCGACCCGATGAGCAGAAGACGCTGACGCCGGCAGACATAAAATATGGAAGGGGACCTGATGCTAAGCTTGCAAATGATCGCCGATCGAATCGCTATTTGCGAAGCGAAGGCCCGGTATTGCAGGACGCTGGATAGCAAAGACTGGCGTGGCTTCGCGGATATCTTCACGGACGACTACGAGCTCGACGTCTCCGATGGAACCGGCTTGGCGGTCATCAAGGGGCGTGACGCAGCCATCGCCATGGTGCGCGCATCGATCGAGACGGCCAAGACCGTGCATCAGGTGCATTCACCGGAAATCACCCTGGATGGCGACGAGGCGCGCGTCGTCTGGGCGCTGCAAGACCGGCTCGTTTGGCCAGAGGGGCGGACCTCAATGACCGGTTACGGCCATTATCATGAGCGCTGGGTCCGCCAGGCGGGCGAATGGAAGATCGCCGCCCTGAAGCTCACCCGCCTCCTTATCGAAGTGGACAAGCCGGCTGCGCCCGCCGGCGATCATCAAGCAGGGTTGGCGAAATGACGCTGAAGGTCGGGATCATCAGCGCCAACTGGGGCGCGGTCGCTCATTTACCGGCTTGGCGGGCCGTGCCGGGCGTCGAGGTCGTGGGCATCTGCACGTCGAGGCAGGAAACGGCTGAGGCGGCGGCCCAGCGGTTCAACGTCCCCCGCCCATTCTGGGACGCCGAGGCGATGGCGGCCGACCCCCAAATCGACATCATGGATTGCGGCACCCGTCCCAGCATCCGCGAGGCGATGGTTCTGGCGGCGCTACGGAACGGCAAGCACGTCTATAACGCCATCCCCTTCGCCTCCAACCTCCAGGGCGCCCGGGCGCTCTATGACGGCTGGCGGGCGAGCGGGACCGTGGGTGTCGTGGACGCCTATAGCGAATGGCTGCCGGCGCCTGCGCTTGCCCGGGAAATGATCGACGACGGGTATCTGGGGCAGCCGTTCGGCGGCACATGCGTGTTCAACCTGTCGCTGTTCAACAATCCCGATCCACGTTTCCCCTACAACTGGTTTTCTCAGGCGGGCTTTGGCGTCTCGGCGGTCCGCAACCTCGGCAGTCACGCCCTCCATCTGCTCACCTTTCTGTTTGGCGAGGTGGAGGAGGTCGTCGCGCACGATATGCAACTCCTCAAGGAATGGCGTTTCACCGATGGCTCCACCGTTCCGTCTCAGACCAACGATTTCGCCACCACCCTCCTGCGATTTCGCAGCGGCCTGGTCATCCAGTTTCAGGTGTCGTGGAACGCGCCCGTGCCATCGGGATTCTCGCTGGACGTCTTTGGCAGCGGCGGCCGGCTGGCCATGCGCTCGCCCAGCTTTCCGACAGCGCGGGACACCACCCTTCATGCCGGCACGGCCAGCGGCGGGACGTTGGAGCCGGTTTCCTTGCCCGAGCGCCTGCTTCGCTCGCCTGAAATCACCCTCGATTCCCAGGCGCCCATGCCGCCAGCCTATCCCATGGCCTTGTCGATGAACCGAATGGTGAAGGCTATCCGGGGAGAGCAGCCGGCGCGGCCGGACTTTGCGCAAGCCTGGGCGGTCGAGCGGGTGCAGGAGGCGATCCGCCGCTCGTCCGCGGAACGAACCTGGGTGCGGATAGACGACGTCACCTGAATGGACGGGCCGTTGGCCCGCCGCGCTCACTTCATCGGCGTCTGTGCAAGGTCCGCGTCCACCGCGTCGAGCGCCTCGACCGTGAACTGCTCGGGGGCGAACTTCTGCACGGCGCGCAGGGTCATGCCCTTGGCCATCGCGATCCGGGAGTCGCTGCTCATGCCTGGGAAGTGCCGATCGATCACCGCCTTCGCGGCCGGATCGGCGAGCAGGGCGCCGATCTTGGTTTCCGCGGTGGAATAGTGGGTCGGGGTTGAGAGTGCGCTTTGCGTCTTCTTGCCGAAGCCGAACAGCTCTTTAAGGCCCTTCTTCACTTTCGGCGGGGCGGGCGCGACAGGCGCGACGAACCCGGGCGCCGGCGTCAGCTTCAGGTGCAGTTCCGACAGTCCGCGGATGATGAAGCTGGCGTCGTAGTCGAGCATTCGACCGCCCGCCGGGCCGTGCTTCTCTTCAACGAGATCGATATGGGCGGTGTGTTCCAGCAGCTTTTCCAGCATGACCCGCACCTCAACGCGGGCGAGCGGCGCGCCGGGACAAACATGGGCGCCGCGGCCGAAGCCCAAATGCTCCTTGATTTTCGGTCGATCGAGCACGAACGCCGCCGGATCGGCCCAGCGGCCAGGGTCGCGATTGCCCGCCGCGAGGGCGAGCATGACCTTGGTTCCCGCCGGGACCACAAGATCGCCGATGCGGGTGTCCTTGCGGGCGAGACGCGCCGTCATCTTCGCCGAGCCTTCGAGACGCAGGACCTCTTCCAGGAGCGGCTGGATCAGCTTGGGATCGTCGCGAAGTTGTTGTTGCAGGCCGGGCTGATCGACGATGAACCGCACCGTGTTGCCGAGGAGCTTGGCGCTGGTGTCCTGACCGGCCCCGAACAGGAAGGTGGCCAGCCGGACAATTTCCAGGGCCTCCGGGGTCGAGCCATCGGGATAGGTGGCGTTGGCCAGCTCCGACAAGACGTCCTCGCGCGGGTTGTCCCGCCGGTCTTGCACATACTGGGCGAAGTACATCCCCATGATCACCAGGGGCTGGTTTTGCGCGATGAGGTCGTCGCTGTTCAGGCTGCCGGGGGGCGGTCCCGCCTCGATTGCATCCATGAAGATCTGACGATCGGCGGCGGGCACCCCCAACAGATCGGCGATCACCAGGGTGACGAATGGGGTGGCGATCTCCTTGATCAGCTCACAGCCGCCCTTGGCCACCGCCGCCTTCACCATGTGGTCGGAATAGTCTTGGATGAACTGCTCGTTCGCCTTCAGCCGGGACGGTGTGAACAGGCGACTGAGAAGCGCCCGAGACCGGGTGTGCTGCCGGTCGTCATAGGCGACCAGTAGATCGCCGCCGATGAACTCGGTCCGATGCGCTTCGATCTGCGGCGTGATGTCGGCGCCCTTGGGCTCGAAGGGCAGCGGGGCGGCGGGACCTTGGGGCGCGATCGCGGAGGAGAAGTCCTCGGTGTTTTTGATCACCTCCAAGATCTCGTCGTATCCGGTCACCACCACGATGCCGTTGGAGAGCCGATGGATCGGTCCCTTCTCCCGGAGCGCCTCGAAATAGGCGTAGGGGTCTTTCAGGATCGAGGTGTCGCTGAAGTAGTCCCGCTCGGCCAAGTTTTGCATTGTCGGTCTCCGATTTGTCGGTTCTGGGTCTTAGGGGCGCAACCGCCTCCTATCGTCGGTGCAGCGGACTGAAGGACAACACCTTCAAGGCGCCAGAGATCAATTGACGGTCCCGCCTTCCCGCAGATTGGCGATCTCCCGATCCGACCGCCCCAAGGCGCGCAAGATCTCGTCTGTGTGCTGTCCCAACGTCGGCGGCGCTGAGATGGGCTCGGGCAAGGTGCCCGGAAATTTGATGGAGCGCCCGATAATGGGAATTGGCCCCAGCACCGGGTGATCGACGGTGACGACCATGTCCCGGGCTTGCGCCTGGGGCTGACTGAGAGCGGCCTTGATGCCCAGCACGGGCCCATAGGGCACTTCATGAGCATCGAACAGCGCTTCCAGATCAGCGACGCACTTGGTCTTAGTGCGCGCGGCGACGATGTCGGTGACCTCAGCGCGATAGTCTCGGCGCCCCTCGATGGTGGCGAAGCGCGGATCGGCTGAGGCCTCGGGCAGATCTAGGGCCGAGCAAAGCCGCGTCCAGAAGATGTTGGTCAGACAAGCGATGACGATCGAGCCATCGCTGGCCGGGAATATGCCGTAGGGCGTCAGGGAAGGGTGGCCGGACCCGACAGGCTGCGGATCCGTGCCGAGGAAAAACGACAGCTGCGCCAGGTAGCCGAGCATACCCATCATGCCGTCGAGCAGACTGATATCGATCAATCGGCCCTTGCCGGTCCCGTGTCGCTCATGGAGCGCCCCCAGAATGGCGATCGGGCCGTAGACGCCGCCCACGAGGTCCCCCAGCGGCAAACCCAGCTTGGTCGGCGTTCGACCGACCTCCCCATTCACGCTCAGTGCGCCCGACATGGCTTGCCCGACGATGTCGAAGGACGGTCGATCCTTGAGAGGA
The DNA here is from genome assembly GCA_026225565.1 of Caulobacter sp. Lineage (GTDB taxonomy): Bacteria > Pseudomonadota > Alphaproteobacteria > Caulobacterales > Caulobacteraceae > CAIOYC01. The sequence goes on along the minus strand of JAMFTA010000148.1, from coordinate 23,809 downwards.
CCGGTCATGCCGAACCCTGAAATCGCGCAATAGATGATGCGAGAGTTGATCGCGGCGGCGGCTTCGTAGCCGAGGCCCAGCCGGTCCATCACGCCTGGCCGAAAATTTTCGACGATGACGTCCGCGGTCCCGATGAGATCGTGGATCAGAGCGATCCCCTTGGGATCTTTCAGATCGATCACGATGCTCTTTTTGTTGCGGTTTACGCTGAGGAAATAGTGGCTGACCCCCTCGCGCGTCGGAGGGAAAAGGCGGGTGTCGTCGCCGCCGTCGGGCGATTCGATCTTGATGATCTCTGCGCCCAGGTCGCCCAGCATCTGGGTGGCGAACGGCCCGGCGAGAACCCGGTTGAAATCGAGGACCCTTATCCCGTGCAGGGGGCCCGGCCAGAGCGAAACATTGGTTTCACCGTCAGGGGTTTGCATAGATCCACACGCTTTGCCTGCAAGAGGGCGTCGGCTGACCATTTGGCCCAAAGTGGCCGGGATCGCAGTTTCAACGATCCCGGCCACGGCTGAGAGTCCTTACGCCTTGCGCGAAGGCAGCTGGACGATCGACGACCCGTTCGCTGAGGTCTCGTCGTTATAGGTGCGCGCCTGCTGGGAGATCTCGACCAGGAAGCGGCCGTTCTCTTCGAATTTGCGCACCACGCTGCCGTCGATGAAGAGGATGTCGCCCTCGGGATTGTGGCGGCGGATCTGGCACTTGGATTGGCGCAGGAAGCCGGCGTCGCCCATCCAGTTGGTGGCGTGATGGGTCAGCCATGAGCAGCGCTCAGGGCCATAGTCATAGGCGCCGGGCGCGCCGACCATGTGCGCGAATTCCTCTTCCCAATGCACCCGTTCCGGGCAATCGGGAATGCCGAAACGATTGGGGATGCCCAGGCCCGGATGTTTGTCGAACATCTGCCAGGCAAGCTTGTTGGCGCGGATATACAAACCGCCCCAGCCCTGGGCATAGCCGATGAAGCCGGTGACCGTCATCGGGCCCTTCAGCATCCTCGGCAAGGCTTCGCCCACGGCGACGTCTTCCCAATAGCGGGGCTCTGAGCCTCTGATCTTTTCGTCCGCGTATAGTTTATAGACTTCGGCGAGCTCTTCTGGGGTGTATTTCTTTACGCCCCGTTCGCGCGTCTCAGTGTATTTGCTGCCCACTTCGCGGGCGTGATCGCGATCGGTGCGGAAGCACCAGCTGTCGGCTTCGGCGACGAGATCGCCGTGCTGATTATAGAAATCCACATGGTAGATCTGCTGGAAGGAGCGCCCTGCGAAGCGGGTTTGATGCTCGATCAGGTCCTTCAGGCGAGCTTCGGTGCGGATCGTATCGTTGCGCAGGAGGGGCTTGTGCCAGGTCCAGTCCGCGCCCGCCCACATGGCGTGGGTGCCGGCGAGGCCGCCGACGTAGCCCGATATGATCCGGCTGGTGGTGAACAGGAAGCTCGGCAGGGCGACAATGGTGCCGAACCGGGTGGTCTTCGCGTAGTCCGGATCGCACCACAACGGATTATCGTCGCCGATGCCGTGGGCGTAGTGGCGGATGCCGTCGCGGGTCGCTTCATAGTTCCACGGCTCGATGGTGTCGGTGATCGGCACGCCCAATCGGGATCGCAGATCGTCGAGCGCCTGTTCGGTAATGGCGGGAAAACGCCGGGTGGCGGGTTCAAGCTCGGCGGTGACGCTCATGATGCGATCCTCTCTGAAGTTTTGACGGCTTCGCGATCACGCAAAGCCTTTCGATTGATTTTTCCGGCCGGCGTTTTGATCAATTCACTGATGAATTCGATCTGCCGGGGATATTCGTGCAGGCTCAGCCGCTCGCGTGTGAAGCGCTGCAGCTCTTCGATCTGGGCGAGATCCTTGGCCCCGTCCGTGACGATAAAGGCTTTGACCACCAGGCCCCGAAGTTCGTCCGGCACGCCGATGACGGCCACGTCCTGAACGCTCGGGTGCGCCAAAAGGGTCTGCTCGATTTCGACGGCGCTCATGGTCCAGCCGGCGGAAATGATCACATCGTCCGCTCGACCGGCGTGATAAAAGTAGCCGTCCTCATCGATCCAGCCGAGATCCTTGGTCGCAAGCCACTCGCCTTTGCGCAGCAATACGATCTCGCCCTTTAGGCCGGGGGGGCGGAGGGTTCCGTCCGGCGCCCGGATTTCGATCCGCATCCCCGGCAAGGGCTTGCCCAGCGAGCCGGCCTTGACGGTGAAGTCCTCCGCACCGGGATAGTTGGCCAGGACCACGCCGATTTCGGTGGTGCCATACATGCTGCACAAGGGACGCTTGAAGAGCGTTTGCATATAGTCGAGCGTCTCAGCATCGATCGGCTCGCCCGTGTAGGATGCCTTTTGAATTGCATAGTGGTGATCGCTCGCCGCGCCGGTGTTGCGGATCATCCGGTAATGGGTTGCGGCGGCGGACATATTGGTAATGCCGAAGGCCTCCAGCGCTTGGATCAGGTGTTGGGCGCTGAATTTTCCCGCGCAGGACCCCGTCGTCACACCCAAGGCGAGGGGCGCCAGGGCGCCGTGCCAAAGACCGTGTCCCCAGGCGGGAGAGGAGGGGCAAAAGAATTCGTCGCCCGGACGAATGCCTGTGCCGTAGAGCGCCGCGGCCATGAGGACGACGAGCGCCCGATGGCTATGCTGGACGGCGGCGGGAAGGTCTCTCGTGGTGCCCGACGTATATTGGAAGACGGCCAGGTCGGTCGCGGCGGTCGTGCATTCATAAACAACGGGTTGGCTTTCGATCAGGCCCAGCAGCTCCGTGTCCAGAACGATTTGATCGCGCGGCAAGGCTTCGCTGGCGACCGCCAATTTCTCAGCATTGACGATAAGCAGGGCGGGCGAGCAATCGTTCAGACGCAGCTTCAATCCGTCAGGGCCAAAAAGCGTGAACATCGGCACGCTGATGGCGCCGCACTTCAAGGCTCCGAACAGACTGACATAGAAGGCGCGAGAGGGCTCAAGCATGAAGGCGACACGGTCGCCTTTGCGTATGCCGCGGGCCACTAGCCAGTTGGCCAGCTGGCTAGATTCCTCGGACAAAGTCTTGAAGGTGAGGATTTCAAAGGAGCCGTCGGCATTGACGATTCTGACCGCCGGCCGGTCGGTTTGGCCGGCATGGCGATCTATACATTCATGAGCGATGTTGAAGCGATCTCGGTCGCCGTCGAACAGCTCCCAGAGCTTGTCTGTCGAGTAGGCGCGCTGCGCGTCATCGTAGCGCGTCAGTTCGGTGAGCTTGACCATGATCGTTTCGATTTCGCCCGGCGCCTTCGAATGGATAGTCCCATTCGGGCGATATTGTTGTCAATGCGCAATGATTATTGTGTTGAGCGAACGATCAAGGGTGAAGCGTTCGGTCGGGGGAACTTGACCGAGAGCCTAGGTTTGCCCTCATTGCGCGGATCGACGTCGCCGGATGGGGCGCCCCCCTGGGACCGAGAAGGATGACCGAGCATGGCGAGCAAAACCAATGCTGTAGAGACGATCGGCGGGGAGCCCGACGGCGGATCCCAAACAGCGGCGCGAGACGTTCAGGTCCCGGCGGTTACGCGAGCCGCCGCCATGCTGCGGCTTCTCAGCACCTCCCCCGTGCCGGTCGGGGTCAACCAGATCGCCCGCGAGCTCGATATTATTCCCAGCACCTGTCTGCATATCCTGCGGGCATTGACGGCGGAGGGACTGGTCGCGGTCGATCCGATCACCAAGCGCTATAGGCTCGGTCTGCAAATCGTCACCCTCGCCAAGGCGGCGTTGCGGGAAGGCATCGGCGAACAGGCCAAGCCCTATTTAGACGAACTCGTAAGAAAGTATGGCGTCACCGCGATCGCCGTCAGTGCCTCGGGGGAGGATCACTACGTGGTGACCGCCTTGTCTCACGCCTCGGCCGCCATTCGACTGCACGTCGATCTCGGAAGCCGATTTCCCGCCCTCATAAGCGCGACGGGCAGATGCTTCGCGGCCTATTCGAATAGAACGCGTTCGCAGTTGAAGACACAGTTCGACCGTCTGAAATGGTACGACGCGCCAACCTTCGAGCAATGGGAAGCCGACGTCGTCCAGGTGCGCGAGCGAGGCTATGCGATAGATGATGGAAAATATATCAGCGGTATAAATATCATTGCCGCACCCGTTCTCGGCAAAGATGGACGATTCCAGCACGGAATTGTGGCTGTAATCATTCGCGACACCATCCTGGATCTTATGATGGATGAGCTAATCCAGGATATAAAACTGAGCGCAGTAAGCTTATCGAACTATGTCAATCTTTCATGATGGGTTGAATTCATTGCAGAATCCAAAATTTCCCAAAAATCCGGTCGGTGCTGCTGCGCCCGGCGTGACCGGGACACAAGCTTAAGCGTATCGACCTCAGAATTCCTCCCATTCCGCGGGCGCCTGCGCCGCGCCGCCGCCAAAGCTGGCGCGCAGGGTTTCGGCCATGCGCCGGGGCGCCGAAGGGGCGGGGCGGGAGGTCTCGTTGGCGATCCTGGGGGCCCGCGCCGCAGAGCGCGGCCCTGGCTGCGCCGATGGGGAATCGCCGCCGGTGCGGAAATCTCCCATCAGTCGGCGAAGCTCGGAGGCGTCGCTCTGCAGCGCGTGGGTGGCGGCTGTGGACTGCTCGGCCATGGCGGCGTTCTGCTGGGTCACCTGGTCCATCTGATTGACCGCCGAGTTCACCTGATCGAGAGCCTTGGCCTGTTCTTGGGATGAAGCGGCGATCTCGCCCACCAGCCGGTCGATCTCGCTCACCTGGCCGACGAGGGCGGTAAGAGCCGCGCCGGTCCGGTTCACCAACTTGGCCCCCGCCCCGACCTGGGTCGAGGATGTGGTGATCAGGGTTTTGATCTCCTTAGCGGCCTGGGCGGAGCGCTGGGCGAGCGAGCGGACTTCGGAGGCCACCACGGCGAAGCCGCGACCCGCGTCTCCGGCCCGAGCGGCCTCGACCCCGGCGTTCAGGGCCAAGAGGTTGGTCTGGAAGGCGATCTCGTCGATCACGCCGATGATCTGACCGATCTCCCGCGAGGAGACCTCGATCGCGCTCATGGCGTCGACGGCTTCTTTGACGACGATGCCCCCCTCGGTGGCGCCAGTCTTGGCGGTGGTCACCAGGGCGCGGGCGTTGCCGGCGCCTTCGGCGGATTTCTTGACCGTCGCGGTGATCTCGTCGAGGGCCGCGGCAGTTTCTTCCAGCGTGGCGGCCTGCTGTTCGGTACGGCGCGACAGATCCAAGGATCCGCCGGCCAGGGCGTCGGCGCCGGAACCGATTTGCACGGTGGTGGAAACGATGACCTGCATGGTCTCGCGCAATTTCTCCAGCGCGGTGTTGAAGTCGGCGCGCAAGCCTTCGTATTCGGGGGGGAAGGGATCGTTGAGGCTACAGGTCAGGTCGCCGCGCGACAGGCCGGAGAGGCCGTGGGCCAGGGTGGTGACCACCATGCCTTGTACAGCTTCGCGCTCGGTGCGTTCGCGCTCAGCTTCGGCGCGGCCCGCAGTTTCGCGCGATTCCATCCGCGACTGTTCGTCGCGCATGGCGCCCATGCGCAACTGATTTTCGCGGAAGACATTCAGCGAGGTGACGATGGCGCCCAGCTCGTCGCCGCGCGCGAGGCTTTCGAGATCCTGTTGGTTATCGCCCGCCGCCAGCCTTTCCGTGGCCCCGGCGATGCCGAGGATGGCGCGCTTGACGCCAAGGATGGTGGCGAGCGCGATGCCGCCCACGGCGAGCAGGGTAAGGATCGATGCGCCCAGGGTGATCTGGCCGCCGATGGCCGCTTGCGCCGCGCTCGCCTTGGCTTCCGACTTAGCGGTCAGCAAGGCTTTGGCGGTGGCCGCATCCAGGGTCGCGGTCATACGATTGTATTGTACTTCAAAGGGTTCGACGAAGGCGGCCGCCGTGGCGAAGTCGACCCCCAGCATGGAGCCCACGACTTCGATGCCGCCTCGGTAGTCGGTCAAGTCCTTGATCAGGGAGTCATACGAGGCTTGTTCGGCCTTAGGCATCTTGCCCTTCACCTCCGTAAGCTCGCCCTTGATGCTATCCACATCGGCCGTCAGCGCCTGCAGCTTGGCGGTGGCGTCGCTGCCGGGGGTCGCCGCGTGGTGAGTCATCAGAAGATAGAGCTCGCCGTGAACACTGGTGATGCGCTTGGAAATGCGAGCCAAGTCGAGACTGACCGCCATGTCGTGTTGGACGATTGCGTCCATGGCCTTGGTCTGCTGTTGCTGGTTCCAAACCCCGGCGCCCGTAACCAAGACCAGGGTGATCAAGGCGAAGGCGGGCGCGATGGCCATCTTCACGACCAAGGACAGATCGTTGAGGTGGAAGCGTTTCATCAAGTTCTCCGAACAAAAGAAGGCCCGCGCGACCCGCACGGTCTATTTCAGCTCACTCACCAAAGGCCAGGACATTTCACGTCCGACAAAATTACATTGATAATGAAAAATAAGTGTGAATCGCCGTGGGGAGCGCGACGTTTTTGCCGTGTTTTTGTCAAGAGCGGCAATCTATCTTCCCGAGCCATATCTTTGCGATTTCCGCATATAAAATCAGATAGAAATTAAAATTCCGTGTCATTGCGTTAATCAAATTGGTGTTCAGAGGTTAAATCTCTAACTAGAATGCTTATTCTATGAGTATCGCTGTCATTGAGATCATTTGTGTAGAAATAATTGTGGCTATCGCTGTCAATATTAGCGATATTTACTGCATTGCACATTTTGCGAAATTGCCTCGTTAGAGGGTTCGGCATTTTTCTCTTTTCAATGTAAAAAGCCCCATCCAATAAGGATGGGGCAGGTCTTACTCCAGACGATAGAGAACCCCGCGTATCACGCGGGGCCCCAATCAGATCACCAGGCTTTGGTGACGGTGAACTGCACTTCGCGTTCAACTTCAAGGCCCGTAGTCTGCTTTTGGCGATCTTGAAGCAGGTTTTGTCCGCTCAGGGCCACGCTCATGCCGTTGTCGAATTTATAGCCGACGCGGCTGGAGAGGCTGGCGTAGGCATTCACCGGACTTAAAACCTTGAGGTAATTGTAGTAGCTCTGGGTGCCGACGAAATGCACGTTGCCGTCGACTTCCCAAGGCCCCCGTTCCCAATCCAAACCGACGTTGCCGCGGTATTTTGGCGTTGTGGCGCTGTAGAGCAATCCGCGTGCAGCAGCGTCGACACCGGCGTAAGGGGAGTCCTTTACATGGGTATAGGTATAGTTTGCCCGCCAGTTCAAACCATCGGTGATCTTGCCCGTCGCGGTGAATTCCGCACCCTGCGTCTGTGAACTTGAACCGTTCAAATAGGACGAGGCTATATTAGTCGTCGCGGTAGGAAAGAAATCGATCGACGACGCCGCGGTTTGGCTCGCCATATTCTTCCAGTCCTGCAGGAAAATCCGCAGACCAACCTTGGCGAAGACGAGATCTCGATCGTATGATGCTTCATAGTTGGTGACGATCGTGGGTTCCATAAGCGGGTTGCCTATCAGATCAAAGGTAAATCCAGGCGCCACTTGAACCGGGAATTGAATGGCTCCAAGGGCTGATAGGCCCGGCACCTGCACGCCGCGAGCATAGGAGAGACGGAAGGTGTCTTTTGCACTGGGGCGCCACGCCGCCGTGAAATTGACGCTCGGCTCGGTGATCGTGCGATCCCAAAGGGCGTTATTGGCCTGGGGAACGCCCGGCGCGAAAATCCCGGTGCGGTTGAGTTGAAGATTGTCGATCCGAACCGAAGTGGTCGTCGTCACTTGCGGCGTGATCTCCCAGTTCCACATGCCCGAGGCCGACCACACATCGTAACTGATCCTACCACCATGGAACGGCGTCGTGTTGATCGTATTGTGTCGATATTCGCCGTCGATCCGGAAGGTGTTGGAGGCCCCGAGCTTGAACAGATCTTGCAGGCTCGCCACGGTGACATCATTGTGCCAGGTGAACGGCGTTGCATTCCAGTAGGTGAGGGCCAACTGGTTTTGGTACGCGGACGCCTGGATCAGGCCGAAGCGCGTGTCGGAGATCAGCGTCGCCTTCTCCGATGTGGTGACGGTCTTGTTGACCACATAATTGTCCTCGGAGAGTCCATCATGTTGCGAATTCGACCATGAGCCTTCCAAGCGAAGTTCGGTTTTTGGGCTCAATTGCGCCACCACGTCGGCGTTGCTCTCTAGCCGGCTAAAATCGTGCAAGGTGCCATTGATCGTTTGACCGGGCTGGCGTTTCCATTCGTCTTCCGCCTGCCCGCCCGCCGATAGACGCACCGAGATCGCCTGACCGACCTTGAAGGTTGTGACCGCCGATCCTTGGCGCTCTCCGTTGATTCCACCCTGAAGTTGAGCGGTGTTAAGGTTGTCAAACTTGGGATTGTATGTGATGATGTTGATCACGCCGGACACAGCATTGAAGCCGAAAAGCGCAGCATTGGGCCCCCTGACGACTTCGATCTGACGAATCTCGCCCAGTTCCACAGGGATGGTGGACCAGTCGGTCGTGCCATAGTGATCCTGGTAGACCTGCCGGCCATTCACCAGCACCAGCAGGCGTGGCGAGTTCGCCTGATCGTAGCCACGGACATTGACGTCGGTTTGGCCCACCGAGCCGTTGATAACGTCAATGCCGGCCACTCGTTGTATGATGCCCGGAAGGTTGATTTCGCCAGAGCGCCGGATTTCATCGGCCGAGATGATGGTCATGTCGGCGGGCGCTTCGGTGGAGCGTTGCGGCGAGCCGGTGGCGCTGGTGGTGACGGGTTCTCCGAACAGGGCCTGAAGCGAGCCGTAGTCGATGGATTGCGCCTGGGCGGTGGAGGCGGCGGCCAGGGCTAAGCCAACGGCGGCGCCGGCCATGAGAATTTTCTTGGTCATGGGTATGTTTCCTTAGCCGTTAGGCTTAAATTTGATGGATCATCATGCTGAAGGCTGCCTTGAAGGTGGCGCCTACGGCTGCTGCGGCGGCTCGGTTAACGGTGATGTCAACCTTGGGGTCGGTGGAGACGCCCATGACGCAAGCGCCCGAAGCGACGCACGCCGAATCGCCGATGGTGATGATCTTCTTGGCCTTAGCTTCGCCGCCGGCCGCGCCATAGTTGACGCCGCTGGTGAGATAGACGGCGGCGACGCCGCTGACGCCGCCGACGTCGGAGGCTTCCACAGCCTTGCCGGTCAAGGTCAGGGAGCCGGCCGACATGCCGCTGGCCAGGATGGCCATCAAGGCGTTCTTTTCAGCCACCGATCCCGGCTTGGAGGGGTCGAAAACCACCCCCAGAACAGCCTTGCCGCTCGGTCCATTTTCCAAGAAGGTTAAAGCGCGGCCGGCCACCGCCAAATTCTTTGCGGCGTCTGCGTGGGACTCCAGGGGAACCCCCAGAGCCAAGGCCAAAGCCCCAGCCGACAACAGTCTTTTGTAGCGTACCAACATCCTGATCTCCCCACCCAGTTCGGGCTGATGGCGCAGGGAGTAGATCGATTAAGGAAATTAAGTGTAAACCGAAACGTGGCGGCGAAATGGGCGCTTGACAAATAATTATATTTCGTTTCTATAAAATAACTGAATTTAATTTGAGGTATAAGAAAACATAGCTTATATATATGCGGCAATTTACCTCACTTAAAAGAATTTATTCTATATAACGGGCGGAGTATAAATAAAAGGTGGAGCAAAATCGGCCATTTTTACTGTTTCATCCCGTTGATCACATCGGCTTTTCTTCGAAAAGCACCAGGTCTCGGAAATCTCGGCGTGCCGCTTTGTTGCGCGTTGCAGGGGCGCCAATGCGACCGCAGGCTTTTAGCGAAGGTTGTCAAATTGACGCACCTCCCTCATTTTCGACATAGTTCGCATTTTGACATCGCGGGGGCGATGGGCTTGGCGGGCTGGCGATGGATGGGCAGCCACGAATTTGCCGCGGGCGCCGTGGACGATCCATAGGCAATGCGGGTTCCGCCGCAGATCGACCACCCCCTTCTATGTTCTTCCTTGCAGCCCGCGAAGGTTTAGGCCCTGACATCCTCTAGGCACGAAGCAATATTGGTCGAGGCCGGACATCGAAGCATATCGGCGCGATTCGTCGCGAATAAGGCCGGCCGCCCCGGCGCTGGCGTCCGCGACGAAGGTCGCTATGGCCGCGCCCCATGGCCCGCCTCAATGAATGGACGAACCAACAGGATTTTGTTTATCGGCATCATTGGCAAGAGGGCGACTTCGTGATCTGGCCAACTGTGGGGCTCTGCACTGGGCGGTTCCCTGCGCGGCCGTTCCCGGTCGAATGATTCGCCGCACGTCGATTGCGGCCCAGGCCAGTCGATAACAGATAGAGACATCGCCCTTGCAGCCCCAAGACTATCTCCTCACTGACAAGGTCGCCATCGTCACCGGCGGCGGCGGCGGCATCGGTCGCGCGATCGCCCTGGAGTTAGCGTCCGCCGGCGCAGACATTGTCGTCGCCGACATCGTCCCTGAGCGTTGCCAGGAGGTCGCCGAGCGGGTGCGCGAACTTGGCCGGAGCGCCCTGGCGGCGCCGACGGATATGGCGGATACGGGGCAGGTGAACGCCATGGTCGAGCAGGCCGATCAACGGTTCGGCCGGATCGACATTCTGGTCAACAACGCTGGCGGAGTGAGCGGCCGGGCCTTCTTGGAGCAATCCGAGCGGTCGTGGCGCAAGCACATCGACCTCAACCTGATCAGCATGTTCGCCGCCACCTCAGCCGCCGCGCCGATCATGATCCGGGGCGGGCGGGGAGGCGCGATCGTCAACGTGACCAGCATCGAGGCCTCGCGCGCGGCGCCCGCCTATGCCGTCTACGCCGCGTGCAAGGCGGGCATGAACAACTTCACCCGCACCATGGCGCTGGAGCTGGCCGACCATGACATCCGGGTGAACGCCATCGCCCCGGACTACACGGTCACCCCCGGCACACGCGGCAACTGGACGGGGTCGGTGGATCCGGCCGCCTGGCGTCAACCTTCCCAGGGGCAGCAGGAGGCGACGGCGCGGCGCATTCCGCTCAGGCGGCCCGGAATCGACGCGGAGTGCGGCAAGGCGGCGCTCTACCTCGCCTCGCCAATGTCGAGCTACGTCACCGGCGTCGTGCTGCCGGTGGACGGCGGCAGCTGGGCGTCGTCCGGCTGGATCCGCGACAGGTCCGGCCAGTGGACGCTGATGGAAGTCAACGAATAGCCCAAAAGGGCGTCGAAACACGGGCGCCGCGCCCGCGAACAGGAATACGTCATGAAGATCAATATCCCGCTGCCCTTCGACCGCAGCTCAGATCCCAGCCAGTTCTTCAGCCTGGAAGGGGTCGCCAAGGTCGGCAAGGCGATCGAGAAAGCCGGCTTCGACGCGGCCTGCGTCACCGATCACCCGGTTCCTACCGGACGGTGGATCGATTCGGGCGGCCACTATGCCCAGGACCCGTTCGTGATGCTGTCGCTGGTCGCATCCGCCACGCGAACGGTGAAGCTGCAGACGGGAATCCTCGTGCTGCCCTACCGCAATCCCTTCATCGTCGCGCGGGCGGTGGCCACCCTGGACGTCTATTCCGGCGGGCGCGTATCCCTGGGCTTCGGCGCCGGCTATCTGAAGGGCGAATATCGGGCCCTGGGCGTCGATTTCGAGCAGCGCAACGAGCTGATGGACGAGTATCTGCGCGCTCTGAAGGCGGCGCTTTCTGGTGAGGAGTTCGTTTTCGAGGGCACGGGCTATCAAGCCTTCGGCAACCGCATTCTGCCGGGGCCGCTCCAAAAGCCCCACCCGCCCTTCCTGGTCGGCGGCAATGCGCCGCGCGCGATTCGCCGTGCGGTGGAGCTGGGCGACGCCTGGTATCCCTTCTTCACCTCAGGCCTTTCGACCAGCACGACGCGGACCGCCGACTTTGTCGGCGAGGAGGATCTGAAGAAGGGCATCGACTATATGATGGCCCATTGCGAGAAGATCGGCCGCGCCGAACCTCCCCTGGTGATGGTCGGCGCCATCAATTCGCCGGGTTCGGGCTGGACCCAGCAGCAGTTCCTCGACGAGATCGGCAAATATAAGAAGCTTGGCGTTGTCTCGGCCAGTATTTCCGTTGAAGGCGAAACCGTCGATGAATGGTGCGACAATGCCGAGCGGATCGGCGCCGACGTGATCGCCAAGATATCCTGAGCGCCATCCTGCCTTCAGGGGAGAGCAGCGGCTGCCGCGTCGCTCACGCCCACGATAGGGTCTCGCCCATCGCGTTCATGTCGAACCCGGACGCTTGCGCCATGGCTAGGTCCTCTGGCGTGTCGACATCGAGCGCCAGGCCCTGACGCCGCACCACTGCGGCTTTGGGGGCGTCTCGGAGGTGTTGCGCCAGGCTATCGGGTCCAAATCGGGGCCTCAACGCCGCCCCGGCCCGGAGCGCCAAGGCATTGGTGCCTCGACCGTGCCGATCCGGCGCGATCGCCACCCCTGTGTGCGTGGCGGCTTGCAGCAGAGCGTCGATATCGGCGCAGCTCAGCAGGGGAAGATCGGCATGGATGATCAAGAGATCGACCAGACCTTCGGCCGCCTGGAACGCCTCCAGTTCGATGTTGAGACCGCGCGCCCGGTCTTCGATCCAGGCGTGCGGCCAAAGCGCTGGCGCATCGGGCGCCAGCAAGGCGATGCGCCCGATGGCGGGCGTCGCAGACAGCACGCCGATGACGTAGTCGAACATGCGCTCGCTCAACCCTTCGCGCTGTCTGGGATCGAGATGACCAGCCAAACGCCCCTTTCGCACATCCTTGTGCTTCAGCGGAACGACTGCGCTCCAGCTCATCCTCAGATCACCCTTGGGCGGCGGGCGCCGTCGCCGTTCCCAGGCGCGTGAAGCGGATCCCCGCGCCGTCCGCCTTATAGGTCTTGTTGAGGAAAATGAGGATCGAGGTCAGGGCCTCGGCCGCCGCCGAATTGGCGAGCGAACCGGCCGCCAGGGCTTGCATCCCCATGCTTTCGATCAGCGCGATCACTTGCGCGCGCGCGTCCGCATCGTCGCTGAAGACGAGAACATCGCAATCCACATCCCCGTCAGCGGCCAGCCGGTGGGCGGCGACATTGTGGAAAGCGGAGACCAGGCGCACGTCCGGCCCCAGATGGGCGCGGGCCTCCAGCGCGGCGCAGCCCGCGGCGGGAAGCTGCACGCGCATGACCTTGGGCGGGACCAGGGGCACGGTCGCGTCGATGACGATGGCCGAGCCGACCTCGCCCCGGATTTCGGCCAGCGTGCCGGCCTGGGCGCCATAGGGGACGGTCACCAGAACGAAGTCGCAATCGCGCACCGCTTCGGCATTGGCGGCGAATCCGGTCCCCCCGCCGATCTCCTCCGCCACCACTTGAGCGGAGGCGGCGGAGCGAGAGCCGATCACGACATCATGACCGGCGCCCACCAGCCGCTTTGCCAGGGCGGCCCCCAGATGGCCGGTGCCTCCAACCACAGCGATCTTGGACATACTCATTCTCCTATCGGTTCGTGCTCGGGGCGAGGCGATCCGCCAACGCGAGCGCCGCCGCCGCAACGCGTGTTCGATCGTCGAGATCGGTCATCAGGGTATCGGTCGCAGCGTAGGGTAACGGGGGCGGCGAGCCGATATCCTGTTCGTCGATGATCATCCCGTCCAGCAAGCCGGCGTAATGCATCGCTATGGCGGTGGAGGTGGCTTCGACGCCCAACTCCTGCATCAGCTTTGACGTCGGCCCCTTCACGGCCTTGCCCGCGATGATCGGCGAGATGGCGACGACCGGCGCGCGCGCGGCGGCCAGGGCGGTGCGTATTCCCGGGACGGCTAAGATGGGATCGACGCTCAGGTAGGGATTGGACGGGGCGATCAGGATGGTGTGGGTCTCTGGCGCCTGGATAGCCTCAATAACGCCGGGCGCAGCCCTGGCCGCAGTCGCTCCTTCGAAGGCGATGGATCGGGCGACCGGGGCGCAGCGACGCTCTACGAAATAGCGCTGGAAGGGGAGCACCCCTTCGACGGTGTCCACCTCGGTCGATACGCGGTCGTCGCTCATCGGCAGCATGGTCACATCGACGTTCCAGGCCTTGGCGAAGGCGCGGGTGACCGCACTGAGCGTATCGCCGCGGGCCAGAGCCGCCGTGCGCAGGATGTGCAGCGCCAGATCCCGGTCGCCGAGCAGGAACCAGTCTTCGCCGCCCAGCGAGCGAAGCGCCTCTATGAAGCCCCAGGTCTCGTCCTCGCGGCCCCACCCCAGGGTGCGATTGGCCTTCGCCGAGAGCGTATAGAGCAGCGTATCCATGTCCGGCGAGACGTAGAGGCCAAGGTGGGTGAAATCGTCGCCAGTGTTGACGATGACGGTGATATCCTCGGGCGGCGCGACTTGGGCCAGGCCGAGCACCAGCTTGGCCCCGCCGACGCCCCCCGTCAGCACCACATATTTCTTGCTCATCTAAACAGATCCTCTCGTTCCGGACGCAGCAGCGCCGAAGCGGGCGAGGAGCCCTTGGGCAGCGCCAAGCCTCTAATCAGCGCGGCGGGAATGCCCTCCGCGCCTTCCCCGGTGGCCAGCGCCGCCGCGCTGGCTAGAAGGTCGCCCAAGGCGATCTGAGTCACCTCCAGGATGCGGCCGTCGCGGTCCTTCTCACCCCGCCGATCGACGAGGGCGGGCAGGCCGTCGGCGCCTATGGCCGCGCCGGTCACCCCTAGCCGCCAGGGGCGTCCAAAACTGTCGGATATGAGCACCGCCGGCGCCACGCTGGAATAGCTGGCGAGGTCGGCGCGCAGCCGGGCGGCGGAGGCGTCAGGGTCGGCCGGCAGCAGCAAGGCGTGTTCGCCATCGCCGCCGAGGTTGGACCGATCGACGCCACTATTGGCCATGATGTGCCCGCTGCGGTGGCGGGTGATCAAAACATTGGGGGCCGCCCGCACCACGCCGCTCGCCTCCGCGAGCACCAGTTCGACCAGGCGCGGGTCCTTGCCGGTGATGGCCGCGATCCGCAGGGCTTCGGCGCCGGGGATGACCTCGGCCATATCGACCAGGCGCCCTTCGGACTTGGAGACGATCTTCTGGGTCACCACCAAGACGTCGCCGGCGACGAACGGCAGGAGCCCCAGGGCTTGAAGCGAATTGCAGAGCAGGGGGGCCAGTCTATCGCCCGTCCGCACTTCCGCGATCCCGGTCAGCGGGTGGATCGCGATCACAGGGCTGAGCGCCGGCGAACGCCGTCAAAGCGCGCCTTCGAGCATAGGACAGTAGGTGGGACTGCCGCGCTCGACCCCTTGGGTGTCGAGCCAGTTGCGATGGCCTGGATCCTCATGGACGATGAACTAGACGGATCGCACCGTCGCTGTCCACCCGCGCCCGTGCTTGCGGGCCAAGGCCATTGCGGTTGCGCAACTCGAAAAAGGCGGGTAGGAGAACGCTCCCCAAAACGGGGGCCCGTAAATCGCCCTGCAAAAAGGCGTTTGGGTCTTCGGTCAGGGGAGGCCGAAATACTTACCGGATGGGGATTTCGGGTGCATAGCTCAGTTGGTAGAGCAGCTGACTCTTAATCAGCGGGTCGTAGGTTCGAATCCTACTGCACCCACCATTTTCTTCAATAAAATCAGTGGATTATGGTGGTGGCCCGGTCGATCACCGGACTAGATGCAGAATTAGTCCGGTGATTAGTCCGGTGAATTTCCGCTGATGGTGCTGTCGCCCCTTAGAAATTATTTGCCTCCGCACGGTCAAACCACAATCGATAAGCGGCAGGATGGGGCGAAGACGTGCGATTGCCCAGACCGTCTAAACTCGCAGCGCAGCTAAGGCGCGGGGGATGGCGGAGCTGTCGCCCGACTGGTGATCCAGTCAGTGACGGCCCAAAGGAAATCACTGTGGGTCAAGTCATTGGGATCGAGCCGGTGCGGTGCTAACAGCGCGCCAACCTCTACTTGGAAGAGCCGGTAGTCATCCTGCATGGCGGCGGCGCCCGGAAGCGGGGCCGCATTGCGCGGTCTATGCTCGGAAAGCCAGTTGCGAACACAACGGATCGCCTGATCTGGATCGTTCGCGTGGGCCTCGATGTCCTGGCCGCTGATGTCTGACAGAAGCGCGTCATACCGGTGCCGTTCCGCCTCCAAGATCAATGCTCGCTTGCGGCGGTGGCGGCCTTCGCCCAGGAGCCGCGCGCCGAGGTGTAGCCCGAGTTCCATCGGCATGTTGAAGCGCGGGACGCCCGCTCCGTCGACCTCAACCCGCGAGAGGTCGTGGATTCCCCAATCGCACTCGCCGATCATTTTCGCGATTTTGCTCACCCGGACATCAGCGCCGTCTGTTGCGTCCAGCGCAGAGCGGGGATGGTATCCACGTCCGACACCTCGGCCACTTGGCCGAGGGTCCGATAGCTCTGACGCAGGTCGTTGCCCCAATGGCTGAGGACCTTCACGCGGTCCTCCTTATGCTCTTCCATATGGCCGCTCGGCGCATCGCTCGGAAAGAGCCAGGTCTTAGAAGCCTCTGGGTAGATAACGGCGGAAAGGCGCAGAAGGCGAAAGATCGACTCCAGCATCGCCCGCGACAACGGGATGTCGAACGCCTTAGCTTCCCCGCCTTTCGGCGCGCCGATGTGCAAAATCCGATCGGTCAGTCTCAGGTCCGTGAGCGGCACGCCTTTCAAGGCCTCAGGCCGGCAACCTGACAACAGGGTAAGAAGGTGGAATTCACGGCGCACGGGATTCTGGATGGCGGCCAATTGCTCGAACCAAGCCGGCAAGTCGCGCACCCCCATACCGGTGTCGCGCCGCGCCTCCGGGTTCCAATCGACAGCGAAGATTGGGTTCTCGGGGGGGATCTGGCGACAGGTCTTACGCGCATGGTTGTAAATCGCCCGCAGGCTACGCATGGCGCCGTTGGCGATGGCGGGCCCATTGGCCTTGGTGATGGCCTCATGACGGTCCGCGACCAAGCGGGGTTCGCCGCCGATCTCCGCAAGGGAGGTGTCGAGCCAGTCCTTGAACAGCCGCTCCACGTGGTCGGCGTAATTCCTGATGGTCTTGTCGCTCCGCTTTTTCCGGGCGAGGTGGGATTCCTTGTAACGCTCCCACGCCTGTCGCAGGGTCGGAACTTCACCGACCTTTGGTCGCGCCTCCGAATGCACCTTCTCGCTGGGATCGACCCCAGTGGCGATGGAGCCCAAAAGAGCTTTGGCCTTAGCCCTGGCCTCTCGGGTGCTGAGCTCTCCAACCTTGCAGACCTTCACGCGAACGCTGCGCACCCGCTGGTGGCCCTGACGTAGATCGCCCTGCACGAAGAAGCTCTTCGAGCGGACGCCCACCACCACGAAAAAGCCCTTCAGTTCCGTGTCCCGCGCCTTGTATTGGGCGCCCGGCGTGTGGGGCAGTGCGGCGACATTCTTATCGGTCAGCGGCAAGCTGAGATCGGTCATGACAGCGAACCTAAGAGAAAAGCCCGTTAGTCCGGTGGAAACTAGTCCGGTTTTAGTCCGGTGAAGTATCGGCCGAATGGCAGCTAGGTGCGCCCTCGATCAACCGCTCCAATATGCGCTATGACCGCAAAAAGTCAACGCTATCAAAGCGTTGATCGTGCAATATCGCAGAGTGGCGTAGAGGTGAGAATCTTTGATATACTACTCTTAATCAGCGGGTCGTAGGTTCGAATCCTACTGCACCCACCATTTTTGTCGGTGGTGTCCGAACCGACGGCGTGACCCACCACACGGTCGCCAACCCGGAAGCGGGTGACTCCGCCGCCCACCTCGGCCACCTCGCCCGCGACGTCGGCGCCGAGCACGAAGGGGTAGTGGAGATAGGATGTGATCAGGTCGCCCACGGCCTGCATCAGCCGTTCATCGGATTGGCGGCGGTGGCGCGGACGCGCACGATGATCTCGCCCGCGCCTGGCAGCGCGTTCGGCGCGGCGTTCCGACGGATCATCGGCTACCCGCCCCGGCAGTTTGCGAAGGGGCTGGCCAGGTGATTCGGGCTCAGGTTTTGGCGCTGAGATTTACAATTCGGCCGCTGGAAGGCGCTTAAATTCGCCCGGCCGGGAATAAAGCGCGATTTTGCGCGGTATAGCCTTCTTGCACGTCAGCTTGCGTCTCGGACCTTTGAATGGACAACCGCCAAACCGAGTTCGAGGCGATGGCGATGCCGCATCTCGACGCCGCCTACAGTCTGGCGCGGTGGCTGTCGCGTTCGCCCACCGATGCTGAGGACATAGTCCAGGAGGCGATGCTGCGCGCCTTTCGCGCGTTCGACGCCGTGCGGGGCGAGACGGTGCGGCCCTGGCTTATGGCCATCGTGCGCAACTGTTTTCGCGATCACAACGCCAAGGCGCGGCGGCATGAGCCGGCCAGCGAGACCGTGTTGGAACACCTCGTCTTCGATGGGCCCTCCCCCGAGGCCGAGGCGCTGGGCGCCAGCGAGCGGCGGCGTCTGGACCGGATGCTGGCCCTCCTGCCCGACGACTATCGCGAAGTGCTGCTGCTGCGGGAGATGGAGGACATGAGCTATCGCGAAATCTCCGAGGCCATCGGCGCGCCCATCGGCACGGTGATGTCACGCCTGGCCCGGGCGCGGGCGCTCTTGAAGGACAAGTGGCTGGCGGAGGACGCCCGATGACCTGCGCCGAGATCGAACGCACCTCCGCCTTTCTGGACGGCGAACTGGATGCTTCCGCCGGCGCCGAGGCGGAGCGCCATATCGAGACCTGCAAACACTGCCAAGCCCTGGTGGCGGTCGCTGGCGAGGCGAGCGAAGCTCTGCGCGGTCGGGCGGCGCGGCTGCGGGCGCCAGCCTCGCTTCGGGCGCGGATCGCACAGAATCTGGCTGACGAGGCCAAGGTGGTCCGCCTGACTTCCCTGCGTCCGGTTCGGCGACAATTCTGGCTGGGCGCGGCGAGCGGCGTGGGGGCGAGCGCGATCGCCGCCGCCCTGGCGCTGGCGGTGATGGTGCTGCCCGCCGCCGAGAGCCTGACCGCCTCCTTGGTCGACGACCATGTACAGGCGCTATCTAGCGGTCAGACCATCGCCGTGGTCTCCTCCAATCACCACACCGTCAAGCCCTGGTTCGCCGGACGCGCGCCCTTGTCGCCGCCGGTCAGCGACTTCGCGGGGGAGGGATTTGCGCTGGCGGGTGGGCGGGTCGACTGGGTGGCGGGTGGCAAGGCGGCGGTGGTGGTCTACCGACACGGCGGGCACGAGATCGATCTCTACGTCTGGCCGAGCCAAGCTGTCGCCCCGCCGCGAAGGAGCGAGCGACGCGGCTACCACGTGGTGTCCTGGCGCGCACGAGACCTGACCCTGGCCGCCGTCTCTGACGTGCAGTCCGATGAATTGGATCGGTTTGTGCGTTTGGTGCAGACGGCCGTGGAATAAACGCCAAGCTGGCCCCGTCTTGTCCTGTGACCCCCGCAGGAGAGACCTCGCCATGCCCCCAGAATTCGACCGCCGCGGCGCCTTGACGTGCCTGGGCCTCGCCGCCGGCACGGTGTTTGGCCTAGCCGGGGGCGTGCTCACCGCCACCCCGCTCGCCCAGGCCGCCACGCGCGGCGTCGGCCGACCGCTGTTCGTGCAGCTCAGCGACACCCACATCGGCTTCAACAAGGCCGCCAATCCCGATGTGGGCGCGACCCTCGACCGCACCATCGATCTGGTGAACAACCTGCCCATCCAGCCGGCGCTGATCCTGCACACCGGGGACATCACCCACCTCAGCAAGCCCGAGGAGTTCGACGCCGCCCACCAGCACCTGTCGCGGCTGCGGGTCACCGAGCTGCACACCACGCCCGGCGAGCACGACAAGATCGACGGCACGGGGACGGAATATCTGAACCGCTTCGGACAGGCCTCGAACGGCAAGGGCTATTACAGCTTCGACCACGACGGGGTGCATTTCATCGGCCTGGTCAATGTGATGCACTTCAAGGCCGGCGGCCTGGGCGCATTCGGCGACGACCAGCTGGCTTGGCTGAAGGACGACCTCAGCGGCCGCTCCTCAAGCCAGCCCCTGGTGATCTTCGCCCACATGCCCATGTGGACCATCTATGAGGCCTGGGGCTGGGGGACCGCCGACGCCGACCAGGTGATGGCCCTGACCCGCCGGTTTGGCTCGGTCGCCGTTTTGAACGGACACATCCACCAGATCGTGCAGAAGACCGAAGGCCATGTGGTGTTCCACACCGCCCGCTCCACCGCCTATCCGCAGCCGGCGGCGGGGGAGGGCCCGGCGCCAGGACCGCTCGTCGTGGCGCCGGACGAGCTGCCCCGCAGGCTCGGCCTGACCAGCGTGACCATCGCCCCGTTGCCGGGTCTCGCCAGCCTTTCTGACACCGCCCTCGCCTGATCCCCCAACGATAGAGATTTCAACATGAAGACCCCTTCGCGCCTCGGCCTCGCCGTGGCTATCGTCCTCGCTTGCGCCGCGCCCACCCTGTCCGTCGCCCAGCCTGCGGCGCCCACAGCCGTCACCGTGCCGATCAAGAACTTCGCCTTCATGCCGATGATGGTGACCGTCGCCGCCGGCGGATCTGTGACCTGGAAGAACCTGGACGGGGAGCCACACACGGTGACCTCCACCGATGGCCTCTTCCGATCCGGAGGGTTGGATGAGGACGAGAGCTTCACCTTCAAGTTTCTCAAGCCCGGCGTTTATAAATACATCTGCTCCATCCATCCGCAGATGAAGGCCAGCGTTGTGGTCCGCTAGCCATCGGGAATGTCTCGGCTATCCGTGCAAATCCCGCTTTGGATGCGGGGCGGACCGGCGTTTCAAGCTCCTAAGAGTGCTTGATCCGTTTTTGCCGTCTCACTGGTCCTGGCGGTGGATAGTCTGCCTAGTTGAACCTTGTTCGGCGTTGCTCCATTGGGCTATTCCGCCAGCATAGGGCCAAGGCCATGGGCGGACTCCAGCGCGATATCCTTGTAGGAATCGGGCGAGCACGCTGAACCGGCCCGGCGCTGTGGACCACCACAGTCCGACCACGGTGGGGACGACCACGTAGTCGCCCACCATAAAATGCCAGCCGAGGTAGGCCGAACTCAGCACGATGAGCGCCGTGAAGACCGTCATAGCCACGCCGAGCCAGCGATGCAGAGACCAGGCGAAGCAGGTGGCGAGGGTGGAGATGGCCACATGCATACTGGGAAAGTCCGAGATGCCGGCGCCCGGCTCGATGGCGCTGCGTCGATAGACGTCCCACAGGTGCTGCGCGCCCCAGGTCATGCCATGACTTTGCAGATAGCTCTGCATCGTCAGGTAACGGTGCGTATCTCCGGTTACACGCCCGTAGAAGATGGGGCCGGCGGACATGAAGATCAGCGCGGCGATGGTGCCCAAAAGGATCCACGACAACACGAAACAGAGGAGATACCGCTGACGCAGCACGCGGTCCTTCAGAAACGCCGCCGCGAGCGGGCTGAACATCAGGATCACGGGCCAGGCGACATAGTAGCTGAAGAAGACGAACTCGTTCCGCCACCGCCCGTCGAACAGGGCGTGCAGGAAGGGCCACAGCATCCCACGGTGGATCGTCCGGCCCCACTGGGACAGAAACGCGTCGAAATAGAAGGGGCGGATCAGCGGGAACGTGCATTTCAACCCGGTGAAGGCGCCAAAGTAGATGGTGATGGCCACATAGAGGAGGCTGTTCGCCACCAGCTGCGGAGTCACGATTCGGCCCATCCGCTCCGCCAGGGAAATGGGTGCGCAGATGCGGCGGGATCGGACGATGTCCCAGAACAGCCGCACTGCGATATAGGTTAGCAGGGCGTCGAACGCCATGAGCAGCCAGCTGCCGAAATAGAGTGAAAGTGAGCGCCATACGTCACGCGACAAGATCGCTAGTACGATGGATGTACAAAGTACGTAAGCTACGATCAGGGCGTAGAGGATTCGATCTTCCCCTAAAAGGGCGCTGGTCCGGCGCGTAAAATCGACGCTCATCCTATGATTCGTCATGTCCAACGGCCAACTGCATCCGATTTAGCGTAGATCGAAAAGCGTCAACCGGAGGTATATTTCAGCTTTGAAATTAGTTGCGGAGCGGCAACGACCGGGCGCTTAAGCCGCAGCTTCCAGCTCGGCGTGCGCCGGATTGAGGTGTCGGTCGTGGCGCGACGCCCCAAATAAAAATGAGGCCAGAAAAAAGAGGGCCAGGCCCATAGCCAGGCGAGCGACGGTCTTGGAGCCGAACCGAGCCTAAGGCGTCGCTCAGCGCTTCTTCACAAACACCGTGCCCGCCGAATAGCCCGCGCCGAACGAGCAGATCAGCCCGAGATCCCCCGCCGCCAGGTCGTCGGAATGCAGGTGGAAGGCGATGATCGAGCCGGCGGAGGAGGTGTTGGCATAGTCGTCCAGGATGATCACATTCTCTTCCGGCGTCGGGTCGCGGCCCAGCACCTTCTTGGCGATCATGTCGTTCATATTGATGTTGGCCTGATGCAGCCACAGGCGCTTCAGCCCGTGGGGGTCGATGCCGAGGTCTGAGGCGTGCTCGGCGATCATGGCCGAGACCATGGGGGTCACCTCGCGAAACACCTTGCGCCCTTCCTGCACGAAGAGCTTGTCTCGGGCGTTTGCGCCCTCCGGCGCGGCGCGGTTGAGGAAGCCGAAGTTATTCCTGATATTGTTGGAGAATTCGGTTTTCAGTCGGGTTCCGAGGATGTCCCAGCCGCCCGGGCCGGCGCGCTCGGCGCCCTCCACGATCACGGCGGTGGCTACGTCGCCGAAGATGAAGTGGCTGTCCCGGTCGCGGAAGTTCAGGTGCCCCGAGCAGACCTCCGGGTTGACCATCAATATGGCCTTAGCGGGATCGCTCCTGATGAAATCCGCCGCCGTCTTGATGCCGAAAGTGGCCGAGGAACAGGCGACATTCATATCGAAGGCGAAGCCCTCGATGCCCAGGGCCTGCTGCACCTCGATGGCCATGGCCGGATAGGGGCGCTGCATATTGGAGGCGGCGCAGAGCACGGCGCCGATCTCGCTCACCGGCTTGCCCCAGCGCGCGATGGCTTGGCGGGCGGCGGTCACCGCCATCTCGGCCAAAACCGACAGCTCCTCGTTGGAGCGCTCGGGGATCGCCGGACGCAACACCTCTGGGTCGATCAGGCCGGACTTGTCCATGACGAAGCGCGACTTGATGCCCGAGGCCTTGAGGATGAACTCCGGCGAGGAGGGGGCGAGAGCGGTCACCTCGCCCGCCGCGATGGCCTCGGCGTGGTCGGCGTTGAAGCGGGCCACATAGGTGTTGAAGGTCTCGACCAACTCCTCGTTGGAAAGGGCGTTGGGCGGGGTGTAGAGGCCGGTGGCGGCGATGACGGCGTGACGCAAGCTGCTGATCCCTATGAGGCCGCTTCGGCGCCGATAAATAGGCGCCGGCGGCTCTTTACGATGCTTGCGCCCACAATAGAGGGGTTTTGCCGCGCCTGGAACGGGCTAAGCGCGGCGCGGACGAGTTGGCGGCGGCCTACACCTCGATGGCCATACACTGGGCGTCGGCGTGTCATCATCATCGAGGTAAGGGCGTATTATTGACACGATAAAATCAATAAAGGCGGAATTCAGACATAGTGTCAGTTAAGTTGTGGCTTTGGCGCCGCACCATATTGTAAGTCAGAACTGTGATATTGTACCTGAGGAACGGCAGACGTATTTGGGACATTGCTAGTGTGGGGTGGCATGTTGAATGTGGAGTATTGTTATGAAGACGCTTATTGCTACGGCCGCCGCCGCATTGGCCTTGTCCGCCTTCGCCGCGCCGGTGTTCGCCCAGTCCGCGGATCAATCCGCCCCCGCCGCCA
This sequence comes from Caulobacter sp., assembly GCA_026225565.1. Taxonomy (GTDB): domain Bacteria; phylum Pseudomonadota; class Alphaproteobacteria; order Caulobacterales; family Caulobacteraceae; genus CAIOYC01. Next base: position 57 of record JAMFTA010000148.1, on the reverse strand, counting down.
GCAGCGGCGCCTGGTACATGCCCACCGAATATTACGGCACGCTCGGCTACACGAACC